>CAIKKJ010000159.1 GCA_903827955.1 uncultured Verrucomicrobia subdivision 3 bacterium
ACACAATTGGACGGGCCGCACCGGTCGCATCTCGCCGGAATGGATCAAGGAAATCGCCACCGATTTACCGAACACCGTTTTCTACGCCTGCGGCCCGAACGCGCTCGTGGATTTCGCCGAGCAACTCGTCGTCCACGGCCTTGGCCTGGCGAAAGAGCAGATGAAGACAGAGAAGTGGGGCTAAATTCAACCACAACTCAAGTCGATCACGGATGAAGAAATTCATCCGTGTTTGCTTTTATCCGTGTGCAATCGCGACTGTCTGTGGCTAAAATAATTTCATGTTGAAACGCACTTCACTTTACGCCGCGCACCAGAAACTCGGCGGCAAGCTCATTGAATTCGGCGGCTGGGAAATGCCCGTGCAATACACCAGCATCACGGATGAACATCTCGCCGTCCGCAATGCCGCTGGCATCTTCGACATTTCGCATATGGGCGAATTTTTTGTGGGCGGCGCAGGTGCGGAGGCGTTTCTGAATTCTGTCCTCACCAATGACGTTCGGAAACTTCCCGTCGGCCTCGGCCAATACACTTTGATGTGCCACGAACGCGGCGGCGTGATTGACGACCTCTACGCCTACCGCATGAACGCTACGGATTTCCTGCTCATCATCAACGCCTCGCGCATTGATGAAGACGTGGCGTGGCTGGAAAAACAAAACGCCGGACGCTGCGATTTGAAAAATTTGAGCGCGCAATTCAGCGCCGTCGCCGTGCAAGGCCCGCGCGTGAAAGAGTTCATTGATGCCGCCTTTCCCGGCAGCGCGGTGGCGGGCGCGGAGGTGAAAAAAGTTTCCGAGCTGGTGAAAAATCAGATCGCCATTTTTATTTTCGACTACGTCACTATTTACATCAGTCGCACTGGTTATACGGGCGAGGACGGATTTGAAATCGTCGCGCCCAACGAAAAAATCGAGGCCGTCTGGAATCGTCTGCTCACCGTCGGCCAACCCTTCGGCCTCAAGCCTGCCGGTCTTGGCGCGCGCGACACGTTGCGCACCGAAGCCTGCTATCCGCTTTACGGCCATGAACTCGACGAGAACACCACGCCCATCGAGGCGGGCGTCGGATTTTTCGTGTCACTCGACAAGGGCGAATTCAATGGCCGCGCCGTGCTTGCCGAGCAAAAGGCGAACGGCGTGAAAAAGAAACTCATCACTTTCAAGATGACCGACAAATCCGCGCCGCCGCGTCCGCATTACGCGATTTGGGCGAACGGCGCACCGGTCGGCGAAGTCGTGAGCGGCACGCAAAGCCCCACGTTCAACGTCGGCATTGGCATGGGCTACGTGCCGCCGGAACTGGCCGTAGTGGATACGAAAATTGAAATTGAAATCCGCGGCAAACGCTTCGCCGCCGTCGTTGTCAAGAAACCGATTTACAAGAAGAGTTAATCCGCAGATTTCACTGATTTTCGCAGATGAAGATTGGGTTTTGAAAAATCTGCGTAATCTGCGTAATCTGCGGACAAGTTTTACAATATAATTTTATGAGCAACGTTCCTTCCGATCTGAAATACGCCAAATCACACGAATGGGTTCGCGTCAGCGGCGACATCGCGACCGTCGGCATCACCGACCACGCGCAGGCCGAGCTGACTGATATCGTGTTCGTTGAGTTGCCTACCGTGGGCCGCAAGGTCAAAGCTGGCGAAGCCTGCGCCGTGGTAGAATCCGTCAAGACCGCGAGCGACATCTATTCACCTGTTAGCGGCGAAATTACCGCTGTCAACGCCGCCGCCGCCGACAATCCCGCGCTCGTCAACACCGCGCCCGACACCGACGGCTGGTTTTTCAAAATTAAATTGAGCAATCCCGCCGAACTGAACGCGTTGCTTTCACCGGAGTATTACAAGAAGCAGATTGGCGGGTAGTTCAGATGAACACTGACGATATAGTTTTTTGGTTGTTCATGCTATCGTCGGTTGTTTGTTTTTTGCTTTCAACCGTTGTTGCCTCTCGAAAACTCCCGCCAATTGATCGTGGTTTTCCTTTTGTTTGGCAGGTAATTTTCTGGATTGTATTTATTTTTCCGCTTACGCATGGGTTTCCGACCGAAGCTTTCAAAGGGATGATTTTTACGTTCATTTGGTCTTCACTTGCCCTTGTTAATTCATACAGACTTTATCATGTTAAAATGACGGCGGTGCGAGTGTTTGCCGTTTCGCAATTTGTTCAGTCTATTTGCACTCTACTTTTATGCGTGTTGGAATACATTTCTGCTTGTTGGCGTTATTACGGCCATGTTGTTTGGAATCCGTGAAATGAAAACCCGTTTATTCATCAAGCCGTATTGCGGTTGGTGTCACAAGGCGATGCGCTGGCTCGACGACCACGACATCGCTTACGAGAAGCTTGACGTGATCGCGGACGACGCGGCGTTTGCCGAGATGGTTCGCCTTTCCGGCCAGGAACTCGCGCCGGTGCTGGACGTGGACGGTAAAGTGCTGGCGGATTTCGGCCCGGAAGAATTGCCCGCGTTCTTTAAGAATCTTTAGCCACGGATTGAAGACGAAAAAAACGGATGGGGAAAATTATCGGTTGGGCGAAGGCCGCGAAGGAACGCGAAGCAACCTTCCATTCGCAAACTTCGCGCGACATAAATCCGTGTTTCATCCGTGTTCAATCCGTGGCAAAATGAATTTGAAATGACGACGACTGAATTGAAACCGCGTCCGCGCCTGCCGGAATGGCTGCGGCTGAAGCTGCCCACGTCCAGCGCGTTCACGCAGACACGCTCGCTGCTGGACGAACTCAGGCTGCACACGGTCTGCGAAAGCGCCAAATGCCCGAACCATTGGGAATGCTGGAGCAAAGGCACGGCCACGTTCATGATCGCCGGCGACCGCTGCACGCGCGCGTGTGGTTTTTGCGCCGTCAGCACCGCCAAACCGCTCGCGCTCGAAGTGGACGAACCGGCGCGCGTGGCCGAGGCGACGCGGCGGATGAAATTGAAACACGTCGTCATCACGGCCGTGGCGCGTGATGATTTGAAGGACGGCGGCGCGGAACATTTCCGCCAGACGATTGAAAAAGTTCGCGAGCTGAATCCGGGAATTGTCATCGAAGTGCTCGTTCCTGATTTTCTGGACAACGATGCGTGCATCGAGATTGTTCTGAACGCCAACCCGCACATCTACAATCACAACTTGGAAACCGTCCGCCGCCTGACGCCGGAAGTGCGGCATCGCGCGACTTACGACCGCAGTTTGAGCGTTTTGAAAAAAGCGAAGGCGATGCGCGGCGACAAAGTTCACACCAAGTCCGGCATCATGCTCGGCCTCGGTGAACGCGAGGAAGAAGTCTTGCAGGCGATGCGGGATTTGCGTTCGTCAAATTGCGACATCCTCACGCTCGGCCAGTATTTGCAGCCGTCGCTGAAACATTTGCCGGTGATGGAATTTGTGACGCCGGAGAAATTTACGGAATACAAAATCCGCGCCGAAGAAATGGGTTTCGTCCACGTCGCTAGCGGGCCAATGGTGCGCAGCTCGTATCACGCGGATGAATTTTCGCTGCCGGTGGCGGGGTGAATTCTTTCAGCGACGGTGGTGCATGAACCACCAGCCGCCGATGGCCAGACAGCCAAAGAAAATCGTGAAGCCGCCGATGACGATAGCTAGCCGCATCAGACGCGCCTTCGCTTCGATTTCATCCGCCGACCGTTTTTCCGCAGCGGCAAGTTGCGCGAATTGCGTTTTGAAGGCGGCGTTGATGACCGCCTCGTTTTTCAGTTCCAGCGTGAGCCAGCGGCCTTCGAATTTTTTCCAATCCTCCGGCAGCCGGCTGAGCGCATCTTCGTCCGGGGCTTGAAAATCTTGGTGCAGCCAGAACGGCGAATCTTCTTGTGTCCACAGTCGAAAAACGCCGTGGCTCGCGGCAAGTTTCTGGATGCGCTCCCAAAACATTTCGCGCGCCGCGTCCGCCACGGAAAAATCCGAGTAGCCCTCGCTGTGCAACCGAGCGGCGGTGAGCAGAATCTGAAAACCAATCGCGCCGACCACTTCGCCGCCGCGTTCGACGACTTGAAATTCCGTGAGCCGCGATTCCAACGTTTCCGCCGGCAGTCCCATGGAAAGCCAGATAGCCTTGAGCGCGGCGAGGTCTTCCACGGTGGCGCGGCGGACGCGGAGAGTGTGCGGATTCATGCTTGAAATCCTACCGCATCACGGCACTTGCAGGAGATAAAAAATTCGCGGCACGGCGAGATTCAGCGGGTTGGTAAAATTGAAATTACCACCCGCATCAAAGGTGTTCGTCATCGCCACCGGCCAGTTGGATCGCGGGGTGAACAGGCTGGCCGTGGTGCGGACAAGAAAGTTTTTACCCGGCCAGCCATTGCCGCCGCGCAACACGAGCGCATTGCTGGCGCGCGCAGTGAGAGTGAACTGCGGCGGCGCGGGGCTGCCATCCGTCGGCAGTGAATTAATCCAGTCCGTGATGAGTTGTGTCGCTTGCGCATTGGTAAGATTGGACGCGAGCGGCGGCATCTGGATGGATGGCAACGCGGCGAGGTCGCGCGCACCGAGGCGCGTGAGCAGCACGGAGTTGGTGGGCGAACGTGGCGCGATGATGAAATTATTTGTGCTGCCAAAATTATTGACGGGCGCGTTCGTGATGAGTCCGGCCAGCAAAGTCGGTGTGATTATGCGCGCGTCCCAAGCCGCGCGTCCGGCGGGGCCGCCGGGCTGATGACATTGCACGCAGTTCGCGGCGAGAAAAGAACGCACGCGGAATTCCAAACTAAACGCCGTGTTCGTCGGCGACGCGAGCGTAAGCAGCGTGGCGGGATTGTCTGTGACGAGCGGTGTGAAATATCCAGCGGCATTCAGCGCGGAAATTTGATTCGTTGTCAGCGCGCCGTAGGTTTGGCTGCGATTGAGTTGCGCGGTGTTGAAGCCGAGCGCGTAGCCGCCGACTGGCGTGTGGCAGGCGAGACATTCCGAGCGGCTGGGATAATGCCAGATTTGCGGGCGGAGATTGCCGCCGTCGTTGATGACGAGCGTTTCATTGGTTCCCGCTTCGGGCACGAGCGTCGCGTTCGTCAGCGAGTCCCAGCGGTAAGTGATGCCGTAAATTCCATTGGTGTTGCGGATGATGAAACGCGTTTCCAGCCGCTTGCGGGACGCCGTGACGCCGTTGGTCAGTTCGATTTCAAAATGTTTGATCCACACGCTGCCCGTGGGAAATGACCAGTTGCCGGTGGCGTTGAACGTGATCGCGAGATTCGTGTTCGGCACGGAGAACCAGCGCGATTTGACGGCGTTGTCCGACCAGAACGGCACGTTGAGATCGTAAGGCACGATGCCAGCGGCAGGTGCGAGCGTGGTCAGGTTCGTGAACGCGCCCGTGTCTGCCAGCGTCGGCGGCAGCGATGCGCCGGTTTGCGTGGCGTTGTAATCGAGCCTGCCAATCTGGCTGTTGCCGTGTTGGCAGAAGAGGACATCGCCGTTGCGTGGGTCGGTGCCGATGGCGGCGGGCGACGACGCGCCCGCGATGCGCTGGAAAGGAACTGTATTGCTGCCGTCGTAGCGGAGCATCCAGACATTGCCGCTGTTGTAATCGGAAAAAATATACGCGCCGTAAAGTTGGGTGATGCGGTTGCCACGATAGACCACGCCGCCGATCACCGAGTTGCCCTGCGAAGTGCCGCTGCCGTGAGCGTATTCCTGAATCGGAAAAACCAGTCCCGCTGGCGGGTTCGTGAGAATGGTGCTTTGGCTATACAGTGACTTCGCCAGATGCACGCCCTCGTAGTAAGCCCAGCCGCAGTTCGCGCCGTTGGTGACCACATCCACTTCCTCGTAATTATCTTGGCCGACATCGCCGACATACATCCAACCCGTCGCGTCATCGAAGCTGAAGCGCCAAGGGTTACGGTAGCCGATGGAATAAAATTCCGTGCGCACATTCGTGGCGCTGAAGTTCTGTCCATTGAAATTTGTTTTGCCGACGAACGGATTGTCCGCCGGGATGAAATAATTCGTCGTGCTCGCCGGATTGGAATTGGGCAAAAAATTTCCCGCCCGCTTGTCCACGTCCAGCCGCAGGATAGCGGAGAAAAATTTATTGGTGATGATTTGCGCGTTACGGTTGCCATTGTATTGTGCGCCCTCGTCGCCGACGGAAACATAAAGATAGCCGTCCGCGCCGAAATGCAAATCGCCGCCATTGTGATTGTTTGCCGAATCAAGCTGCTGGATCAGCACCAACTCGGTGTTGGCCAACGCCACGTTGGCATTCGTAGCCGTGACTTGAAAGCGCGAAATAACTTGATGCCGCCCCGAGCCTTGCGTTGTGGTCAGTTGGCGCGAGGAGAAAACAAAAAAATACCGGTTGGTCGCGAAGCCCGGATGAAACGCCAGTCCCAGCAAGCCGGATTCGCCGTCCGACAAAACGCTCAGCGACATGAACACCGTCCGCGTCGGGTTGGCAAGATTGGTGATGACCACAATGTTACCCGCCTGTTCCAAAACGAACAGCCGGTTTGTCTCGCCCGGCGGCGACGCAAGGCAGACCGGCAAGCTGAACGTCACCCCCGCGAATGCATTATTGATGGCGTAACCAAGCTGCGGCGGAACCGGCGGCAGGTTGGTGAGCGACGTGTTCGGCACGCGCGCCAATTGCGCCGCTGCGCTGAACGACATCGCCACAAGTAGCATCAAAGTCATCAATCGTGCGTGCGCTGCGAAAATTTTCACCTCGCCAAGCTAGCAGCGTCCAACTCGTTGTCAAATGAGCCGCAAAGTTGGCAGTGCGTTAATTTGGCCGTAGGTCACGACTGGAGTAGTGCTGCCCCAACGACTCATTGCCTCGTCGCTTACAAATAAAGGCACTACCGTAAAGATTATTTGCATTTTGCCGCCGCTGTGTAATTTTCTGCGCACATTATATGATTCAAAAAACTGAACAACTCCTAGCTGATCTCAACTGGCGTTACGCCACCAAAGTTTTTGACGCCACCGCGAAAATTCCCGCGCACGTCTGGACTGCGCTGGAAAAATCGCTCGTCCTCACGCCAACGAGCTACGGATTGCAGCCGTATAAATTTCTCGTAGTGCAAGACGCGGCCGTTCGCGCCGCTTTGCTGCCACAGTCGTGGGGGCAGAAACAGGTTGTGGACTGCTCGCACTACGTCGTGTTTCTTGCGCGCACGGAGATGAAGGAGGCGGACGTGGATAAATTTATTTTGCGCACCACACAGATTCGCGGCGTGACGACGGAATCGTTGGGTGGCTATCGCGGCATGATGGTGGGCGACGTCGTCAACGGCCCGCGCGGAAAAGCCGCGCACCAATGGGCGGCTCGGCAATGCTACATCGCGCTCGGCAACATCATGACCTGTGCTGCCGTGCTCGGCGTGGACGCGTGTCCGATGGAAGGGATCGTGCCGGCGGAATACGACACCATTTTGAAACTGGAAGGCACCGGCTACAAAACCGTCGTGGCCTGCGCCTTCGGCTATCGCGCGGCGACGGACAAATACGCCACGCTACCAAAGGTTCGCTACGAGACGAAAGATGTCATTCAGCACGTTTGAGAAACTTTCCAGATTGGCACATCCTGCTTGAGCCGATCAATCAACTCCGCCATCAGCGCGAGCGCCGCCTGCCGGTGTTTCGCGTTGATGCGGATGAACAACGACGCCTCGCCCACGGGAACAAAGCCGAGCCGGTGACTGAAATAAATTTCCTCGCAAGGATGTTTCACGCCGAGTTCTTGAAAAATCTTTTCCAGTTCCTTGCGCGCCATCGGCTCGTGCGCTTCGTAATGCAGTCCGGGAATTTTATTACCGTCCTCCAGTTCGCGCACGAGGCCCGCAAATTCCAGCGCCGCGCCAATCTCGTGTGAAGCAAAACTCTGCGGCGGCATAACAATTGGCACGTGGGTGAATTCAATTTTGGTCTTCATTTCAACGTGGCGGCTACTCGGCAGAGCGCCGCAATTCCATCCGGTAATAATGCGGCTTTCTGCCGAAAGTTGCTACGGCCTAACCGCCGCTCACCGGCGGAATCAGCGCAATCTCGCTTGCGTTGCCAATGGGTTTATCCCAGTCGGCATATTCTTGGTCTACCGCTACGCGAATCGTTTTGCCGGGATCAAACTGCGGCGCAACGCGGCGGAAAATTTCGCGCGGTGTTTCGTTGGCCTCACAGTCGAAAACTTTTCCCCCGAAGCCAAGTTGCGTCCGCGTCTGCGCGAAGGTGAGGATTGTTATTTTCATCCGCCAATGGCCGTCATCACGCGCTGCGGCTGGTAGTTGTTACGGAACAGATGCTCGGACGGTTTTTCCGCGAGCGTGCCGCGAAACAACGCACGCAACTTTTCCTCGTCAATCGCCGGACGCAATCCCGGTTTCAAATCCGTCTCCAGATGGTTGCCGAGGCACGGGCGCAGCTTGCCGTCGCACGTAAGCCGCATCTTGTTGCAGCGCTCGCAAAAATGCAGGTCGCTTAACGCCCCAATCAGCCCAACCGTCACGCCGCGCTGCTTCAGGCGAAAATATTTTGCCGGGCCAAAGCCCAGCGGTTCGTTCATCGGCTCCAGTTCATCCTCGCGCTTGAGGAGTGAAAATACTTCTGCCACCGGCAGAAAATTTTTCTCGCTCAACATTTCCGTCAGGCTCACTGGCATCAGCTCGATGAAGCGGATGGCCACGTCATGCTCCGCCGCGAAGTTCAGCAGCGGTAAAATTTCGCCGTCGTTTTTCCCGCGCATGAGCACTGTGTTTAGCTTCACGGACGGAAAACCAATTTGCTTCACGAGCTTGATGCCTTGAATCACCGGGGCAACGTCACCGGACGTGATGGTGCGGTAGGTGTCCGCATCAAGCGCGTCGAGGCTGATGTTGATGCGGCGCAAACCTGCGTCGAATAAGAGTTGCGCAAGTTCCGGCAGTCGCGTGCCGTTGGTGGTGAGCTGCACGGACTCGACGCCGGGCAACGCGACAAGTTCGCGGATAAAGCCCACGACGCCCGGACGCACCAGCGGTTCGCCGCCGGTGACGCGAAACTTTTTGAAGCCGAGTGAAACGGCTGCGCGAGCGACGGCGAGCAATTCCGCATCGTTCAAAACTTCCGCGCGCGGCAGCCAGTTAGAATAATTTTCTGGCAGGCAATAAAGACAGCGCTCGTTGCAGCGATCCGTCACGGAGATGCGCAGGTAGTCCACCTGTCGTCCGTTGGGATCAATCATGCCTCGGTTTGCTGCTGCGTTTTCCACGCGGCAAGATTGGCATTTCTCCGCCGCGTCGCATAGAATTTTTCTGCATGATTCCTCTGGCCGAAGCCCGCGCACTTATCGCGGAAAACATTTCGCCGCTGCCGCCGCAACTGGCTGCGCTGGAGATGGCGTTTGGCCGCGTGCTGCGCGAGGACATTTGCGCGGATGCCGACCTGCCGGCATTCGACCGCTCGGCGATGGATGGCTACGCGGTGGCGTTGGACGACAACTCGGAAAAGTTTCACATCGTCGGAGAAATCCAGCCGGGCGTTGAAGCCGAAATAAAAATTCAGCGTGGCGAGTGCGTGCGGATTTTTACCGGCGCACAAATTCCCGCAGGCGCGTCGCAGGTGCTGATGCAGGAAAGTGTTCAGACGCAAGATGGCTTCATCATTCCCTCGCCACGCAGCCGCACCACGCACATCCGCCAACGCGGCGAGGACGCGCGGAAGGGCGATTTGCTTTTGAAATCTGGCACGCGACTGGGCGCCGGTGAACTGGCATTGCTCGCCAGCCTCGGCGCCGTCAGTCCGAAAATTTCTCCGCCGGTGCGCGTGGCGCATTTCACGACGGGCAACGAACTCGTGCCGCCGTCGGCAACGCCGGGGCAGGGGCAGATTCGCGATTCCAACAGCACGCTCGTCGGTGCGTTCGTCCGGCAGTTCGGTGCGGAAATTTCCCGGCAGGAAACTGTGCCGGATGATTTCGAGTTGCTCCGCGAGGAAGTTGAGCGGGACGGGGACAACTTTGATCTGCTGCTCGTCTCTGGCGGCGCGAGCGTGGGCGATTACGATTTTGGAAAAAAACTTCTGAACGTGCTAGGTTTCAAAATCCATTTTGAAAAGATTAGCCTGCGCCCCGGCAAGCCGCTGGTATTTGCCACGCGGGGTGAACAGGCGGCGTTCATCCTGCCGGGGAATCCCGTTTCGCATTTCGTGACGCTGCACGTCGCCGTGCGGCAGGCTTTGGAAAAGTTTTCTGGAGTGAACGCAGCGTGGCCGCCGCTAAAATCCCGGCTGGCGGAAGATTTTGAATTCCGTCCAGATGCGCGCGAGACCTACTGGCCAGCACGATCAGAGATCCAAAACGGCGAACTTGTTGTCCGCGCGCTGCGCTGGCAGAGTTCGGGCGACGTGACGGGTTTGACCGGCGCAAATGCGTTGATTCAATTCGCCGGTGGTGCGACTGAACCGAAGGCTGGCGATGCCGTTTCCATTTTGTTGCTGGAAGTTCCATGAAAAAATTTTCGCATCTCGACGAACAAGGCCGCGCCAAAATGGTGGATGTCGGCCACAAGCCGCCACAACTGCGCATCGCCGTGGCGGAAGGTTTTGTCCGCTGTCAGCCGAAAACCATTGCGGCATTGCGCGCCAAAAATTTACCGAAGGGTGATGTTTTCACCGTAGCAAAAGTTGCGGCGATCCTGGCGGCGAAGCGCGTGGATGAATTGATTCCATTGTGTCATTCACTGCCGCTGGATGCAGTGGAAATTAATTTTACGTTGAAGAAAAACCGGGTTCACATCGTCGCCAAGGCGCACACGACGGCGAAGACGGGCGTGGAGATGGAGGCGTTAACGGCAGTGAGCGTGGCCGCGCTGACGATTTATGACATGTGCAAAGCCGTGGACAAGACGATGGTGATCGAATGCGTCCGCTTGGTTTCCAAAATCAAAAAATGAAAATTGGACGCGTCACTTTGAGCGACCGCGCAAGCGGTGGAATTTACGAGGACCGCAGCGGGCCGGAAATCGAGCGCGTGCTGCGCGAGCAGTTCGCCGAGGAAATTGAATTTGAGTGCGTGCTGCTGCCGGACGAGCAGGCGCAAATTGAAACGGCGCTGAAAAATTTATGTGTGAACGGCTGCGCGCTCGTTGTCACGACCGGCGGCACCGGCCCGACGCCTCGCGACGTGACGCCAGAGGCGACGCGCGCGGTGCTGGAAAAAGAATTGCCCGGCTTTGGCGAAGTGATGCGTGCGGTTTCATTTAGCAAAGTGCCGACGGCAATTTTGTCGCGCGCGACCGCGGGTGTGCGCGGGAAAACATTGATCGTTAATCTGCCGGGAAATCCCAAGGCCATCGCGGAATGTTTGCCGCCGTTGATGCTCGCGATTGCCGAGGCGATTGATCATATCGCGGGTTTTCGCCCGAAACTGAAATAATTTTGTTTGGCAGGCCGACGTTGCTAAGCCGCCCAAATTAAAAGGTCAATCTTACTTCGAGCAAAAGTTTTCCGATGGCAAGCAGCTAGCGCGTGGCTGAAAACATCGCAGTTTCAACGGCGTTTATGGTCGCCGCCTGCAGCTTACACGTTAAATTTGAACAACAGCACGTCGCCGTCTTTCACGACGTATTCCTTGCCTTCCATCCGGTAGAGTCCTTTTTCGCGCGCGGCGGCAACGGAGCCGCATTGCACGAGCGCGTCATAGGCAACGGTCTCGGCTTTGATGAAACCGCGTTCAAAATCAGAGTGAATGACGCCCGCCGCTTTTGGCGCGGTGTCGCCGACGTGGATAGTCCACGCGCGAACTTCTTTTTCGCCAGCGGTGAAATAGGTTCGCAAGCCGAGCAGGTGGTAGGTTGCGCGGATCAAACCGCCGACGCCGGATTCATCCACGCCGAGTTCCTTCAAAAATTCTTTGGCTTCCGCGTCAGAAAGATCAATCAAGTCGCTTTCAATCTGCGCGCTGATGACAACGGCGTCGCAGGCGAGGTGGGTTTTTACATATTCACGCACTTTGAGGACGTAAGGATTTTGGTCGGCGGTGGCGAGGTCGGACTCCTTGACGTTGCAGGCGAAGATAGTCGGCTTGTCCGTGAGCAGGAAGAACGGCTTGGCGATTACTTTTTCTTCAGCGGTGAGCGTGGCGGTGAGCGCCGGTTTGCCGGCATCGAGAACGGGCTCCAATTTTTTTAATACGGCTTCATCCGCGAGTGCCGCTTTGTCGCCGCGCTTGGCGTCTTTAGCGCCTTTTTCCAACCGCTTCTTCACGGCTTCGAGATCGCAGAGCACGAGTTCGGTATTGATGACTTCGATGTCGCGCACGGGATCCACGCTGCCGGCGACGTGGTGGATGTCGGCGTCCTCGAAGCAGCGCACGACTTGCACGATGGCGTCCACTTCGCGAATGTGTGTGAGAAATTTGTTGCCGAGACCTTCGCCCTGCGACGCGCCTTTGACGAGGCCCGCGATGTCCACAAATTCCACGGCGGCGGGAATAGTGACCTGCGTTTTGGCGATGTCTTTCAGCACCGCCAGTCGCGCGTCTGGCACGGTGACGATGCCGACGTTCGGGTCAATGGTGCAGAAGGGATAGTTCGCGGCTTCTGCTTTGCGCGTGCGTGTGACGGCGTTGAACAGGGTTGATTTGCCGACGTTCGGCAATCCGACGATTCCAGCTTTAAGCATAAATTAAATTTTGTGTTTGGCCAGATGCCACGCGATTTGCGCGCCTTCAAACATGGCGGTGGCTATCAGGCACAGACCCGAAATATGTTGCAGGCGTAGTAAAGTTTTCTCGCTAAATTTTCCATGGCCGCGCGATACGGCGAAACTGATGAAGAAAAACCACAGCACATACGCGGTGATGACGCCGCCGACACACGCGGCCTTGGCCTGCACCGTTTCATCCACCCAGTCATGCGCCATCAACATTGCGGAAAGCACCGCCCACGCTACCAGCACGCCAAGATTGGCCGCCACGCGCAGGAAGCCGGTGGCGAAGGCGGAGTGCGGATGAATTTTTTGTTCCAGCTTGGCCTCCAATTTTTCCGACGCGGCATCCAGCTTGGTCGGGACCTTGACGGTTGGCGCGAGAAGAAATTTGAAGCCGAGATACAGCAGAAAGACGAAGCTCGCCACCTGCATGGACGCTTTGACGATGCCGTGGTCAATCAGTTGCGACAGGCCGGTGAAGGAAATTGCGCAATAAATTGCGTCCATCGTCGCCGCGCCGAGGCCCACGAAGAAACACCAGCGGAAGCCGCGCCGCGCGCCTTCGCCGAGGATGGTCAGGTTAATCGGCCCGACGGGAATCGAGGCGAACATCAGCGAGCAGACGAAGCCCGCGAGCGCGGACAGCAGGACTGGATGCGTTGCAGCCATCAGCCTTCAGCCTCCGCATCGGCGTCGTCATCCTCTTCGATTTCTTTCCGCCACGCGCGCGAGATGTGCGGGCGCACAAAACCGTAGAGCAAATAGCCGGTAAAGAACAACGGCAGGACGTAATACAAAATTTTCTCGCGCAGAATCAGCAGCAGCCCGAAGAACAATGCGCCGACGACAATCTTTAGAAACGTCGTGCTGGAGCGCAGGCCAAGCGATTTGAAACTGGGATAGCGCACTTCGCTCACCATCATCGCAGAAAGGAAAATCAAAACAACGGGCAGCAGGTAACCCCAATGGCCAAGGTCTTTTTCTTTTTCGTTCAGTTTGATGATGAACAGCGTCAGCGACGCGACGAGGCCGGCGGCGGAAGGAATCGGGAAACCGAGAAAGTCCTTGCCCGCGCCGGGGGCATTCATGGCGGATAGGCAGTTGAACCGCGCCAGCCGGAATGCGCCGCAGATGAGATAAATTGAGGCGATGAACCAGCCGAGCTCCGCGTAATCCACCGGCAGCACTTCACGCAGCACAACACGATGCACGAGGAACGCGGGCGCCACGCCGAAGGAAATCAAGTCCGCCAGCGAATCGAACTCGCGACCGAACGGGCTTTCATGCCCGCCCATGCGCGCCACGCGGCCGTCGAACAAATCAAAAATGCAGGCGAGCAAAATCGCCGCGAGCGCGAACTTGATGGGATGCCAGTCCACCTGGCCGGCGGCGTTTGGCGTGAGGTTAGCCTCGACGATCTGGGTGAGCGCCACGAAGCCGCAGAACAGGTTGCCCGCCGTCAGCAGGTTTGGCAGAAAATAAATTTTCAGCTTCGGCTCCGGGCTGGGATTGGATGCGGGTGCGGCCATGGGGTTAGACAAGTTCCGCCAGAATGCTTTCGCCGCCGACCACGCGGTCGCCGAGCTTCACTTTGATTTTGGCATCAAGCGGCAGGTAAACGTTCACGCGCGAACCAAACTGGATGAGGCTGATGCGTTCGCCACGCTGGACGATTTCGTTTTGCGCCACCCACGGCACGATGCGACGCGCGATAAGGCCGGCGATGAGTCGCACGCCGACTTTAACGCCCATTGGCTCGGCGGATTCAATGCCGATCAAAACGTTCTCGTTAAAATCCGCACAGTCGGCGCGCATGGCGTTGAGATATTGACCGGGCGAATGGCGGAAAAAGGCGATGCGCCCATGAAGCGGCGAGTTCTGCACATGGACGTCAAATACGGAAAGGAAAATGGAGATGCGCTGGCATTCGCTGCCCATGAAATCTTTTTCGGTGGTGGTATCAATCGTATCCACCTTGCCGTGACCGGGGGCGAGCACGAGGTTTTTGCCGGTTGGCACGGCGGCTTCCGGGTCGCGGAAAAAATAAAAGGTGAAGACCACAAACAGCACCCACAACACAAGCAATGTGCTCGCCAGGCCCAAGATGAATGAGCCGATGTGCGCTGCGAGCCAGGCCACGCCGATGAGGACGAGCACTGCCGCCAGCGACAAGCCGATGAGTTTTAATGCGGACTGTGCCGCTTTGCCGGAGTGTTTCACCCGCCTAAAATAAATTTTTTACGCGCCACTTGCAATTCACCATTTTAAGTGCAACTTCCTTTCCGTCGCAAAGAAAGGCGACATCGCCAACTCAAAACTAGAAAAAATCATGTCATTAAACACACCTGACCTCACACAATTCCCGCCGCGCAGCCCGCGGGTCCGCCTCGGCGGCTATGTCATTCTCCCGCGCATGCTGGATAAAGGCCGCGCGACCGTCGCCGGCAAGCACGGCGAGTATCATTACAACTGTCCGCTGGATCAGCGGTTTCTCGACTTTGCCGGCATTGATGCCGAAGCGTTGAAGACCCAATTTGGCAAAAGCGACACCGAAGTTCTGGAATGGATCACCGCGAACGCCAAAAACAAAAAAAACATGCCGGAAATCCTTGCCTGGTCGGCGTGGCAGGAAAACCTAGCGCCGAACAATCCGGACGGGCGCGAGTATTTCAACGAGCTACACAAGGCCGGCGCGCCAAACCGCACGGACATCACGACCTGGTTCGACGTGTTGGACATGGACGACTATGTGACCTTCGGCGGCAAGGCCTGATGGAACTTGGGAGGCGTTTGCAAATAGCGGTGCGAGCGCCTCCTTATAGTCAGACAGTCTGTCTCGCCGATTCATTCCACTTCAACCGGTAAAATTATCTGCTGAAAAACAATCTGTTACTTTTTCCCATCTGCGTAAATGTATCGGTGAAATGACGAATGACGACATCGCCCTGCTGCGGGAATACGCCCGGAATAATTCCGAGGCCGCGTTCGCCGCGCTCGTCTCGCGCCACGTCAACCTCGTCTATTCCGTGGCGTTGCGGCAGGTGCGCGATGCGCATCTGGCTGAGGAAATCACGCAGGCGGTCTTCATTATTCTCGCGCGCAAGGCCGACAAGCTGGGCGATCAAACCATTCTGCCCGGCTGGCTGTGCCGCACGGCGCGTTACGCCAGCGCCAATGCACTGACTATTCAACGGCGACGGCAACACCGCGAACAGGAGGCTTACATGCAATCGCAACTCGAATCGCAAGAAAATCCGACGGCGGAAACTTGGAATCAAATCGCACCGTTGCTGGATGGCGCGATGGAAGGGCTCGGCCAGAAAGATCACGACGCGCTGGTGCTGCGGTTTTTTGAAAACAAAACTTTTGCGGAAGTTGGCGCTACTTTGGGCGCGAGCGAGGACGCGGCGAAAATGCGCGTGAACCGCGCGCTGGAAAAGCTGCGGAAAATTTTCACGAAACGCGGCGTGAGTTCGACCACGGCCATCATTGCTGGAACGATTTCCACCAATTCCGTTCAAGCCGCGCCGGTGGCACTCGCAAAATCTGTGACCGCCGTGGCGATTGCGAAAGGCGCGGCGGCCAGCGGTTCAACTTTAACCCTCATCAAAGGAGCATTGAAAATTATGGCATGGACAAAAGCAAAAACGGCGATTTTGACAGGCACGGTAATTATTCTGGCGGCGATTACAACTGTTACGGTGATGAGTCATTTTCGAAACGCGCCTCCGGCACAGACCGGCAGACTTAAATTGCCAACGGGCAATGTCACTCCAATGATTGGCTACGGTTATAGCCATGACGTAATTATTCTAGCATCAGACGGCAGCCTTTGGAGTTGGGGTGAAGAAAGATTGGGTTGGCCTGTTTTAGGTTTGACCAATATTCATAATACAGTTTCTTTGCGGCGCATTGGAAATGAAACTGATTGGGTTAGTATTGCTGTTGGAGATTCTCAAAATCTGGCGATTAAATCAGATGGCTCGCTTTGGGCGTGGGGTGAAAACCTGTATTACCAATTGGGCGACGGCACAAAAATTACGCGGCCAACGCCTGTGTCATCCATTCCGGGAAATGATTGGAAACAAGCGGCTACGGGATCAAGAAGTTTGGCAATAAAAAATGATGGCACATTATGGGCTTGGGGTGCAAACGGTGCCGGGGCTTTGGGCATTGGCAGTATTACACCGCAAATAGCCACAAACTCTGTTCAAGTTGGCACTTCAAGCAATTGGACAAAAATTCTGGGTGGAGGTATTCAAACTGTCGGTTTGCAATCCGATGGCAGTCTTTGGTTTTGGGGTTCACCTGATGGCCACGGCAGAGGCAAAAATAATTTTCTTGTTCCAACACGCGTTTCGCCAGATACAAATTGGATAGATGTTTGTTTTGGATATTTTACAACGTTTGCCCTGAAGTCAGATGGAACGCTTTGGACGTGGGGTTTGAAGGCTGATATTTACAATGGTGGGCCAGACAACGGTTTGGACGGTTCGCTGGCGCAAATCACGCCTCAGCAAATTGGAACTGAAAGTGATTGGAAATCCTTTTCTTCTTCGCAGGGATGTTTTTATCTCATTCTTCGAAAAAACGACGATTCACTTTGGGCATTGGACGCTTCGGAACATCGCACGATAAAATCACCAAACGCGTATAAACCAATCACGCCGCGAAAAATTAATTTTCAAAAAGACATTGCCGCCTATGCAGCCGGTGGTGACAACATTGGCATAATTTTAACGCGCGATGGTGAAGTTTGGACTTGGGGAAATGTCCTTGGAGAACATTCTCAAAAAGATTTTTGGAGTAACGGTAAACCAGCTTATCCAAAATCAAAAACAATTGAAAAACCGTGGCAGGTTTCAAATATTGCATCTCCAGATTGATTTTACGCAAACCATTTTACACGCCGCCTGCGCATTGTATAATGTCCGTCTGTGAATTCGCAAAAGCGTCAGCGCGTGGTCTGCGGCATGAGCGGAGGAGTTGATTCCTCGGCGACGGCGGCGCTTTTGATTGAGCAGGGCTACGATGTCATCGGCATCACGCTCAAGCTCTGGCCGCAGGATTGCGTGAACCGCGCGGAGGACAAATGCTGCGGCCCTCAGGCCGTCACCGATGCGCGCTCGGTCTGCGACAAGCTCGACGTGCCATATTATCTGGTGGACGAATCGGCGGATTTTCAGAAACACGTCATCCAATATTTCGCTGATGAATACAAGGCCGGACGCACGCCCAATCCCTGTGTGATGTGCAATCAGAATCTGAAGTTCGGCCGGCTCATTGACCGCGCGGATCAACTCGGTGCGGATTTTATTGCGACAGGACATTTTGCGCGGATTGAACGTGTGTCAGCCGAGCGCCCCCTCACCCGTCCTTCGGACACCCTCTCCCCCAGTGGGGGAGAGGGAAGGGGTGAGGGGGTGCGCTACCTCCTCAAACGCGGACGTGACCTGCGGAAGGATCAAAGTTATTTTCTGTTCTCACTGCGGCAGGATCAGCTTGCGCGCGCGATTTTTCCGCTCGGCGAAAAGACCAAGAGCGACACGCGCGAAGTGGCGCGCCATTGCAATCTCAAGACTGCCGACAAGGAGGAGAGCATGGAAATCTGTTTTGTGCCGGATAATAACTACGGCGGTTTTCTCCAGTCGGCGAACCTCGTGCAAAAGCAGCGCGGCGACATCGTGGACTTACACGGCCATGTTTTGGGCAAGCACGATGGCATCGCGTTCTACACCATCGGCCAGCGCAAAGGTCTTGGTATCACGACGAGCAAGCCGGTTTACGTCGTGGAGCTGGATGCGGAAAATAATCGCGTCGTCGTCGGCGATGATTCCGCGTTGGATCGTGATGAATTCATCGCCGACCGTTGCAACTGGCATCCGTTCGACAAGTTGACCGAACCCATCGAAGTGACGGCGAAGATCCGTTACAACCATCCCGGCGCGGCGGCTACGGTCATGCCACTCGACAACAATCGTGTGAAAGTGAAACTGCACACGCCGCAACGCGCCATCACCCCCGGCCAGGCGGCGGTTTTTTATCAGGACGATCTGGTCGTGGGTGGCGGGTGGATTACGCGGTGAATTCACCGATGCAGCCTCGTGTAACCGAAGTTGACTTCCAACGTCTGTCCTGCGGTAATCCACTCCACCAGCTATGAAACTAAAAAATCTTTTTCGCTTGGGCATCATGTCTGCCTCCATCGCCATCACTTTGTCCGCTGTTGCGGCGGATTCCATTTACGAAATTCCGTTGAAAGACATTGATGGCAAAGACGCATCGCTCAAGATTTACAAAGGCGACGTGTTGCTCGTCGTCAACGTGGCCTCGCACTGCGGGTTCACGCCGCAATACGCGGGGCTGGAGGCGCTCTACAAAAAATATTCTGCGCAGGGCCTCGTGGTGTGCGGGTTTCCGTGCAACCAGTTCGGCGGGCAGGAGCCGGGCACTTCGGCAGACATCAAGGAATTCTGCACCAGCAAATACAACGTGACGTTTCCGATGTTCGACAAGCTGGAAGTGAACGGCAAAGACCGCCATCCGCTTTACACCGTGTTGGCCGGAACAAACTCGCCGTTCGCGGGCAACATCAAATGGAACTTCACCAAGTTCCTCATCGGTCGCGATGGAAAAATTCTCAACCGCTTTGGCTCCATGACCAAGCCGGATTCCGAGGAGGTCACCAAGGCGATTGAAGCGGCGTTGGCTGCGAAATAGTTTTTCATGAAGACAACCTTCCGCGCGTTCGCAGCGGTCTTTTTGATCATCGCGTCGACGGCGCTCGCACAGGCCGACGGCGCGAAGCACGACTTTGCCAAATGGGAGCACGCGATTGCCGTCTTTGAGCTGAGTGACGCCACCAATCCGCCGCCAAAGAGTGCGTATGTTTTCATCGGTTCCTCTACTGTTGCGCGCTGGAAAACCTTGGCAGAAGATTTCCCAACATTGAAGGTCATCAATCGCGGCTTTGGTGGTTCAGAGATTGTGGACGCCACGCACTTTGCCGCGCGGGCGATTTATCCCTACGCGCCCAAGGTCGTGGTGCTGCGCGCGGGCGGCAATGATTTGTGGGCGAGCAATTCCGTGGAAAAAGTTTTTGGTGACTTCAAGGAGTTCTGCGAAAGCGTCCACGCGCGACTGCCGGACGCGAAGATCGTTTTCCTTTCGTTAAGCCCCAGCGTTGCGCGCTGGTCGCAGCATGAAAAAGAAAAGGCGTTGAACACGCTCGCGGAAAATTACATGAAGGGAAAATCTTTCCTGCAATACATTGACACCTACGACGTGCCGCTCGGCGCAGATGGTCAGCCGCGCGCGGAGTTGTTCGTAGCGGACAAACTGCACTTCAACGCGGATGGCTACAAGCTCTTCGCCGCGCGTATCCGGCTGCAGATGCCGTAGGGTCACTTCGTCTGCGGCGTCGTCTCGATGATTTTTTTATGCTCAAGCTTTTCCAGCTTGGGCGTGATGACGACCTGACAGTAGGGCACATTGGAATTCGCTTCATAGTAACCCTGATGATAATCCTCGGCGGGATAAAACTTCTTGAACGATGCGATTTCCGTGACGATGGGGCTGCGAAAATCCGGCTGCGCGGCGAGCTTGGATTTTTCCGCGAGCAATTTCTGTTTCTCATCATGGAATAAAATGATGGAACGATACTGCGTGCCTTCGTCCGCGCCCTGGCGGTTGAGCGTGGTCGGGTCGTGCGCCTGCCAAAATACTCCGAGCAACTTGTCGTAGGAAATCTTCGCGGGGTCGAAAACAATCTGCGTCACCTCGGCATGACCGGTGTTGCCGTTGCAGACGTCGTGGTAAGTCGGGTCTTCCGTCTTGCCGCCCGCAAAGCCGCTGCTCACGGAAATCACGCCGGGCAACCGCACAAAGACCGCCTCCATGCACCAGAAGCAGCCGCCGCCA
Organism: uncultured Verrucomicrobia subdivision 3 bacterium; assembly: GCA_903827955.1. GTDB lineage: Bacteria > Verrucomicrobiota > Verrucomicrobiia > Limisphaerales > UBA11358 > UBA11358. The sequence continues at coordinate 20,582 of CAIKKJ010000159.1, forward strand.
AACGTGGCGGTTTCTGTTTTGTTCGTGTTCATAATTTTAGTCGTCTGCGCGCTCGCGGTAAAGTTGACTGCACCAACCAGCAACAGGATCGAAAATAATGTGTTCATTCGTAATAAATTTCATCACCGAAGCTTAGAGAATCTGGCGGCGGATATGTTCAATCTCTTTCCGGCGTATCCAAGTGATCTCCCGGCGGCAGGTCGGCGTATTTTTCAAAATGATCGGGTTTGAGTGGTTCGGAGATGGCGTGCTCGGCGTTGAACCATTTGCCGAGGTCAACCAGCTTGCAGCGGTGGGAACAAAACGGACCGTATTTGCCGGCAAACCATTCGCCGGACTTTTTGCAGGTCGGGCACTTGATTGACGCCATTTTTATTTCGTGTCGTCGGCAATTTTTTTCAGGTCGGTGACAACGCTGGTGACGTCATCTGAACCCACGCCGGCATCGGTCAGAATTTTCTGCACATCGTCAATCATTGTCTTCTGCTGCGTCACGGAGAGGTGCGAGCTGTTGAACAATGCGTGGACGGCGATGGCGAGCTTTTTTTGCTGGGCACCCGTGATTTTCTTTCGACCAACCAGCGCAGGTGCAAGGTCGGCGGCAATTTTTTTTACGTCGGCGGTGGCTGCCTTGGTTCCTTGGGCGGCTTGGGTGAGATTGTTCAGCAATGAGGCTTTTTGCTGTGCTTCCGGTTGGCTGTCGCTGCCGATGAAGGCAGCGAAGTTGAGCTGCAGATCGCCGATGTTTTGTAGCGTGGCTTGAAGCGCCGGGTCACCCGGCACTGGATCGGCGGCGGCCTGTTGGATACGGCGTTGCTCGTTGTTGTTCTGCTCGGAGACCTGGCGGGCGCGTTGCTTGGCGATGAGAAACGGGTCGGCAAAAGCAGTTCCGACAATGAACACCGCGCAAAAAATGGCAACGTGCGTTTTCATAATTTAATGGGTCGCGGTCAACATACCACTCTTCATCAAAAGTGAAATGTAATCGCGTAAAATATTTTCGCCTTCTTCCAACGCCGGATCTTGCACGACCGCCTTGCTGATGGTGGCCTTGATGATCTGATTGTTGGTGAACGTGAGCGGGGTTTTAATGTCGGCCAAAATGTTGGTGGCTTCCGGGGGCAGGGCGGACAGTCTGCCAAAATAATTCGTCCAGCTGCCGGTGTAGGCGTTGGTGAGGTTGATGGAAACAACTTCTTTCAGCCAATTGGTCTGCACCGCAGTGGTGACAAGGTTGGTGGCAAAATAAGATTTCGGCGCGGGCAGTTCATCATCGTCGCTGTTCTTCACCGTGAGTTCATAAACCTTGACCGTGGGCAACGGGCGCAAATCGCGTTCCTTGTCGCGGGCGTGGAGCTTCAAGGTATCGCGTTCGCGATCGGCGATGACATCGTGTTCATTCAGCGAGGCCGTTTTGTCGGCCTGATTTTTCTTGAACTGTTCGATGTCTTGTTTGATGTAGCTGAACTCCTGGTTTGTCGCGACGCGACTTTCCGAACGCTTTTGCAATTCCGCGAGGAAGGGGTCAACGAGGTTTAATTTTTCAAATCGCGCCGGCTGGATCGTGTCCCACGGCAGCGCATTTTCCAACGCGCTTTCGCCAATGGTGGAATAATGGTTCAAGATGTCCGGCAGCACAATGTCCGAAGCGACGCCCTTCAACTGCGTCGAAGCACCGCTGACACGATAGAATTTTCCCTTCGTGATTTTCAACATTCCAGGGTCGTTCGTGGCGTTTGAATTTGCCGGCCAGACGAACGGGCGTAACTGCTGGAGTTGCTGCACCGTCCCTTTGCCATGCGTGGAAACATCACCGACAATCACCGCGCGGCCATAATCCTGCAACGCGGCGGCGGCAATTTCCGAGGCGGACGCGCTGAAACGGTTCAGCATCACCACCAGCGGGCCGGCATAAACGATGTTCGGATCGGGATCAGAATCAATGGTGATGTGGCTAGCGCTGTCCCGCGCCTGCACCACCGGGCCGTCTTTGATAAACAACCCAGTGAAGCGCACCGCTTCCTCCAGCGAGCCACCGGGATTGCGACGCAGGTCAAGGATGATGCCCTGGACTTTTTCTTTTTTGAGGCGTTCCAGCAGTTTGGTCACGTCCACCGAAGTATATTTCGGTGTCGGACGGGCGCCGCTGCCGTCCGAGACGGGCGCATAAAATGAAGGCAGGTCAATAATGCCGATGCGCTGGCCGTCCGGGTATTCAATCAATTGCGCCTTGGCTTCCTTGTCTTCAAGTTTGATTTCATCACGGACAAGCGTGACCACGCGGCGAGCGCTACGGTCTTCGGCCGGGCTGATGGTCAGCCGCACTTCCGTGCCTTTTGTGCCGCGGATTTGCTGCACAACTTTGTTGAGTTCCATGTTGACGACATCCACCGGCGGCTTGTCACCCTGCGCCACGGCGACAATGCGGTCGTCGGGCTTAAGCTGTTTGGATTTCATCGCCGGACCGCCGGGCAACAGTTCGCGGATGGTGCAAAAACCGTAGTCTTCCGTAAGCTGCGCGCCGATGCCGAACAACGCTAGATTCATGTCGATTGAAAAATCCGCCGCCTTGGGCGGGCCGAAATAATCCGAGTGCGGGTCATAGGCGTGGGCGAGGCCAAAGTTCAAATACGCCTCCAGCACGCTGTCGCTACTCCAGTTCGTGGTCAGCCGGAGATTCCAATTGTAACGCTTTTCGAGCAGCGCGATGATGTTGGTGGTGGCGTCGGCGGGCAGCTTGACGGTGAAGGTTTCGTTCGTCTCGTGGATTTCACGCGCGAGTTTTTCCAGCAGATATTCGTAGCGCAACCGTTGCCGCCAGAGTTGCTTCGCTTCATCGAGGGTTTTCGGAAAGGGATCGTGGCGGCGGTCAACGGCGATTTTTTCGTCCGTGGCGAACTTGAATTTTTCGTGCTGCAACAGTTCGTTGATGTAGGCCGTGTGTTGCACCGAGCGTTCCGCAAAACGCTGGTAGATGGAAAAGGCCGGTGCGAGCTCCGCCTTGCTGCTGCTGCCCACGGTCAACACATCGAGGTTGGTGCGGACGGACTGGAATTCATCGAGGTCCGTCTGGAGAAATGTTTCGTGGCGCGGGTCGAGTGCGTTGATGTAGCCGTCAAAAAATTTGACGGACAAATCATGGTCGAGCGGATGTTGCTGGTAGTGATAGCCCTCCATCAACCGTGCGGCGATGAAGGCGATGCGCGCGTCGTTGGGCCCGGGTTTGACTCCGACATCCGGCGCGGCGGCCACGGTCGGTGGGTGACTGGTCTGGCATCCCGCCAGGACAGCCAGTCCGGCGGCAATGACAATGACCAGCGCTGTAATCCGTGGGGAACGCATGACAAGTTGCAGCATTTGACCGAGGTTAAACGAATTCGTTCAGCAAAGGAAAACATTTTACGCCGCGCAGTGGTTGGATTCAACGATCCAGCTGATTTGAGCAATGGTAAATTGAAAATCTATTGCCCGAAGAATTTCTGAATTTCCTTCACCACGTCCACAAAGACGTCCACTTCAGTCTTGGTGTTGTAAAAATAAAAACTCGCCCGGGCGGTGGATTCCACGCCGAGCTTGTGCATGAGCGGTTGCGTGCAGTGATGCCCGCCGCGCAACGCCACGCCCGCCTGATCCGCCAGCGTCACCACGTCGTGCGCGTGGACGTCCTTCAGCAGAAAACTCACGAGACCGGCGCGGTTCTGTTTCGGGCCGAAGATGCGGATGTTGCGCAACGCAGAAATTTTTTCCGCCGCGTAGCTCGCCAGCTCTTGATCGTGCTTCCAAATATTCTCGCGGCCGATGGCGTCGAGATAATCCATCGCAGCGTGCAGGCCGATCGGACCGGAGATGTCCGGCGTGCCGGCCTCGAAGCGATGCGGCGCGTCTTTGAATTCCGTCTTGTCGTAACCGACGGTTAAAATCATTTCGCCGCCGCCTTGATACGGCGGCATGGCGTCGAGGATCTCCTTCCGTCCCCACAACACCCCGATGCCGGTCGGCCCGCAAATCTTGTGGCCGGAGAACGCAAAAAAATCGCAGCCGATGGCCTGCACGTCCACGGGCAGATGCCCGGCGCTTTGCGCGCCATCCACGAGCGTGGTGATACCGAGCTTGCGCGCGCGGGCACATAGTTCTTCCACCGGATTCACCACGCCCATTGAGTTGGAGATGTGAACCATCGAAAGCAATTTCACCTGCGAGGTCAGCAGAGAATCCAGTTTTGACAAATCCAAAACTCCATCGTCGCCGGTCACGGGAATGTAGGCAATCTTCGCACCGGTCTTTTGCGCGAGCATCTGCCACGGAACGAGATTGCTGTGATGCTCCAACTCGGTGAGCAGAATCACATCGCCTGCCTTGAGGTTCTTCGTGCCCCACGATGCGGCGACGAGGTTGATGGCTTCGGTGGTGCCGCGCGTCCAGATGATTTCATCAGCGCTCTTGGCGTTGATGAATTTGGCCGTGCGCGTGCGCGCAGCTTCAAACG
>CAIKKJ010000160.1 GCA_903827955.1 uncultured Verrucomicrobia subdivision 3 bacterium
GAAAAAGTTTTGCCCGCCGAACTCGTGCTGCTCGCGATGGGTTTCCTCGGACCTGAGCAACCGTTGCTCGAATCGCTCGGCATCGAACGCGACCCGCGTTCCAACGCCAAGGCCGATTTCGAGAAATACACGACGAACCATCCGAAGGTTTTTGCGTGCGGCGATTGTCGGCGCGGCCAGAGCCTCGTGGTATGGGCGTTTAACGAAGGCCGCGGCGCGGCGCGCGAATGTGACCGCTTCCTGATGGGCAAGACGGATTTGCCTTGAACCTTTCTGCCCGTTTAAACAAGCCGCCGGATGTTACCTCCGGCGGTTTTTGTTATTAGGCCAACCGACCGCATTGCCCGTTGCCGGGGGTGTCCGGTTCTGCTAATTTTTCCATCTGAATGTTTGGACGTAAAAAAGCCATGAGTGACACCACCACCGAATCATCGCAGACCGAAACTGCCGCCACCGAAAATGCGCCGCTGACGCCGGAGCAGATTGCCGACTTGCAGAAACGCGCCGCCAAGGGCGATGAAAACTGGGAACGCCTGCTGCGCACGACTGCCGATTTTGAAAATTTTAAGAAGCGCGCCGCGCGGGAAAAAACCGAGGCCGCGCAATACGCCACCGCGTCGGTGTTGGCAAAAATATTGCCGGTGCTGGACAACTTTGAGATGGCGCTCGCCGCCGCGCAGAATGCCACTGGCGACAAACTCGCGTCGTTCCAATCCGGCGTGACGATGATTCAGCAACAATTAAAAAGTGTGCTGGCAGAGAGTGGACTGGAAGAAGTGGACGCGGCAGGCAAATCATTCGATCCAAATTTTCACGAGGCCGTCTCCGAACAGGAATCTGCTGAGGTGGCCGAGGGCAACGTGCTGCAACAACTCCGCAAAGGCTACAAACACAAGGAACGGCTACTGCGTCCGGCCACTGTCGTCGTCGCAAAAAAACCGGCGGAAGTTTCAAAGTAAAACGGATACATCACTTCCAGCATTTTCATTTTAATTCGTCATGGCGAAACGCGACTACTACGAAATCCTTGAAGTCACCCGCGAGGAAACGGCCGATGGCATCAAGAAATCCTACCGGCGGCTGGCGGTGAAATATCATCCGGACAAAAATCCGGGGGACAAATCGGCCGAGGAAAAATTCAAGGAACTGGGCGAGGCTTACGAGGCTTTAAGCGACCCGCAAAAGCGCGCCACCTACGACCAATACGGCCACGCGGCCTTCGATCCCCGCCAGCGCGCACGCGGCGGCGCGGGTGCGGGCTTCCACGATCCGTTTGATATTTTCCGCGAAGTTTTCGGCGGTGCGGGCGGCAGCATTTTTGAAAACATGTTCGGTGGCGGCAGTGATCCTTCCGCCCCGCAGCGCGGCGATGACTTGCGTTATGACTTGGAAATTTCTCTGGAAGAAGCCGCGCTCGGTTGCGAAAAGGAAATTTCCGTCACGAAGCTCGACAAGTGCGACGGCTGCAACGGCGCGGGCGCGGAGGCTGGTTCAAAAATGCGCCAGTGCGGAACCTGCGGCGGTCGCGGACAGGTGCTGACCTCGCGCGGAATTTTCAGCATCGCGCAGACGTGCCCGCATTGCAAAGGCCAGGGCAGCATTCTGGAACGTCCGTGCAAAAAATGTTCCGGCAACGGCAAGGCGCAGCGGGCGTCGAAAATAAAATTGCGCATCCCGCCAGGCGTCGAAGGCGGTTCGCGCCTGCGTTCACAGGCCAACGGCGAGGCGGGCTTTCGCGGCGGGCCGAGCGGCGATTTGTATGTGGTGCTGTTCGTGAAGCACCATGAGATTTTCAAGCGCGACGGCGATGATTTGATTTGCGAAGTGCCGGTGAGCTTTGTGCAGGCAGCGCTGGGTCACGAAATTGAAGTGCCGACGCTCGAAGGCCGTGCGACAATCAAAGTTCCCGCCGGCACGCAGCCGGGCACGGTGTTTCGCGTGAAAGGTCGCGGTGTGAAAAACCTGCAAGGCTACGGCCAGGGTGATTTGCATGTCCGCGTGCAGGTGGAAGTGCCGACGCATCTGGACGGCGCGCAAAAGGCGAAGCTGAACGAATTCGCCGCCCTCTGCGACGGCAAACAGGCTCCTATCGCCAGCGGATTTTTTGAGAAGGCGAAGAAATTTTTCAAATGACCTGCAGGGTTGGCATGTTGCTGACCGTTTTGAAAACCTGGGACGGCGGCACGCCGTCCCTCCCGAATTAAGATGCACCGTTTCTATTTGCCGCCGGAAAATTGCCGTGGCGATTTACTGTGGCTGGAAGGACGCGAGGCGCACCACGCACTGCACGTTCTCCGGCTGAAACGCGGCGAGCGCGTGTCCGTGCTGGACGGCGTGGGTGGTGAATTTTTCTGCGACGTGCAGGACACGGCGAAAAATTCTTTAGCACTCGCGGTGAAGGAAAAAAAATCTACCCCCCTGCCCAGTTGTGAAATCACGCTGCTCGTCGCCGTGCCAAAGGGAAAAATAATTGAGAGCATCACCCAAAAATCCGTGGAGCTGGGCGTGAATCGTATCGTGCCGCTGTTGACCGAACGCACCATCACGCAACTCGACGACGATGACGCAGAAGGCAAACGCGAAAAATGGCAACAGGTCGCCATCGAAGCCATCAAGCAATGCGGCGCAACGTGGCTGCCGAAGGTGGAAACGCCGCAGACAATTTCAGAATTCATGATACGCGGGGGTAAAATTGAATTGTCGCTGGTCGGTTCTTTGCAGACGGCGCGGCGCCATCCGCGTGAGTGGATCATCGAATTTCAAAAATCTCACGGACGTCCGCCGCAGAGTGCCGCCGTGTGGATCGGACCCGAGGGCGATTTCACGCTGGAAGAATTGCGCCTGATTGAAGGCGCCGGAACCAAACCGATTACGCTTGGCAACCTGACATTGCGGGTGGAGACGGCGGCGGTTTATTGTCTGTCGTTTTTAAATTATGAGCTGCGACACAATTGATTTTATCGGCTGTGCTTTTGCTGTTTCACCCTGATTTTCAAGGGGTTTCCTTTATAATTGACCTTGCTGTTTTTTACAGGTAGCCTGTGTCTACCGTTTGGCGCATGAAGCGTCGTCGGGAATTTTTTTATGCCAGAAGGTTACTGCGTCAAGTGCAAGGCCAAACAGCCCATCGCCGATGGCGTTGAAGAAACCATGAAAAATGGCCGCAAAGCCATTAAGGGCAAGTGTCCCACCTGCGGAACTGTGATGTTTAAAATTCTGGGCAAAGCTGCCGCCGCACCGGCCAATCCCACACCGCCTCCGCAAGTTTGAATTTATGTCGCAACAGCTCGCTTACGTCATCGTTACCCCCTACTCGCTTCACAAATCCCGCACGGGCGGTATTTTAAGCCGCCTCATTACCCGCACCGGACTTGACCTCGTCGGTCTGCGGATGTTCGCACCCAGTGCTGAACTCGTGAAGGAATATGCCGAAACCATCGTCTCCGCGCACGATCCGCAGGACCGCAAGATTCAGGAACTGCTCAAGGGCTACGTTCTTGAAAACCTTTCACCCGACCCCAAGACCGGCCTGCGTCGCCGCGTGATGATGTTGCTCTTCCGTGGTGATGAAGCCGTCCGGAAAGTCCGCTCCGTCGTCGGCAATTTAAGCCCAAACCGCCGTGGGGGTGAAACCATCCGCGACACCTACAGCGACCTCATCATGGATGACCAAGGCAACGTCCGCTATTTCGAACCGGCTGTGCTCGCCGCGCCGAATGTCGAGGAAGCGGAACGTAAATTAAAATTATGGGCGAAATATTCCGACGCCGACGGCGGTATCTTGGAAAATGTCAACGCCTACGCCGCCGGCGAATCGCCCGAACGCACCCTCGTCCTGATCAAGCCCGACAACTTTAAGTTTCCGACCGGCCGCCCCGGCAACGTCATTGATTTCTTCTCCCGCACCGGACTGTTCATTGTCGGCGCAAAAATTCTCCGCATGAGCACCTCGCAAGCCATGGAGTTTTATGGTCCCGTCCGTGAATTTCTCCGCGCTAAATTGAAAGACGGCGTCAGCGCCAAGGCCAAGGATATTCTCGAAAAAGAATTCGGTTTCAAAATTGCCGATGCCGATCAGAAAGCGCTCGGCGAAATCCTCGGCCCCATCCAGGGCGATTCGCAATTTGATAACATTGTCCGCTTCATGTCCGGTCATGCGCCCGGCGAGATTCCGCAGGCCGACTGGATCAAGCCCGGCACCGAGAAGTGTATCGCCCTGATTTATGAAGGCGTCGGAGCCGTGAACAAAATCCGCGACGTGCTAGGACCGACCGATCCTTCCAAAGCGCCTCCGGGTTCGATCCGCCGCGAATTCGGCTCTACCATCATGGTCAACGCCGCGCACGCCAGCGATTCGCCCGACAACGCTAAGCGCGAATTCGGCATCGTCAAACCTGGTGAAAATAATTTTAAACAAGTCATCGAAGAAGCCTTCGGGAAGATTTGAAGCCGCCTGACTATTCAAGCCCACGCCATGCGCGTGGGCTTTTTTGTTTGTCCGCCATTTCCGTAGATTGTCAGTGCCTCACAATTTCGCGGGTTCACTGATTAGCTGCGCGATACGCTGGAGCAGCCGCCCCGCCGCCCCGCCATCCAGCACGCGATGGTCAAAACTTAAAGTCAGATTTGCTTCCATCACCGGCACAAATTGATTTGTTTTCTCGTCCCAAAACGGCACGCGGCGCCCAGCGCCCATGCCCAACACCAGCGTCTGCTCCGGCAACGGAATTGGCGTGGCCCAGATCAAACCGAACGTCCCGAAATTGGTGACGGTGGCGATGGATCCGCCGGTGGCATCGGCGGGTAGTTTCCGCGCGCGCGCAAGTTCGACGAGCTCATTATAGCGTTGTGTCAGATCTTTCAACGGTTTCTGGTCGGCGTTGCGGATAACCGGAACCAGCACACCATCTTCTGCCTCAACCGCAAAGCCCACGTCAATGGAACTAGGATGAACGATTTTATTGCCCACCAACCGCCCGGCCACGGCGGAATTTTCCGCGAGCGCGAGCGCCAGTGCGCGCAAGGCGTAGAGCGCGGGGCCGGGCTTGGGATTGGACGCTTTGCGATGCGCCAGCACGGCGTCCAGTTGCACCGGCAAACCGACCGTCGCCAGCGGGCGCGTCCAACTGCGGCGCATCGCATCCGCCACCGCCACGCGCATGGAGGATGCCGCGCTCATCTTGTGCTTGTCGAGGCTGGCAATGTATTTTTCGAAATCTTCAACGGTCACACGCCCAGCCGCGCCGCTGCCAGCGACGCCCGCTAAGTCAGCGGCGTGCAAACCGAGTTCGTCCATGCGCGCTTTGAGCCGCGGCGAAAGATAGCTGGCTCCGGCGGCGTTCGCCGGCACAGGCAGGCCGCGCACGGTCGGCTGGACGCGACCGCTTATACGTTTCTCGTCGGATTTGGAAACATGCCCAGCTTCGGAAGCCGTCACGGACGAAACATCAAGACCGAGGCGCGCAGTTTCTTCTTTCGTCGCTTCAATTTGACCAAGTGTGGCGCCGACGGCGTAACTCTCATCTAACTTCGCGGTGAATTTTTCAATTTTCCCTTTGCATGGCGAGGCGACGGTCATCGTGGCCTTGTCGGTTTCGACCTCAATCAAATCTTGATCGGCTTCTACGCTGGCACCGGGCTGCACGAGAAAATTGACGATGCGGGCCTCGGCGATGGATTCGCCGAGCTGCGGCATAATGATGGGAATCTGCGGCATAAATTATTGGCGTAAAATTTTTCGCGCGGCCTCGGCCACGCTGACGGCGGTCGGACGATGCGCGGTCCAGAGATTCGGGTGATACGGCACGGGGGTGTCTTTGGCGTTGAGACGTTGCGGCGCCGCGTCGAGCAGGCCGTAGCCTTCGCTCGCGACGCGCGCAATGATTTCAGCGGTGACGCCGCCCCACGGCCACGCTTCGCCGACGCAGAGTAATTTCCCCGTGCGCGCCACGCTGGCCATGATGGTGTCGGTGTCGAGCGGTTTCACAGAACGCAAATCCACAACCTCAATCTCCCAGCCTTCGCCGGAAAGTTCCGTCGCCGCCTCGAGCGCCTCGTGAACCATCGCACTGTAAGTGACTACGGTCAGATCGCGGCCTTCGCGAGCGATGCGCGCCTTGCCGATGGGCAAGGCTTCACTCGGAAGTTTTTCCGCTTTCAAATGGCGGTAAAGAAATTTGTGTTCGCAAAAAACCACCGGGTCATCGAGCGCAACGGCTTCGAGCAACATGGAGTAAGCGTCTTCAACCGTCGCGGGCGTCAGCACAATCACGCCAGGATAATGGGCGTAAATCGCCTCGATGCACTGGCTGTGAAAGGGCCCGCCGCCGGATGTGCCGCCGAACGGCAGCCGCACGGTGATGGGACAGGAAACGCCGGTGCGCCAGAAAAGTGTCGCGGCCTGATTGACGATTTGATTAAAGCCGACCGTTGAAAAATCTGCGAATTGCATCTCGATGATGGGGCGCATCCCTTCAATCGCCGCGCCGACGGCAAGGCCGACCATCGCGTCTTCGCTGATGGGTGAATCGAGCACGCGACCGGGAAATTCTTTCGCCAAATTTTTCGTAGCCTTGAACGCGCCGCCGAAGTCACCGACATCCTGGCCGTAGATGAAAACGCGCGGGTCATCGCGTAGGGCGTGGGCCTGAGCTTCGCGGATGGCATCGAGGTAGGTCAGGCTCATTGCGGGTGGGTCTCGTTCAAATGTTCGGAGGCGATCGCGTTCCACTTTTCCGCAAACGGATCAGGCCCGGGCTCGCGTTGCGCTTGCGCTACGGCATCTTCGATTTCGCGGATAGCTTCGCTGCGCCAAGTGGCAAGCGTTGCCGCGTCCGTCCATTTTTGTTGGAGTAAATATTCCTCGGCCACTTTCAGGCAATCACGACCGAGCGTGGAATTTTTCATTTCCGGCGGAATATAACTGGCGTCATCGTGTTCGCCGTGGCCGCAGAGGCGCAGCAATTTGGCAACGATCAACTGCGGGCCTTCCCCTGCCCGGGCGCGCGCGGCGGCGGTGCCGACCACTTTCAAACACGCGGTCAAATCCGTTGCGTCCACCGAGTGCGCGCCGACTCCATAGCCAGCGGCCTTGTCCACAAGTTCATCACAAGCGAATTGACGGCTGGTCGGTGTGGAATACGCAAATTGATTGTCCGCCACGACCATGAGCAGCGGCAGTTTTTCCACAGCCGCCTGGTTCAAGGCTTCGTGAAACGCACCGGTGGACGTGGCCCCATCGCCAAGACATGCGGCGCCGACGGTGCCGGAAATTTTTTTCAGGCGGTGCGCGAACAGCATTCCATTGACGACGGAAATCATTGCACCGAGGTGCGATATCATCGGCAGCAACCCATCACGCGGACGACCGCGATGAACATTGCCATCGCGCCCGCGCATCGGGCCGAGCGAAGAACCGAGGTAGGTGCGGACGGCATCAAGAATAGTTTCGCCAAAGGCAAGGCGACCGGCGGCATCACGAATGAGCGGCGCAAAGACATCGCCTTTGCGCAGTGAAAGGCCGACGGACACGCTCAAGGCTTCTTGGCCGCGCCCGAGAAAAACCCCACCGTGAATCTTGCCGGCGCGGTAGAGCGCGGCAAATTTATCATCCAGCAGCCGGGCACGCAGCATGAGACGAAACGCAGCGAGTTGCGGCTCGGTGACGGGTTGCAACATGAGCGCAGTTTATCGCCCGCCACCGGCACCAGCAACGATTCTTTCAAACGCCGCTAAAAAATTCGGCTGGCTGGCCGATACGAAATCTGTTAAATCCCGCGCTCCGGGAACGTTGTCCGGTTTGCCGAGATGAATCCAATTAAATTTCAGGCCTTGTTGCTGGCCAATGACGCGAAGCTGGCCGAAGCGCTGTCGCTGGCCATCCGCATGGATGCCGGCAGCCTTGGCTTTGCCTCCAATTACACCGAGTCGCTCCGCGCGATGCAGACACATCCGCCGGACGTGCTGCTGCTCGACTTGAAATCCGCCGAGGCGGACTGCCTGAATTTGTTGCGCCAACTCAAGCATCATGCGCTCTCCACACCCATCTTCAGCATCGCGCTCGCGCCCGCGACGGACACGACGGCGGTGCTGCGCGCATTCGACCTCGGCCTGAACGATTTCATCCAGACGCCATTCGAGAACAATCCCATTTTTCGCGCCCGGCTGCGCAGCGGAATGCAGACGAAGCGAAAATTTGAGGAATTTCTCCGCCGCGACCGGGAACTGGCCGAAGCCGTGCGCGCCGCCGAATCTGGTTCGCGCGCCAAGTCGGAATTTCTCGCGGCGATGAGCCACGAAATCCGCACGCCGATGAACGGCGTCATCGCCATGTCCGGCCTGCTGATGGAAACATCGCTCACCCCCGACCAGCGCGGCTATCTCGACACCATCCACAACAGCAGCGAGTCGCTACTGAGCATCATCAATGACATCCTCGACTTTTCCAAAATCGAGGCAGGTAAGATGGAACTCGAAAAGCGTCCGTTCGATTTGCGCGGCAGCATCGAAGATTCGCTCGACCTGCTCGCGCCGCGCGCCTTGGACAAATCGCTCGACCTCGCCTACCAGGTGGACGAACGCATCCCCGCACTCATTGAAGGTGACGGCCAGCGGCTGCGGCAGGTGCTCGTCAATCTCATCGGCAACGCGCTTAAATTCACAGACCGCGGCGAAGTGTTCACACGCGTCCAAAAATTACAGCTGCCGGCCGATGAATCCGCCGACCCGGCGACGATGCGTTTACATTTTGCAGTGAAAGATTCCGGCATTGGCATCACGCCGGATCGGTTGTCAAAACTATTCAAGCCGTTCACCCAGGCGGATGTTTCCACCGCGCGCAAATACGGCGGCACGGGCCTCGGCCTCGCCATCAGCCGCCGACTCGTGGAGTTGATGGGCGGAAAAATGTGGGCAGATAGCGTGCCCGGCGAAGGCTCGACGTTTCATTTCACCGTCACCGTTTCGGCGGCGCCCGATTCCAAGCCGCCCGCGCACACGGGCAAAATCCCGCGCCTTGCCGACCTGAAGGTTTTGATCCTCGACGACAACGCCACCGCGCGGAACATTTTGTTCGACCAGTGCCGGCTGTGGGGCATGTTGCCGCAGGCCGTGGAAAATTCCGCGCAGGCAATGGATTTGTTGCGCAAGGGAAACTCCTTTGACCTCGCACTGATTGATTTGCATTTGCAGGGCATGGACGGCCTGGCGGTCGCGGCAGAAATCCAAAAAATCCCGTCCGCCGCCATGATGCCGATGGTGCTGCTCACGCCGATGGGCAAAAAGAAAAGCGGCTCGGAGGAAGTGCGCATCGTCTTCGCTCACGCCGTGCACAAGCCGGTCAAGCCCGCGCAACTCGCTGCCGCGCTGGAGCGCGCGCTCATCAGCCCACGCATCGCGCCGCGCGCCGCCGAGCCGCCCAAATCTGCACAACTGCTGGCGGCGACATTGCCGCTGCGGATTCTTTTGGTGGATGACAATGCCATCAACCAGAAAGTCGCCGTGCGGATTTTGCAGCAGATCGGTTATACACCCGAAGTCGCCGGCAATGGCCGCGAGGCGCTGGACCTGCTCGACCGGCAGCCATTTGATTTCATTTTCATGGATGTAATGATGCCGGAAATGGACGGGCTGGAGGCCACGCGCGTGTTGCGCAAACGCCAGATGAGCGGCGGTCATGCACATTACCAGTCGCGCATCGTCATCTGCGCGATGACGGCGCACGCGATGACCGGCGACCGTGAAAAATGCATCGCCTCCGGTATGGATGATTACCTTGCCAAACCAGTCCGGCCAAAAGATGTGCGCGACATGCTGGAACGTTGGGGCGGAAAAATCATGTCTGGCAACGCAAAATCAGACGCCAGCAAACCGGCGGAAAATTCCAACACCGAACCGCCCGTGGACATGGATCGCATGATGGATTTGACGGACGGCAACAACGATAGCTTGCGCGAGTTGGTGGAGATGTATCTCAAGCAGACGCACACAAGCAATTCGACCAAATCCAGACCGCCATCCGCGAAAGCAACGCCGACACGTTGCGGCGCGTGGCGCACAGCGGTGCCGGTGCCAGCGCAACGCTCGGCATGTCACGCCTCGTCCCCCGCCTGCGCGAGCTGGAAAAAATCGGCGCAGCGGGATCCGTTACTGGCGCGGCGGCTATTTTTGAAAAAGCTGTGGTAGAGTATGCCGCCATCCAGGATTTTTTGAAAACCAACCCCGAACTCGCCAGCGTGTTCAAAAACTTCAAACCCGCATGAAACAAATTTTGATCATTGAAGACGATGCCGTTGTCGCCAACGTCTATCGCAACAAACTGGCGGTCGAAGGCTACAAGGTCGAAGTCGCAGCCGACGGCGAAATCGGCCTGCGCATCATGCGCACGTTCCGCCCCAACCTCATCATTTTGGATTTGATGCTGCCGGGCATTTCCGGCGTGGATGTCATCAAGGAAGTTCGCAGCGAGGAGGATTTTGCCAAGACGCCGATCATTGTTTTCTCCAATACTTACCTGACCAATCTCATCCAGGACGCTTGGCGGGCGGGCGCGAACAAGTGCCTTTCCAAATCCAGTTGCACACCGAAAGATGTCATCGAAGTCGTGCGTAACATGATCGGCGACAGCGGTGCGATGACGCAACAGAAACCCGCTGGCGGCGAGGCGGCTTCCGCCAAACCCGCCACGTTGCCGGTGGAAAATGACGCGGCCTTCCAGCAGGATTTGCGCAAGACGTTCATTGATAATCTGCCCGCCACGCTCACCGCGCTGCGTGCCGGTATGGTGGCGCTTGTCAAGGCCGACACGGAAATGCTCAAGCTCAAGCAGGTCTATGAACTTTACCGGCTCGTGCACGCGCTCAACGGCAATTCCGGCATCGCCGGCCTCGTCCAGATCGCGCACATGAGCTCCGCGTTCGAGGCGCTGCTCAAGGAAATTTACGAAAAGCCGAAAAACATCAACCAGTCCACCACCCGCACCGTGGCGGCAGCGGTGGATTTCCTCGGCCTGCTGTTTGAAAAAGGGATTTTGCCGGAACAGCAGGAACTGCCCGCCTCGAAAATTCTTGTCGTGGATGACGAGGCCATTTCCCGCCGCGCCATCGTGTATGCGCTGGAAAAAGCAAAGCTCAAATCCGTCAATGTGGACGACCCGCAGCAGGCGTTGCAACTGCTTAACGACAATGAATTCGACCTCATCTTCCTCGACGTGGACATGCCCGGCATGACCGGCTACGAACTGTGCGCCAAGCTGCGCGCTTTGCCGCAGCACAAAAAGACGCCGGTGGTTTTCGTCACCAGCCTCAACGATTTCGAGAACCGCACCAACTCCACGATGGCTGGCGGCAACGATTTCATCGGCAAGCCTTTCCTCTTCATTGAGCTGACCGTCAAGGCGCTCATCCACGTCCTCAAATCGAAATTGCAACCACGTCCGCCGGGCAGCTAACATTCCCGCGTGAAAAAAAAACTGAAGCGGATCGCGCTGGCGTTGCCTGTGTTGTTTTTGCTGTTGCAATTGACCAATCCCGCGCGCACCAATCCGCCGGTGAAGCGCGATTTCATCGTCGCCGCCAATCCGCCCGCCGAGGTCGCCGCGACCATCCGCGCCGCGTGCTACGACTGCCATTCGCACGAAACCCAATGGCCGATTTATTCACGTATCGCGCCGTCCTCGTGGCTCGTCGTGGCTGATGTGAACGACGGCCGCGAACATTTTAATTTCTCCGACTGGCCAGAAGATTCCACCCGCGCCGCAAAAAAACTGGATCGCGTCAACGAGGTGCTTGATTACAAAGAAATGCCGCCAAAAAAATATACCGCGCTGCATCCCGAAGCGCGCCTGACCGACGTGCAGCGCAAAGCCGTGATGGATTGGACGGAAGCCGCCGCCGATAAATTGCGCAACAGCACGAACAACTGAATGCTCCACTCTGAATTCATTCCCGCCGCGCAGAAAAATTCCCGCGCGCTCATGGTCATGCTCCACGGTCTCGGCGACAGCATCGAAGGCTACCGCTGGTTTCCCGAGGCGATAAATCTGCCGTGGCTGAATTTTCTCCTCGTCAACGCACCCGACGATTACTATGGCGGATTTTCCTGGTTCGACATTAACGACCAGAAACCCGGCGTCGTCCGCAGCCGCGAACTGCTTTTCAATTTGCTGGATGACTTGCGCGCGAAAAATTTTCCCGCCGACCAAATCACGCTCGGCGGATTTTCGCAAGGCTGCCTGATGACGATTGACGTTGGCCTGCGCTACCCGCATCGGCTGGCTGGCCTCGTCGGCATCAGTGGCTGGGTTTTTGAAATGGAAAAATTGCTCGCAGAAATTCCCGCCACCGCCAAGCAGCAGCGACTGCTGGCCACGCACGGACCATTCGACGCCGTCATTCCTATCGCCAGCGTCCGCGAGCAATTGAAGCAACTTCAGGCTGCCGGCTTCAAAGCCACTTGGCGAGAATTTCCCAAGGCGCACACCATTCACGGTGAGGAAGAACTCGCCGTCATCCGCGAATTTGTGCGCGCCGGCTACGACGGGAAATGAAGAAGCAGAAGCTGGAATAAAGCCAGCTGCGGATCAAACCGCAAAATTATCGCAGCGCCTTTTCAAACTTTTTTGCAAATTCAGAAAACGGCACTTCCAACGCCTGACAAATTTGATGCAACTCAACCAAATCAAGCCGACGCTCCCCGCTTTCGTATTTTGATACAAATGATTGCGGACGTCCGAGTTTTTTTGCCAGCTCGGTTTGATTGAAGCCAGCAGTAACTCGATGTTTCCGCAGCAACTCTTGGAGTTTTAGCTGACTGTGGCTGAAAATGGATTTTGGCACCAGCCATGAGAAATAATTGGATTTGACGATTATCCCTAAATGGGATAGTTGCTTTCGCGATGAAAAACTCAAAAATCATTCAAATCGGAGTGCTGACTTGTTTTGTTTTAATGGTTGGATGCGCGTCAAATTCAAACAACCGTCCAAATGACTGGTATAAAACAGGCATGACTCCAGAACAAATTAAAATTGATATGGCTAATTGCAGATTGATGGCGGAAATGAATAAGCCGATGCCAGTATTTTACGCTGGTGGCGGTGGGTTTTTAGCTTCAGCAATGATTAGCGCAGCAAAGGAAAAAACGGTGTTTGAAGATTGTATGGTCGCAAAGGGATATATTAAAACAAATGAGTTAAAGACGACGGTTAGTAAAATAAAAAAATAGTTATTAGAACATTACCCGAAAGCGATTCGTAAAAAACGAATGCAGAAGTGGTTTGCATTTTGGGCAAGCACCAACTTCTGCATTCATCATTCTGCCTTCCGTTGTTGTGGCGGGCCGCGCTGGCGCACGGACTTGGGAAGCTCACGTTTTCAACTGACGGTTCACGCCGGAGAAAAAAATCTGTTCCGGCTGTGACTCGCCCTGCCCCGACCACTCCATCGCGTTCGCCACGGCGGCGCGCATCTTGGCAAACCACCATTGTCCGCGCGCCATGCGAGTTTCGCGTTTGCGCCCGTAAATACGGCTGGCGGTGGCGTTGAATCCGAGTTCGAGTTGTTCGTTGGTTGTCATAATTTTGGTTTCAATTACGACCACACTTTCGCAGACGAGGTCGGACATTGGCTGTCCGAGTGAAAAATCACTGAAAAAAATTTCTAACCAAACCGGAAGGAAGAAAAAGTTCAGCGCAGCTCCACCACGTCACCCGGTTCCAGCGGAATGTCCGCGCCGCTGAACAGCACAGTCGCCGGCATCACCGCGCTCTCGCCCTGATGCGTGATGACCACGGCCTTCGGCTCCTGCGCGCCGATGTAGTTGGCCGTCGCCACCACCTGCGCGAGCGTCAGCCCCGCGACCCACGGAACCTGCGGATTCTGCACGGCACCGACCACCGTGATGCCGTTGTATTGCGCGAGTTGCTGCCGCAACGCCGCGTTCTGGCCGGCAAGATAGGCGTTCTCCGCCGCCGCGCGCGACCGCGACTTGGTGGTGCAACCGGAAACCACCAGTGCGAAAATCAAAATGATCAGTTGTGGTTTCATCGCCAAATGTAACACCGTGAAATTTGAAAAAGTTTCAAGGAATTATTTCGCCGGCGAGGCGAGCGAACTTTTCCACGCCGCCACCGCCGATTTGATTTCGCCCGCGCAATTCACTTTCGGCTTCACGAAACGCGGCGTGAACCACGGAAACGCGCCAATCAAATCCTGCGTCACCAAAATCTGCCCGTCGCAATCCGGCCCGCTGCCGATACCGATGGTTGGCGCGGAAATCTTTTCCGAAATCTCCTTTGCCACCGGCGGCGTCACGAGTTCCAGCACAATCGCAAACGCGCCCGCATCGCTCAAAGCCTTGGCATCATTGAGCAATTTCTGATGTTCCGCGTCCTGCTTGCCTTTGATTTTGTAACCGCCTTCCTCGACAACGTGCTGCGGCAACATGCCGAGATGGCCGCAAAACGGAATTCCCGCCGCGACGATGGCTTGCACTTGCGGCAGAATTTCCCGCCCGCCTTCCGCCTTCACAAACTCCGCGCCGGCGGCAACCAGTTTTTTTGCGTTGGCTACCGCGTCGGAAATCGTCTCGTAACTTTTGAACGGCAAATCGCCGCCGAGCAATGCGTTCGGCTTCGCGCGCGCGGCGGCACGGACGTGATGCTCCATTTCCGCCATCGTGACGTGCGTCGTGTCGGGATAACCGAGCACCACCATGCCAAGTGAATCGCCGACGAGCAGCAACGGCACGCCGCACTCATCGAGCAGCTTTGCCATCGGATAATCGTAGGCCGTGAGCGCGGCGATCTTCTCGCCGCGCGCTTTCATGGCGCGGATGGAATCAACTGTGATTTTGGAATTCATCGTCGTAGCGGCATCTCGGAAGAGTGCCGAAAATTAAATTTAGATGGCGGCGCTCTGCCGAGACGCCGCTACCCTTAAAAACTTTTCACCAATTCCTCTGGCGTAGTCGTCGCCGTGCCGACTTTGCCGACGACAATTCCCGCCGCGTGATTGGATAAAATCGCGGCTTCAATTGGCGATGCACCCGCCGCAATCGCCAGCGTGAAGCTCGCGATGACCGTGTCGCCCGCGCCGGACACGTCGAAGACTTCCTGCGCCACCGTCGGAATGTGAAACGGTTTTTCACCGCGCTGGCAGAGCAACATGCCGAGTTCGCCGAGCGTGATGAGCAGCAGCGCGGGATTTAATTCTTTCAACAGCCTCTCCGCGACCAGCATCAGGTTTTTGTCCGCAAACAGATTGGCGTTCTTGGTATCGTCCGGCAAGTCCGCGAGTTCAAACGCCTCTTTGCGGTTCGGCGTGATGAGCGAGAGACCGTTCAGATTCAGGTGATGCACCGGCTTCGGGTCGAGGCTCAACCACACGCCGCGCGCATGGCAGAGCGTTTTGATTTCGTTCAGCAACGGCTGCGTGACCACGCCTTTACCGTAGTCGCCGACGATGACGGCATCCGCGCTGGAAATTTTCTTTTTAATTTCCGCAAGCAAACTGGCGGTGGTCTTGGCATCCAGCGCACCGCGCGTTTCGCGATCCACGCGGACGACCTGCTGCTGGTGCGCCACGATGCGCGTCTTGATGCTCGTATGCCGCGTGGAAGATTTCACCAAGCCAGCGCAGCCGATGTTTTGTTCGCCGAGAAGTTTTAACAATTTTCCCGCCGCCTCGTCGCGGCCAATTGCGCCAAAAAGTTCCGCCGGCGTTTTCAGGTGAACCAAGTTGCGCGCGACGTTCGCCGCGCCGCCGGGCATGAAACTCTCGCGTTGAAAATCAACCACCGGCACCGGCGCTTCCGGCGAGATGCGCGACACGCCGCCCCAGATGAACTGGTCGAGCATCACGTCGCCGACAACGAGCACGCGGGTCTTTTGCGCGGCGGCCAAAATCTGCCGGGCGCGTGAAGCGGATAATTTTTTTGCACTCATTTTATTTTGGCTAAAACTGAAACACGGATAAATTATTTAGGCTCGGAATTTGTCGCTTTTTTTAATGCCGCGAGCCGCAGATCATCAAGCTGGCAAACTGATCCCTTGCAAGTGCTGGTCGGACTTCTGCCTGCAATCTTTTCAAGAAACGGATTCACGAGCGCGACCAGATTTGTGTCTTCGTTTTGGACGGGAAAACTTTGATGATAGACCTTCACCGAGGTTAGCCACCTGTCTCTGCGCTTGAGGATTTCCGCACTTGGCGGCGCAACCTGATCCCAAATCGCCAAAGTTCCAATGCTTATATCCATTCGGTTTTCCAGATCCGCGATTGCATTTGTAGTCTGGTTCAAGCGCAATTGCGCCAGTGTGACGGAATCCATCGCCGCTTGTGCCGCCACATCCACTTCTTTCGCGATTTCAAATTTCTTGAAAGCATTACTCGCCCACAGAAAACCAGCCGCCGCGCCGACAATAAAACTTACGGCGATAACTATGACCTTTTTAATGTTCATGTTATTTGATCGTTAAAGAATCCGTGTTCAATCCGTGTTTCATCTGTGGCTAATAATTAGTTTAGAAACGCCGTCAACGGACTCGTCGCGCTCGCCGTTTCGCTTTGCGTGCCCAGCCCGATTTCATACGCGCTGCGCCCCGCTTCCACTGCGTGCTTGAACGCGATGCCCATGCGGTTCGGGTCGTTCGCCACGGCGATGGCGGTGTTCACCAGCACGGCGTCCGCACCGAGTTCCATCGCCTCCGCCGCGTGGCTCGGCGCGCCGATGCCGGCATCTACGACCACGGGAACGGTCGCCTGTTCAATGATGATGCGGATCTGGTCGCGCGTCTGGAGGCCGCGATTCGAGCCGATGGGCGAACCGAGCGGCATCACCGTCGCGCAGCCGACTTCCTGCAAGCGTTTCGCCAGCACCGGATCGGCGTTGATGTAGGGCAGCACGGTGAAACCTTCCTTCACCAGAATCTCCGCCGCCTTGAACGTCTCAATCGGGTCGGGCAGCAGGTAGCGCGGGTCGGGATGGATTTCGAGCTTCACCCACTTCGGCAAACCGGCGGCAACGGCCAGGCGCGCGAGGCGGACGGCTTCCTCGGCGTTCATCGCGCCGCTGGTGTTGGGCAGGAGCAGATATTTTTTCGGATCAATGAATTCGAGGATGTTCGCGAACGGGTCTTTCTTGCCGGACAAATCCGCGCGGCGCAGCGCGACCGTGACCATTTCCGTGCCGCTGGCGGCGAGCGCATCGCGCATGGCTTCCGGCGACGGAAATTTTCCCGTGCCGAGAATCAATCGCGAATGGAACTCGCGTCCGGCAATGACCAAAGGTTTGAACGACATCGCGGATAATTTAGAAAATCGCGGCGGATTGTCGAGGCGGGAAGACAATTTCAAGCGCCCGCGAATTTCAATATGGACGTTAGCCGAGGGTGATTTGGCTTGACGGGTGAAAACCAAAACTTTAGCTTGCTCGGACAAAGCGGAGTCGGCTGGGTTACCAGCGAGCGAAAGTCGGAGACAAAAGTCTTTCCGGCTTTTTTATTCGCCGGAACCAGAGCCAAGACCCCGCGTTCAGAGTTATGAATGCTGATTTTTTAGCCGGACTGGAATTTTGGGAACGCGAAAAAGGCGTCAGCCGTGAAGTGCTCATGGCTGCCGTCCAGGAAGCGTTGTTGCAGGCCGCCAAGAAGGCCGTGGGACCCGCACGCGAACTCCGCGTGGTGATGGATTCCAAGAACGGTGACATCAAGGCCTTCGCCAAACTCATTGTCGCGGATAAGGTAATCTCACAGCACGATCAAATCTCTGTGTTCGATGCACGGCGCATCAAAGCCGATGCAAAGGTTGGCGATGAAATCGAAAAAGAAGTCACGCCCCAAGGCTTCGGCCGCATTGCCGCGCAATACGCCAAGCAGGCGCTCATGCAAAAAGTGCGTCAGGCAGAAAAGGCGCTCATTTTTACTGAATTCAAAGACCGTGTGGGTGACATCGTCAGCGGCACGGTGCGCCGGTTCGACCGTTCAGACGTGATTCTTGATCTCGGCAAATACGAGGCGCTCATGCCGAACAAGGAACGCGTGCCGACGGAAGAATATCAGGTTGGCGAACGCGTGCGTTGCTACGTCAAAGCCGTGCAGGAAGGGCCGCACGGGCCGGAAATCATTTTGTCCCGCGCCGACCCGCGGTTCATCATCAAGCTGTTTTCCGTCGAAGTTTCTGAAATCAGCGACGGCACGATTGAAATCAAAGGCATCGCGCGCGAACCCGGTTTCCGCACGAAGATGGCCGTGTATTCACGCGATTCAAAAGTCGATCCGGTCGGTGCGTGCGTAGGCATGCGCGGTCAGCGTGTAAAAAATATCGTCCGCGAACTGAACAACGAGAAGGTGGACGTGATTCCGTGGTCATCCGACATCCGGGCGTTTGTCACGAAAGCCCTTGAACCGGCAAAAATCCGCAGCATGGATCTCGACGAACGCAGCAAGCGCGTGAAAATTTTGGTGTCCGAAGACCAGCTTTCGCTCGCCATCGGCAAGCGCGGCCAAAACGCGCGGCTGACCGAGAAATTGATTGGCTGGGGCGTGGAAATCATCGCCGAGCAGATCGTCACGAAGGGTTTTGATGAACAGGTGGCGGAAGCCGTCACACAGATCGCAGCGATTCCGGGCATCACCCCCGAACAGGCGGATGCGCTGGTTCACGCCGGTGTCACGAAGCTCGAAGTTTTGTTGTCGGCGGAAGCTGGCGACCTGGCGGACATCCCCGGCATTGGTGAAAACGCCGCCGCGATTTTGGACGCCGCGCGCGCCGAGGCCTCACGCCGTTCGGCGTCCGTGAACAGCTAGAATTTTATGGCGCGGAACGGAACAAATTTAGTTTGCGCGATTTAAGCCATGAAGGCGAATTGCACATTCCAGTCGGCGCCGGTGAAAAAAAATTATGCCTCGTCGGATTTACGACATCTCGAAAAAGCTTGGTCTGGACAACAAAGTGATCCTGGCCAAAGCCAAGTCGCTGAACATCACTACCGCTAAGGTTCCGTCCAGTTCCATTGATAACATCAGCGCCGACTACCTCGAAGAGGAGTTGATCAAAGACCACCCCGAGGTCGCCGCGCGGTTCGCCCCCAAGCCGGTCGAGGAAAAGCCCAAGCCCGCACCCGTCGAGGAAAAAATCGTTCTCATCACCGCGCCGCCCACGCCACCGCCCGCGCCTGAACCGCCACCAATCGTCGAAGCTGAAGTCGAAGTTTACCCCGCACCTGCCGCCACGACCGCGCCAGCGATGGAAGTGCCGACACCCGTTGTCCCGCCGCCCGCACCAAAGCCAGCGGCACCGGTCGCGCCCCCTGCCCCGCCCAAACCGCAGATGGGAGACAAGGTTGGATTCATCCAGCTTGCACCGCGGCCGGGTTCCGCCCGCGGTGGCGATCGCAGCGGCGACCGTGCCGGTGCGCCCCAACCCCAGCAGCGTCCGCAGCCGGGAGGCCGGCCGGGCCAGCCACAACGGGGTGATTCACGCGGCTCCTTTCAGCGCGGCCGTGATGGTCGCCAGCAGTTTGTTTCACAACCGGCCAAACCAGCCGCACCGCAGCAGCCAAAAATCTCCCTGCCGTCCGACGCTCAAATCATCACCATCAAACCGCCGATCATCGTCCGCGCTTTGGCGGAAGCGATGAAGCAAAAGCCGTTTGCCATCATCGCCGAGTTGATGAAGCTCAAGGTCATGGCGACGGTAAATCAGTCCATTGACGAAAAAATCGCCGCTCAGGTTTGTGCGCATTACGGCTTCAAATTTGAAGCGGAAAAACGCGCCAAGGGCGAAGGCGTCGTTCATCCCCCGGACAAAAAAGTTGAACTGGACGTGGACGACAAACCGGAGGATTTGAAACCGCGCGCGCCGGTCGTGACCATCATGGGCCACGTTGACCACGGCAAGACCTCGCTGCTTGACGTCATCCGCAAGGCGAATGTGGTCGCAGGCGAAGCCGGCGGAATCACCCAGCACATCGGTGCTTACACGATTGCCGTGCCGCATCCGGAGCGCAAAACAGAAATTGCCCAGATTACTTTTCTCGACACGCCCGGCCATGCGGCGTTTAGCTCTATGCGTTCGCGCGGTGCGAACGTCACGGATATCGTCGTGCTCGTCGTCGCGGCAAATGACGGCGTGATGCCGCAAACCTTGGAAGCGCTCGCACACGCGAAGGCGGCGAAAGTGCCAATTCTTGTCGCGGTCAACAAAATCGACCATCCGAATGCGAACGCGATGAAAGTCCGCCAGCAGTTGCAGGACAAAGGTCTGGTGCCTGACGACTGGGGTGGCGATACGATTTTCGTGGAATGTTCCGCGCTGACCAAACAGGGCATTGATAAATTGCTCGAAATGATTTTGCTTCAGGCTGACTTGCTCGAACTGAAGGCGAATCCCGACCGCAATGCCAAGGGCAACGTTATCGAATCCGGCGTCTCGGCCGGCGGCCCGACGGCGACGGTGCTGGTGCGCAAAGGCACGTTGCATCTGGGCGACGTGATTATCTGCGGCGAGTTTTACGGCAAGGTGCGCGCGCTCATCAACGAAGAAGGCCAGCGCTTGAAAGAAGCCGGCCCGTCGGTGGCTGTCAGCGTGCTCGGTTTGAACGGCGTGCCGGAAGCGGGCTGGGAATTCAGCTCCGTGGACGACGAAAAAGCCGCGCGCGTTCTCGCCGAGGAGCGCGCCCAGGTCGCCAAGACCGAAGCCCTTGAAGGCCGTTCCAAGGTCACGCTGGAAAATCTTTTCGCTTCGCTTGAAGCCGCGCAAAGCAAAGTGTTGCGCGTCGTTGTCAAGGCGGACACGCAAGGTTCAGTCGAAGCCATTGTCGAGGCGCTCAAGAAGATTGAATCCGACAAAGTTTCGCTCGAAGTGTTGCACAGCGATGTGGGCACGATCACTGAAAACGATGTCGCGCTCGCGGCGGCGTCCAAGTGCGTCATCCTTGGATTCCACACACGCCTCGACAGCACGGCGGCGGAAAAAGCCAAGCACGCCGGCGTGCAGGTGAAACTTTACGCGATCATCTACGAATTGATTGACCAGGTGAAGGACTCCATGGCGGGCCTGCTGGATCCCGACCTCAAGGAAACGATCGTTGGCTCGGCGGAAGTGCGACAGGTTTTTGAATTGTCCAAGGGCATTCCCGTCGCCGGTTGCATGGTCAGCAACGGCCGCATCGTGCGCGGCAAAGTCCGTGTGCGCCGCAAAAAAGATGTCATCTACGAAGGCGTCACGCAGTCGCTGCGCCGTTTTCAGGACGAAGTCAACGAAGTGCGTTCCGGCATGGAATGCGGCATCCGTGTCGAAGGCTTCGGCGAGTTCCAAATCGGTGACAGCATCGAATGTTACGCTGTGGAAAAAATCGCAGCGAAGCTGTGAAATAATTTTTTAACGGATCCAGACCTAATCGAATATGCCCAACGTCCGACACGAACGGGTGCGCGAACTTTTAAAGCGCGAAATCGGCGAGGCCATTCGCCGCGAATTTCACGTCAACGATGTCGGCATCATCACGGTGAACGACGTGGATGTCGGTGGCGACCTGCGGACAGCCATCGTGTTCATTAGTATCCTTGGCAATGCTGACCAGCAAAAACGCGGTTTGCAGGTGCTGAACGAACAGCGCATCCGCATTCAAGGTCTGGTCGGCAAGGCGGTCGTCTTGAAATTTACCCCGACGCTGAAATTCGTCATTGACGATTCCATTGTCCGCGGCAACAAGGTTTTGCAGATCATCGAAGAACTGGAAAAAGAAGCGGCGGCAAAACCCGGTGAATCCAAACCGTGAAAAAACATCCGGCCATCATTGAACGGATTCTTGAAATCATCCGTGAGCATAAAACTTTTTGCATCGTCGGCCACGTCCGTCCGGACGGCGACTGCATCGGCTCGCAGCTTGGCCTCGCGCTCGCGTTGCAGGCCGAAGGCAAGAAAGTAACCGTGTGGAACTCTGACGCCGTTCCGCAAAAATACAAGTTTCTGAACCGCGACGGCTTGCTCGAAAAACCGAAGGCGGGTGAAAAGTTTGACTGCGTCATCGCCACCGACTGCGCCAGCTTCGAACGGTTGGGACGCGCAGGCGAATGCATCGGCGACCGAAAAATCTTCATCAACATCGACCACCACGTCAGCAACACGCGTTACGCGGATGTGAATTGGATTTCACCACGCGAACCTTCCTGCGGCGAGTTGATTTATCGGCTGCTGAAAATCGCCCGCTGGCCGATCACCAAGCCAATCGCCGATTTACTGTTCACCGCAATCTCCACGGACACCGGTTCGTTCCAATATTCAAACACGCGGCCTGGCACATTCCATGCCGGCGCGGAACTGGTCACACGCGGCGCAAATCTGGCGAAAATTTGCGACGAAGTGTATCAATCCTATCCGGTCTCCCGCGCCAAGTTACTCAAACACGTCTATTCAAAATTCCGCCTTTCGCCGGATGAAAAAATCGCCTGGTTCTGGCTGAAGCAAAAAGATTTCACTCGCACCGGCGCGGAAAGCGATGACACGGAAGGTTTGATTGACCACATCCGCGCCGTCGAACCGGTGATTGTTGCCTGCGTGTTTGAAGAACTGGAGCCAGAGATGACACGCATCAGCCTGCGCTCCAAAAGTGACAAGGTGAATGTGAGCGAAATTTGCAAACAGTTCGGCGGCGGCGGCCATCCGGCAGCCGCTGGCGCACGCATTCCCGGCACACCGTTGTCAACGCAGCGCAAAGTCATCGCCGCCGTAAAACGCGCGTTGAAAGCGGCGAAGTAATTTTCAATTTTCATGCAAGATTTCACCGCGCTTGACGGCGCCATTCTCGTAGATAAGCCCGCTGGCCCGACCTCGCACGATGTCGTGGACGCCATCCGCCGCAAGTTCGGTATCAAAAAAGTCGGGCACTGCGGCACACTGGATCCGAACGCCACCGGGTTGCTCATCATTGTGCTGGGGCGCGGCACAAAACTGTCCGAGCGGCTCATGGGCGATGACAAAGTTTATGAGGGCACGATCAAATTCGGCGAGGCGACAGATAGCTACGATTGCGACGGCGAAATCACCGGTTCACTGCCTGTGATGCCGATGACACTGGAACAGTTGAACGAAGAAGCGGCTAAATTTATTGGCGATTTAATGCAGGTTCCGCCGATGGTTTCCGCCATCAAAAAAAACGGCGTGCCACTCTACAAGCTCGCGCGCAAGGGCATCGAGGTCGAACGCGAGCCGCGCTTAATCCACGTCTATAATTTCCGCTTCACCGACTACACCGAGCCGTTCGGCAAATGCCGCGTGGCCTGCACGAAGGGAACCTACATCCGCAGCCTCGCGCATGATCTCGGCCAGAAACTCGGCTGCGGCGCGCATTTGACAACGCTGCGCCGGAGCGCCTCCGGAAAATTTGACGTGACCGATGCGCTGCCGCTGGACGCGGTTTTAAATCTGACAACGGCAGAACTGGAAAAGCGCGTGCTGCCGTATTTAAAACTGGCTGCAGCTTAAAAGCCATAGATGGATAAAGACCAAATACAGATAAAACCGGTTTGAATCTGCGTTTCACCGGTGAAAATCTGCAGCTGAAAGAATTGTGAAACTCATTCACGCCGCAAGCGAATTGGACAACGGCAACCGCAAGGTCTGCCTGGCCATCGGCGTGTTTGATGGCGTGCACCTCGGCCATCAGCAAATCATCCGGCAGACGATTTCCGATGCGCGGCAGCACGACGCCTTGGCGCTCATCGTCACGTTCGACAAGCATCCAAGTGCCATCGTCGCGCCCGACAGAGTCCCGCCGCAAGTTTTTTCGCGCTCACAAAAATTGCGGGCGATTGAGGCGTTGGGGGCGGACGCGTTGCTGGAGATTCCCTTCGACAAAAAGTTCAGCGAAAAATCCGGCGAAGTTTTCATCCGCGAACTAGCGCAGGACCTCGGGAAAATTTCTTTCATTTGCGTCGGCGCAGATTTTGTGTTTGGCTGCAAACGGAGCGGCAATGTGGCGTTGCTAAAAACGCTCGGCACGGAAATCGGTTTTCAAGTCCATGGCCATGCGGCGGTGGCGCTGGACGGCGAAACGGTCAGCAGCACGCGCATCCGGGAAATGATCCGCACGGGAAATCTGGATGCCGCGAGCCAGATGCTTGGCCGTCCGTATGAGATTTGCGGGCGCGTAGTCGTTGGCGACCAGATTGGGCATGAACTTGGTTTTCCGACGGCGAACTTAGACGTGACCGGCCTGGTGCTGCCACCAAACGGCGTGTATGCCGCCAGCACAAAACTTGGCGGAAAAAACTTTCGTGTGGCATTGAACATCGGCCTGCGTCCGACAGTCGCGGCGGCGCAACCACAGTTGCGGGTAGAAGCGCATCTGCTAGATTTCAATGGCGACCTTTACGGGCAGGAACTGAATCTGGAAATTGGCGACAAGTTGCGTGATGAACGGAAATTTTCATCGTCGGCTGAATTGCGGGCGCAAATTAGCTGCGATGTGGCGACAGTTCGCAACGGATTTAAATAAGTTTTCATGCTGAAAATTATTAATTAAATGACAAATCTTTATCTTTGTTCGCAGGATTAGTCACTTGGAAACGAAGATTCTCCTTGAAATTCACGCAAAAGTCGTTAGCATCAAGCCACGTCAGTCTTCTGGAGTTCGCGAAACCAAGATTCACAGGTGAACGCGGGTGCATTGTCAGAAGCCGCAATTTCGCGGTCGGAGAGGCTATTTCTCTGAACTGAAACGGGTATTCCCGGTCAGATAATTTATGTCGAAACGCAAAGTCACGACGCCAAAAAGCGCGTCGCCCAGCAGTCGTCGCAGTGTCAAGCCCGCCAAGCCCGTTAAGGTTAAAACCCCGCCGGTGCGCCGGCGGTTTGTCATTTCCAGCAAGGCCATCAAACCTGACGCGCCCAACAAACCAAAGTCGGCAGCCGCAGCCACGCCAGCCGTGAAACATCCGGCGAACGGCCAACCCGCCAACGGCCAGACGCCGTCAGCGCCGATGCTGACCTCCGTGGATTTGACGGAAACAATCAAGACGCTGCTGCACCTCGCCCAGGAGCACGGCTACGTCACTTACGACGACATCAATGACATCCTGCCGGAAAATCTAAGTCCGGATGACCTCGACGCATTGCTTTCAAAACTGCGCAGCCTTGACGTAGAAATCGTCATGGATCAGGCCGAGGCCGAACGTTCCGACCGCGTCAAACAGCCGGAGGCAAACGAAGAAGCCGTGGACGAAGATGCGCGGCTTGAGATTTTGGACGACCCGGTTCGCATGTATATGAACCAGATGGGCAAGGTTCCCCTGCTCACGCGCGAACAGGAAGTTGAAATCTGCAAAAAGATTGAAGAAGCCGAGGTGGCGATGAAGGCCATTATTTACGGGCTTGGTTTCACGGCGAAGGAACACATCGCCATCGCGGAAAAACTCTTGTCCGATCCGCCAAAAGAACGTTTCGACCGCGTCATCGTTGACAAAAAAATCGCGAACCGCGACGGGCATCTCAAGGATCTGCGCAAGCTCATCAAGAAGGTTCATGAGGCTGATGCCAAAGTTGACGAAAAATATTTTCAATGGCAAAAGGCACAGCAGAAAGGTCGCAAGGAGTCACTCGCCAAGGAATTGAAAAAAATGGGCGCGAAGCTCCAGGAGACTTTTGCAAAATTTTACTACAAGCAAAAAGTTGTCGAGGAAATGATTGTCGTGGCCGGCAACATCTACGAAAAATTTCAGGCCAGCCTGCGCCATGTCACGGAACTTGAAAGCCAGCGCAGCACGTCTGAACGTCGCGCCGCGATTGAGGCCGAGCACCAGAAAATTTCCACGCTCGAACAATTCGTGCGGATGCCGCGCGAAGAATATTACAAAACCTTCAAGGAATTGAAGGGCGCCGCCGATCGCGCGCTCAAGGCCAAAACGCACATGGCCGAGGCGAATTTGCGCCTCGTCGTCTCCGTCGCTAAAAAATACACGAACCGTGGCCAATCATTCCTCGATTTGATTCAGGAAGGCAACATCGGTTTGATGAAAGGCGTCGAGAAATTCGAATATCGCCGCGGCTACAAGTTTTCCACCTACGCGATCTGGTGGATTCGTCAGGCGATCACGCGCTCGATTGCGGATCAGGCGCGCACGATCCGCATTCCGGTCCACATGATTGAGATCATGAACAAGCTCTGGCGCGCACAGAAACAGCTCACGCAGGAACTTGGCCGCGAACCCACGCCGGAAGAACTGGCGGACGAAATGCACATGCCCGTCTCGCGCATCCACGCGTTGCTCAAGATGGCGCAACAACCCGTTTCGCTGCACGCGCCCGTCGGCGACGACGGCGACGTAAGCGTTGGTGACTTCATCGAAGACAAGTCGGCGGAAAATCCTTCCGACGTGACCAGTTACAGTTTGCTCCGCGAAAAACTTGGCGACGTGCTCACCACGCTCACCGAACGCGAGCGCAAAATTCTCGAAATGCGCTTTGGCCTGATTGACGGCTACGAACGCACGCTCGAAGAAATCGGCAAGATGTATAACGTCACTCGCGAACGTATCCGCCAGATCGAGGCGAAGGCACTGCGCAAGCTGCGCCACCCCACACGCGTCCGCCACCTGCAAGGCTTCCTCGAAGGCGCGGAAGTGCAGTAAAAAATGTTTCCACCAATCGCCCGTGAAAAATTCGCGGGCGATTTTTTTTGTCGTCAACCATTTGCCTGTTGAAAAATCCTTTGCTTCAATGAAGTCATGAAAGTCCTGGTCTCCGCCATCGCCTGCAACCCGTATCTCGGGTCGGAGAGCCATTTCGGACGGGCCGCGATCAAATGCCTCGCCCGCGACCACGAACTGTTCGTCATCACCACGAGCCGCGACCGCGCCGACATGGAAAAGGCCGCCGGCGCGGGCCTCGTGCCACCGAACGTGAAATATTTTTACGCCGGGAAATTTTCCCCGTGGCATCCGAACCGGATGCGGGCACGGATCCAGGGCTGGCGCGAATACGTGGACTTCACCCGCGACTCGCTGGCAGTGGCGCGGGAGCTGCATCGCCACGAAAAATTTGACCTCGTCCACCACGTCACCTACACCACCAGTCGCGTTGCCTCGCCGATGTGGCGGCTGGGAATACCCTTTGTCTACGGGCCGATTTGCGGCAATGAACCGTATCCCTTCCGGCTGTTTCCACTGTTGAGTCCGTTGGGTGCGGGGTTTGAACTCTCGCGCAAGCTGCATAATTTTCGCTCGCGGCATTCACCCGCCGTGCGCAAAAGCATCCGCCGCGCGAACCACGTTTTCGCCATCACCGAGGAGGCGGAACACTTGCTGACCGCCGTGCGCGGCTCCGGTGCCGGCATTTCAAAATTGTCGCCTGGATTCTACTCGACGGAACAGGTTGCGGCCTTTTCACGTTTCGTGCCGGAGAAAAAACTGGATGGGCCACTGCAAATTTATGTGGCCGGACATCTGGGCGGCCAGAAATGCGTGGCGCTGGCATTTCACGGGCTGGCGCTGGCAAAAAAGCGCGGCGTGAAATTTCGTTACCATCTCGGTGCCGACGGGCCGGAAGTGCCCCACTTAAAAAAACTAGCGGTGCGGCTGGGATTGACCGATGAAATCATTTTTGGCAACCAGATGAGTCGCGAAAATTACCTGAAGGAACTCGGCCGCACGCACATTTATCTGCTGCCCAGCATGCGGGAAACCGTCGGCCTCACCATGCTGGAGGCGATGCTGGCCGGCGCCGTGCCGGTAGTGGCTGACAATGGCGGGCCGCGCGTCGCAGTGACGCCGGATTGCGGCTACAAGATTTCCGTGACCACGCCGGGACAAATGGCCAGACAGATTGCTGATGCCGTGACAGCCATAGACCGCGACCGGAACATCGTTTTGGAAAAAGGAAAACGGGCATCGCAGCGAGTGGCCGAACACTACACAGAAGACAATTACCGCCACGCGGTGAACGCAGTTTATGAATCTGTCACCAGATTGAAGTGAACGCATGAAACTATTTTTTGCCGGCCCGCTCATCAAAACTGAACTGCTCGTCGTCATGCTTGAAAAACATGGCATCGCGGCCACACAAGAATTCGCCGACCCCACCGTGCCCGACGATGGCGACCTGAACCGTCCCGCTCACGTCCTCGTGCCGGAGGCAGATTACGACCGCGCCCACCAGTTGTTTTTCACCGAGCGCGAAGACGAGCTATGAAGAGCCGCGTATAAATTTCACGCAAAATGCGTGAGCCTCACGCATTCGAAACGACCGTTTCTCAAATTCCAAGGGAAATCCGCGCGGCATGCGAAATGCTAAAATATTTCCATGAGATTCGCGCAGACCCGGCGATCGGCGGATGCGTTCACATTGGTGGAATTGCTGGTAGTCATCGGCATCATCGCCCTCCTCGCTGCCTTGCTGCTGCCAGCCTTGAACCGCGGCACGATACGCGCCCGGCGCATCATCTGTGAAAATCAACTGCGGCAGATTGGCCTCGCTTTTCAAAATTTCGCGCACGACCACAACGGAAAATTTCCGATGCAAGTTCCCGCAGGCAACGGCGGCTCGCAGGAATTCGCGGAGAACAGCCTGCTGGTGAACGGCAATTTTTATTTCGGCTGGCACAATTTTGAACCGCTCGGAAATTTTCTGGATTCGCCCCGTCTGCTGATCTGTCCAGCGGACACGCGAATCGCAGCGACCAATTTTGCCACACTGCGCAATGCGAACCTCAGCTATTTTGTCGGCGTGGATGCGGAATATTCCCGGCCCATGTCAATCCTTGCCGGCGATGGCAACCTCGCTACTTCGCGCACGTTGCTCCGGCGGGCGACCGGCGCAAACCTGGCGTGGACCGCCGCACAACATTGGTTTCAGGGCAACGTGCTTTTCGCCGACGGCCATGTGGAAGAATGGGGCGCGGCCACGACCGGCAAAAGTTTGGCCACCGCTGGAAACTTCGTGCTGCCCACAATCAATCCCGCAGCAAATTCATCGGGCGCAAGCACCGGTGATGACACGCGACCGGCTTCGCGGCCAGCCAATCCGGCGACTGGTGGCAACAACAGCCAGCCTGCGGAAAATCACAAACAAGATTCACCACCCGCCACAGCTTCGCCAGCAACTCCGGACAAATCGCCAAGCCAGCCGCAAAATCCCAAAGTCAGTCCAGCCGACGCGCGCATCCGAAGCCCGATCGCCGCTCCCGGCATCAAATCCAACACACCATTTGCGCTGCCACCGGAACCGCATCTTATTTTGACCCCACAGCCGGGAGAAAATATCGCCGCGAGCCCGCTTAAATTGGTGACTACTTCAAATATGATCATCACCGCCGCCAGAGCGAATACTGGCGAGCTTGTGGCCGCAGAAAACAATTTGCCGGCGACGAATAATTTTTCACCGCCAACCCCAAAACCACGGCACGGATTTTTTTCCGGCTGGGGCTGGCTATGCTGGCTGCTCCTCATTTTGGTTCTCGCTGAAATTGGTTTCCGAAATTTTTCAAAACGGCGCCAGCAACGCCGGCAGAAAAAAATTAATCGCAGCTAAACGCGGCCAGCTGCAGCCAAAACCCTTCTGGATTCTCAATTCCGGCTTCTGTATTCTGCCCCGATGTTCGACATCGTCCGCCCCCAGATTGCCACCGCCGCCGACAAGGTTTCCCACCTGCGGAGGTTTCTTTGACGTCGCCAAATTGAACCAACGGTTTGCCGAACTTGAATCGCTGATGACCGGCGAAACTTTCTGGAACAGCCAGGAAGCCGCGCAGAAAGTCATCAACGAAACCAATGACATCCGCAACAAGCTTGAGCCCCTCGCCCGCTTCGGCAAACAAGTCGAGGATTTGCAGGTCATGCTCGAACTCGCCGCCGCCGAACCCGAGGCGATGCAGCTTCAACTCGAAACCGAGATGACGCGCGACACCGCCAAACTTTTCGCCGACCTCGACACGTTTGAACTGAAAACTTTTCTGCGCGGCCCGCATGACAAGTGCAACTGCATCTTCACCATCAACTCCGGCGCGGGCGGAACCGAATCACAGGACTGGGCGGAAATGCTCTCGCGCATGTATGGCCGCTGGTTCGATTCGCGCGGTTGGAAATGGGAAGTCACTGACGCGCTGCAAGGCGACACCGCCGGATTAAAGACCGTTACCTTTCGCGTCGAGGGCGAGAACGCCTACGGCTTTTGCAAAGCGGAACGCGGCGTGCATCGGCTCGTGCGCATCTCACCGTTCGATTCCAACAAGCGCCGCCACACGAGTTTTTCCAGCGTGGACATCGTCGCGGAACTGACCGACTTACTCGAAACCGACATCGTCATTCCGAAGGTGGAAATCCGCCGCGACACCTATCGCTCCGGCGGTAAAGGCGGACAGAACGTAAACAAGGTGGAAACCGCCGTGCGCCTCACGCACATCCCGACCGGCCTCGTCGCCGCGTCACAGGCG
The DNA here is from genome assembly GCA_903827955.1 of uncultured Verrucomicrobia subdivision 3 bacterium. Taxonomy (GTDB): domain Bacteria; phylum Verrucomicrobiota; class Verrucomicrobiia; order Limisphaerales; family UBA11358; genus UBA11358. The sequence goes on from CAIKKJ010000160.1 coordinate 30,419, forward strand.
CAGCGCAGTCAGGTGCAAAACGAAGCCACCGCGATGGCGATGTTGATCTCCAAACTTTACGCGTTGAAACTCGACCAGGCCAAAGGCGAGATGGAACGTTTTTACGGCGACAAAGGCAGCATCTCGTGGGGCAACCAGATTCGCAGCTACGTTTTCCAGCCGTATCGCATGGTGAAAGATTTGCGCACCGGCGAACAATCCAGCGACGTGCAAGCCGTGATGGACGGCGCGCTTGATCCCTTCGTGAACGCGTGGCTCCGCGCCGGCTGCCCGTTGAAACGGATGCAAGGTGTGAAAGATGAGGAAGAATAACCGCAAAGAACGTAGAGAACACAAAGACGTTTTCCTTTGCGCTCTTTGTGTTCTCTGCGGTTAAATAAATTTTGTGAACATTCTCGACAAAATTGTAGAGCAAAAGAAACGCGAAGTCGCACAACTGCCCGCGCGCCTTATCGCGGCGGGTGATTTGCGCGATGCGATGCTGGAACACGGCGAACGGCGCGATTTTATTGCCGCGCTGAAAAATCCGCGCGTCGGAAAAATCGGTTTAATTGCCGAGGTGAAGAAGGCGTCGCCATCAATGGGCGTCATCTGCAAAGACTTCGATCCCGTCCGCATTGCCAAGGAATACGAAGCGGCGGGTGCAAGCTGCCTTTCCGTTTTGACGGATGAAAAGTTTTTTCAAGGCTCGCTGGATTATCTCCGCCAAATCCGCGCCGCCGTGAAAATACCATTGCTGCGAAAGGACTTTATCATTGATGAGCGCCAGATTCTCGAAGCCATCGAATGGGGCGCGGACGCCATCCTGCTCATCGTCGCCATTTTGACGGACGAGCAGTTGCAGAAATTTCATTCACTCGCGATTGAAGCTGGTCTCGCCGTTTTGGTGGAAGTTCATGACGCAGAAGAATTGAATCGCGCGCTGAAAATTTCCCCGCAACTCATCGGCGTGAATAATCGCGATTTGAAAACTTTCAAAGTTGATTTGGCGACGACGGAAAATCTTGCCTCACGCATTCTTGAAAACGGTTCGTTGCTCGTCGCGGAAAGCGGAATCCATACGCGCGCAGATGTAGAACGTGTTCAAGCGTGCGGCGCGGGCGCAATCCTCGTCGGTGAATCGCTCGTCAAGCAAGGTGACATTGGCGCAAAAGTCCGCGAGCTGATTGGGTAATTTGCAGGAGACTCGTTACCTCGTCTCCTACTTTTTATTTCTCGCCAACTGCTTCGCCAAGCGTATCGCGGCAATCATACTTCCGGGATTCGCAATTCCTTTTCCTGCGATGTCGTAAGCCGTGCCGTGATCGGGCGAGGTGCGGATGAACGGCAAACCGAGCGTCCAATTCACGCCGGTGTCGAACGCGACGGCTTTCAGCGGCGCGAGTCCTTGGTCGTGATACATCGCGACGACGGCGTCAAAATCGCCTTGCAGCGCATAGTGAAAAACCGTGTCGCCGCTCAACGGGCCGGTGACATCAAAGCCGAGTTTTTGCATCGCTTGAATCATTGGCGAAATAATTTTTATTTCTTCATCGCCAAATTCACCGCCTTCGCCCGCGTGCGGATTCAATCCGCAAACGGCAATTTTTGCGCGCGCCAAACCGAGGTCGTGGCACGCTTGCACAGCCAGTTCAACGGCCAGAAAAACTTTTTCCGCCGTCAATTTTTCAGGAACCGACTTGATGGAAATATGAACGGTGGCGAGCGCGACGCGCAGCCAGCGTCCGCGTTCATCCGTGCCGAGCAACATCATCGCGGTGCGTTTGGCACTGGCGAGTTCGGACAGAAATTCCGTCTGGCCAATAAATTTATGTCCGGCATCAACGATGGATTTTTTATTTACGGGCGCGGTGATGAGCGCGTCGAGTTCGCCGCGCAAACAGCGTTGGCCGCCGTCGTGCAACGCGGCGATGGCGGCGTGAGCGGC
>CAIKKJ010000161.1 GCA_903827955.1 uncultured Verrucomicrobia subdivision 3 bacterium
CGACGGCGACCAGCGTAACGTCACCGGGCAAAACGCGCAATGGATTGCGCAACGCCAGCGGACGCGATGAAAGAGCGGATTACGGGTCGGGCTGGCTTCCGCCGGTTAATTTCCATAGTCTTTCCGCACTTTGGAAATCGCGACCGCAAAAAAATTCCGCATCGGCTCGGTGCCCTACCTGAACGCCGCGCCGCTCACGCGCGACCTCGGCGCGGAGCTCGTTTTCGCCACACCCTCCAAACTTGCCGAAATGCTCCGGCGCGATGAACTGGACGCCGCGCTCGTCAGCATCACCGAAGTTTTACTCAATGACCGCTACGACATTCTCGACAGCGTGGCTATTGCGTCGCTGGGCGAGGTTTACAGCGTTTTTCTTGCGCACAAAAAACCGATTGCCGAGGCAAAAGAAATTTTCTGCGACACCGCCTCGCTGACGAGCGTGAACTTGTTGAAAGTTTTGCTGGCCGAGAAAAATATATTCCCACAATTCAAGCCGCTGGAAAATTACGCGGCGGCGGCGGAAAAAGATTTCGTCCTGCTCATCGGCGACCGGGCGATTGAGTTCCAGCGCTCGCCACACACTCATGAGATTTTCGACCTCGGGATCGCGTGGCTGGAACTGGCGAACTTACCATTTGTTTTTGCCGTCTGGGCACTGCGGCGCGGCGTAGAAAATCGGGAGCTGCGCCGTGAGTTGAAAGAGGCCAAGCGTTTTGGCATGGACACGCTGGATTATCTCATCGAGACGCGCGAGGAGTTTGACGCAGATTTCCGGCGCGATTATTTCGAGTGGCACATCCAATACCATCTCGGCGAGGACGAGAAGCGCGGCATCGCGAAATTCTGCGAACTGCTCCGTAAACACGACCTCGGCCCGGTCTTCGAGCCGAAGTTTGTTTCTTAAATTGCCACAGAGGCACAGAGAGCACAGAGTTGGAAAAGGTTTTCTCTGTGACCTCTGTGACTCTGTGGCAGAAAATTAAAACTTCGTCAGTTTTTCCAGCTCCTTCACGCGTTGTTCGATGGCTTTGCGCGTGGCCTTGGTCGTCGCATTCAGCCCGAAACCTTCGCAGCAGAATGACGCGGTGACGCTGCCGTAAACCATCGCGCGACGGATATTGTTATCAATCGAACCTTTGGCCGTGGCGAGATAACCCATCATGCCGCCGACGAAGGAATCGCCTGCGCCGGTCGGGTCTTCCACGGTTTGCAACGGATACGCGGGGCAAATGAAAACGCCTTTCGGGCCGGAAAGCACTGAGCCGTGCGAGCCTTTTTTGATGATGACGTATTTCGGCCCGAGCTTGTGGATTTTTTTCAGCGCCACGAAAATATTATCTTCTTTCGTAAGCAACTCGGCCTCGCTGTCGTTCAGCACAAAACCGTCCACGCGCTTAAGCAGCTTGAGCAGATCGGCGAGCGCGATGTTCAGCCACAAGTCCATCGAGTCCGCCACGACAAATTTCGGTTTCTTCATCTGGTCGAGCACGGAGAGTTGCAGCGCGGGCGCGATGTTGCCGAGCAGCACGAACGCGGCGTTTTGATACGCGGCGGGCAGCTTGGGCCGGAAGGTTTCGATGACGCCGAGTTCCGTCGCGAGGGTGCGGCGGTTGTTCATGTTCACTTCGTATTCGCCAGACCAGTGAAACGTTTTGCCGGGCAACAGCTGCAAGCCGGCGAGATCAATCTTGTGCTTGCGATAAAGCTCAATGTATTTCGGCGGAAAATCTTCACCCACGCCGCCGACGAGTTTCACTGGTGAGAAAAAACTCGCCGCGACCGCCGCGTGGCTGGCGGAACCGCCGAGCAGGCGCGGATTTTCCTTGGTGGGAGTCTTGATGGAATCGAGTGCGGTGGTGCCGACGATGAGGACGCTCATTTTAATTAGGAGTTGGGAGATGGAAGTTGGGAATTAGGGAAATTTGGTGCGCGATTATTTCTTTTGGATCAGTTCAATTTCGTAGCCTTCGGGCGCATCCACGAAAGCAAATGTGGTTCCTTGCGAACTGGTCGTCGGGCCGTCGGAAAATTTCAGACCGTGCTGCGCGAGGTGCTTTTCAAATTCGGCGAGGCTGTCCACTTCAAAGGCGAGATGCGTAAGGTCGGATTGGCATTTCACGGGCTCGCTGTTGGGCAAAAAACAAATTTCGATGAGTTCCTCGCTACCGTTCGCCTGCAAAAAAACCAGCTCCGAA
>CAIKKJ010000162.1 GCA_903827955.1 uncultured Verrucomicrobia subdivision 3 bacterium
AATTTGAACCTGCTGCTTACGAACGCGCTGCTGACCAGCGCGGCGGCGGGTTTTTGATTCATTCGCGAGAATTTAACCAAACCCACTGCCGAACGGCGGTGGGTTTTTTGTTTTAACCTGACCGCCGGATGGCAATAATAAGAAAGCCAGACCATGCAAAACGACCCGTCAAAAAAATACCAGCCGTTCCAACACGCGCCGAAATTGCCCGACCGCCAGTGGCCGAGCCGCACGCTCACGCACGCGCCGCGCTGGTGCAGCGTGGATTTGCGCGACGGCAACCAGGCGCTTGCCGTGCCGATGAACGTGTCGCAAAAACTGGAGTTGTTCCAGACGCTCGTGAAAATTGGCTTCAAGGAAATCGAAGTCGGTTTTCCATCGGCATCGAATACCGAATTTGCCTTCAACCGTTTGCTCATCGAGAAAGGCCACGCGCCGGACGACGTGTGGTTGCAGGTGCTCGTGCAGGCGCGCGAGGATTTGATCGAACGCACCGTCGAGTCATTGATCGGCGCGAAGAAGGTCATCATCCATATGTATAATTCGACCTCGCCCGCGCAGCGTCGCGTGGTGTTCGGCAAGTCGAAGGACGAGATTAAAGCCATCGCGGTCAAAGGTGCGCAGATGATCAAAGACCGTTTGCACCGGCTCACGGCCGGCGGCACGGAAGTGATGCTCCAGTATTCTCCGGAAAGTTTCAGCATGACGGAGGTGGAATACGCGAAGGAAATTTCCGAAGCCGTCATGGACGTATGGCAGCCGACGCCGCAGCACAAAATGATTTTGAATTTGCCGGACACGGTCGAGGTCGCGATGCCGAATGTCTACGCCGACCAGATTGAATGGATGTGCAAGAACATCAAGAATCGCGAGTCGCTCATCATCAGTTTACACACGCACAACGACCGCAGCACCGGTGTGGCCGCGACGGAACTCGGCATGTTGGCCGGCGCGGATCGCGTGGAAGGAACTTTGTTCGGCAATGGCGAACGCACGGGAAATTTGGACATCGTGACCGTCGCGCTGAATTTGTTTATGCACGGCATTGATCCGAAATTGGATTTCTCCAATCTCGCTGCGATTATTGATGTTTATGAGCGTAGCACGGGCATGACCGTGCCGCCGCGCCAGCCTTATGCAGGTGAATTGGTATTCACCGCGTTCAGCGGCTCGCATCAGGATGCGATCAAAAAAGGTTTGACCGAGCGCGAAAAAAATTCCGGTCATTGGGATGTTCCCTATCTCACGATTGATCCGGCAGATATCGGTCGGAAATACCAGGAAGTCATCCGCGTCAATTCGCAGAGCGGCAAAGGCGGCGTGGCGTATCTGCTCGAAAGCGAATTCGGCATTTCGTTGCCGAAGGATTTTCAGCGCGAGTTCGGTCCCATTGCCAACGATGCCGTGGACAAACTCGGTCGCGAAGTCAGCGGCGCGGAGTTGAAGGCGATGTTCTGGAAAGAATACATCGAACGCAGTTCGCCGTGGTCGCTCAAGTCGTTTGAAACCGAAAGCAAGAACGGCGTGGTGAAGTGCGACGCGAAGTTGTCGCGCGATGGCAAGCCCACCGAGTTCAAAGGCGAAGGCAATGGCCCGCTGGCCGCGCTCGTTCACGGATTTTCGCAAGTCGGCGTTCCAAAATTTGAGATCGCCAACTACGCCGAACACGCCTTGAGCAGCGGCGAAGGCGCGGCGGCAATTGCCTACATCCAGATCAAATCCGCCGACGGCAACTCCCGCTGGGGTGCGGCGGTGGACACAAACATCGAGCTCGCGTCGGTCAAGGCCGTGTTGAGCGCATTGAACCGGCTGTGATTTCCGCTCGTCAAATCTCGGCGGCGGGCGTAGAGTTTGCCGCCATGAAACTGCACCGGAATTTTTTTGCCGCCGCGATTTTGATTTTTGCCGCCGGAGTTATTCCCGCCGCCGCCCAGACTTCCAATACCGTCGCCTCTGCGCCGGTTTATGTGCCGGACTCGACGCACGAAAACGACCCGTTGCCGGATGGCGTGCTGGCCTTTGACGCCACGCTGAAATCCGTGGACGCCTTCGAAGGCTCGGATTTCGCGCGCTTCACTTTCAGTTTCACGAACATCACGCCGGACATCGTCACGATCTTGAACGTGCATCCGTCCTGCGGCTGCACCACCGCCGAACTGCCGCCCGTGCCGTGGTCGCTCGCGCCGGGAACAAACGGCGAAATCAAATTGAGCGTCAACCTCGCGGGCAAACAGGGCACGCTGTTCAAGACCGTCAACTTCGCCACCGACAAGGGCAAGCGCGATCTCATGCTGCGTATCAACCTAACGCCGCAGCCGGTCGTCAAAATGACCGAGGCGGAAAAAGCAGCAGGCATCGCGGCGGCAAAAGTTGACCGGCAGGCTGTGTTCAAAGGCGATTGCGCGACGTGCCACTTGAAAAATGTCCCCGGGAAATTCAGTCAGGAACTGTTCAAAAACGCCTGCGGCATCTGTCACGAGGCGGAAAACCGCGCCACGATGGTTCCCGATCTGGCCAAACTCAAAGTGCCGACGAACGAAGAATTCTGGCGCACTTGGATCACCTACGGCAAACCCGGCTCGCTCATGCCGGCGTTCGCGCAATCGCAAGGCGGACCGCTGAACGATCTGCAGATCGCCTCGCTGGCGCAGTATCTCAACGCCGTGCACCCCTCGTCGGCAACGAACGAACCGGCGAAGTAAGCGAATCGAGTGCCGGACATGACCGCGCTTGCGAAAATTTTACGGCGCAACTATCCTGTCAACCATGACCGCCACATCAGTTGACGCGACGAACCACCAGAAACTTTCCACCCTCGGCGAGCGCGTCCTCGGCGGCGGGCACATCACGCGCGACGAAGCCTCGTGGTTGTTCAATCTCGAATCGTCCGCCGACATTCTCGATTTACTGTCGTGGGCGAACCGCATCCGCGAGCAGTTCAAAGGCAACAAGATTCATCTCTGCTCCATCGTCAACGCCAAGGCTGGCGCGTGCTCGGAGAATTGCAGCTTCTG
>CAIKKJ010000163.1 GCA_903827955.1 uncultured Verrucomicrobia subdivision 3 bacterium
GCCAACGGCGCCATCAGCGACTTGAACGGAAATTTTATATCAGGGGTTAGCAATGTGGTTTCGGTCGCTTTGGGAAATTTTGGAAGCTTTGCCTTGAGAGCGGATGGCACGCTCGTCAGTTTGGGACAGAACACTATTCCAGTGGGACTTAATCGCCTGTCAGCCATCGCGGCGGGGTCTTCACACGCCCTCGCACTACGAACCGATGGCACGGTCGCGGCTTGGGGCAGCGGTGCGGCTACCAACATTCCGATTGGGCTATCCAATGTCATCGGCATTGCAGCTGGTCCCACCCACAGCTTGGCTTTGAGAGCCAATGGCACAGTCGCCGCTTGGGGCAGTGGCACGGGCACCAACTTGCCGGCCGGACTGACCAACATCGCGGCCATTTACGCGAGTGGCTATGTGCAAACACCCAATCTTTGCCTTGCCGTTCGCGCGAATGGCACGGTTGTGGCCTGGGGCGATAATCCTTTCGGTGAAACCAATCCGCCCGCCGCATTGACTAATTTGCTGACGGTCACTGCCGCCGCTGTGCCAAATCATGGCCTCGCGTTGGTCAACGACGGCACGCCACAAATTCTCCAGCCGCCCATCGGCCAAACGGCGTTCACGGGCCGCGATGTGACGCTGTCCGCCAAAGCCGTCGGCGCGCTGCCGTTGAGCTATCAATGGCTGCTGAACGGCACGAACATTGATGGCGCGACGAATTCATCGTTGCCGTTGCTCAACCTGCAGCTTGCGAACGCCGGCGGCTACCAGTTGCTCGTGACCAATCCGCTCGGCACGGCCATCAGCCTCCCCGCGCCCTTGAACGTCATCGTCAGTCCGCTGACGATCGCATCGCCGATCGCGGCCACGCCCACGAACCTGTATCAGGGCGGCAAGTTCACCGTTGGCGGCATCACGGTAAACGGCAGCGGTCCGTTGCGCTACCAATGGTTCTTCTCGCGGACGAACAACGTCAACTACGCCGCCATCGCCGGTGCCACAAATGATACGCTCTTGAAGGATCCGGCGTTCGCGCTGGACACGGGAAATTATTACGTCGCCGTGAGCAACTTGATCGGCGGCCTCACCAGTGCGCCGGTCAATGTGCGCGTGCTGTTCGCGCGCGGCTTTGGTTATGTTGGCAGCAGCAATCCACCGGTGAATGTGACCAATGCCATCGCGCTCGCCACCGGCGGGCAGAGCGGCACATCAACGACGGCGGCTCATTATCTGGCGCTGGGAGCGGACGGCAAGGTGACGGCATGGGCAAATTATTTCCAGACCTCCGGCTTTACCGGCGAAACCAATTTGTCCCCGTTAAGCAATTCCATCGTCACCGCCATCGCCGCGAGTTACCAGCACACGCTCGCGCTCAAGTCTGATGGAACGGTTGCGGTATTCGGTCTTGGCGCGACGAATGTGCCGAACAACTTGAACGGTGTGACGGCCATCGCCTGCGGCACTTATCACGATCTGGCGTTGAAATCGGATGGCACGGTCGTCGGCTGGATCGCCTCCAGCCCGCTTAATCAGATTAACTTCGGTCAAGCCACGAACACGGCGTTCGCGACCAATCTTGTCGCCATCGCCGCCGGTCAGTATCACAGCCTTGGCCTGCGCGCCGACGGCACGGTCATCGGTTGGGGAAATGTGGATGGCTCAACTTCAATTCCAGCCACCACGGCCAACGCCACCATCGCCATCGCCGCCGGCAACGCCTTTGGCGTGGCGTTGCGGACGAACGGAACCGTGGTGCAGTGGGGCGGTGGTATCGCCAATTATCCTGTTCCGTCCAACTTGAGCAACGTCGTGGCCATCTCCGCGTCCGGCACGCACGTCACCGCTTTGAGAAACAACGGCACGGTCGTGACGTGGGGCTTTGAATTCAATGGCCTCGCGTCGAACAATCTGCCCGCCGATTTGACCAACGTCGTCGGCCTCGCCAGCGGCAGTGACCGTGACATCGCGCTCTTCGGCACGCGCGCCCCAGTCTTCACCGTGCAGCCGTGGAATCGCGCGGTGACCAATCCCGCCATCGGCATTTCCACTGTCCTTCTGCACGGCAGGTGCGCCGGGGTTCAGCCAATCCGGTATCAGTGGCGGTTGAATGGAACCAATTTCCCGAGGGCGACCAATGATACGCTCGCCCTGGTGGCGGACGCGCCATTCAAGTTTCCAGCTGGAACCTATCAACTTGTTGCCAGCAATGCCTACGGTGTCGTCATCAGCAAGCCTGCCAAAGTCACCATCGTCATTCCGTTGAGCGACGCTCTCGACACAACGACGTTGAACTGGCTCACCAGCGGCAACACCCCATGGTTCGGCCAGACGAACTATGTGTATCCCTTGCTGGTCGCGGTCAACGCTTCGGCCGCCCGTAGCGGCGGCATCGGTGCCTTGCAGGAATCAATCTTGCAGACCACGCTCGCGACGAACGCCAACGGCTCGGTCGGTTTCTGGTGGAAAGTTTCCTCCGAACAATTCTTCGACACTCTCGAGTTCCGGATCAACGGAACCGTGCAGGCGAGCATCAGCGGCGAAGTGGACTGGACATTCGCCAGCTTTCCGATCAACGCCGGCACGAACGTTCTCATGTGGCGTTACTCGAAAGACAGTTCGTTCGACTCCGGCCTCGACGCCGCGTTCGTGGATCAATTTGCCTTCGCTTCCGCGCCTGTGATCACGCTCCAGCCGTCC
>CAIKKJ010000164.1 GCA_903827955.1 uncultured Verrucomicrobia subdivision 3 bacterium
AGGGTGAACCCGCTGACAACAGCAGGCGTGGAGGTGGATACGACGGACGGAGTAGGACTGGTTTTTTTAGTAGTGGTTTTCATAGGCAAACTTTAGCACCAACGCATCATTGCGTCAGTGGTCTGCCTTCTCATCTAATCTGGTTAGGCGACTCGTTTTTAATCATACAGCAGAGCGTAGCAACCCGCCACTGGCGATGGCGACGAGGATAATCGCAATAACTGCCAAGATGAATATAATCAGCAAAAATATCTGTCCACCTGTCCACTGATTGGATGGGTTTGGGGGGTTCGATACGATTATTGGGGATTTGGACGGGTTGCTGGCGATGGGATGACCGCAACTCGGACATGCTTCCGCTTTCGTGGAAACTTGCTTCTGACAACACGGACACTCGATTAGCGACCTCGTAACTGGTGCTGGTGTTGGTGGCTTCGGAGCTTCCTTGCGCTGGCTGCGAACTGGAACCTCAATCGTCTCTTTGCAAGTAGGACACTCAATCAACTGTGTGGCCAATTCTTCAGGCGCATCAATCGTCTGCTTGCACTTCGGACACTCAAAATGGATGTCTGGCATAAAAATGTGTGTAGTCGCCTAACGAAAAAAGCTGAGCCACGGGCATCGTGAGCCAGCGCAACCAAAACCAAAAACTATGGAACAAAAAACAAACATCGAAATGCAAGGGGCAATGCCCGTTGGCTCCGGCGCTTTGTTAGGCGCGGGCGTGAGTCTCGATCCAATCAATACAGACGCCGCCAAAATCCTGAGCAACGGCAAGCCAACGGTGCCATACATCGAAACACTCGATGAAGCCATGCGGATAATCTGCGACAAAATCCTGTGCGGATACTCGGTGCCACTAATCATAAATAACCTGAAAGCTGGCGCAACAACGACATACTCAATAATCATCAAGCCAACCAAAAACGGAACCACTCAAGTCGAGCTTGAATGCGAAGTGTCGCCAATGAAACGCTGCATCTTAAACCTCTCAAAATTACAAAAGGGCGACGACACAAGCGCCTAACAGATAATGGATGACGGCCTGTGTAGCCTATCCTTTTTCATAAAGCGACACTAGGCTCGACGAAAAATGATGTCCAGCATAAATTTAGGTCGTTTATGTATCAGCAACCGCATTTAGCAAACACGACGCGTCCGCCGCTGGACAAGCTGTTGCCCAATCCCAAGGGCAAACTCAAAGACCAGTTCCATGAGGTCGCCCGCTTCAAGCATCTTTCATCGCGCACGGAGACGACTTACTGGGAGTGGGTGGTGCGGTATCTCAAATTTCACAAGGAGCGGGCGGGGGAGTGGCGGCATCCGCGTGATTTGGGCAGCCGGGCGGTGACGCCGTTTCTGACGTGGTTGGCGACGGAACGGGATGTTTCCATTTCCACGCAAAATCAGGCGTTGAATGCGCTTTTGTTTCTCCATCGGGAGGTGTTGTCGTTGCCAATGGTGGCGGGGGATTTTGTGCGGGTGCGGCGGGCGCCCGGCGTGCCGACGGTGTTGACGCGGGAAGAGGTGCGGGAATTGTTGGGGGCGATGTCGGGGACGCATCAGTTGATGGCGCGATTGCTGTATGGAACCGGGATGCGGTTGCTGGAATTATTCCGGCTGCGTGTAAAAGACTTGGATTTTGCGCGGGGTCAAATCATCGTGCGGGCGGGCAAGGGGGCGAAGGATCGGGTGACGATGTTGCCGGAATCTTTGCGCGAGCTGTTGCAAAAACATCTGGCGGGGGTGCGGTTGCAACACAATCATGATTTGAAGGAAGGTTACGGGCAGGTGGCCATGCCACCAGGTTTGGGGCGGAAATATCCTAAAGCGAGTCGCGAGTGGATGTGGCAATGGGCGTTTCCTTCGGGCAATCTTTCGACTAATTCAGCATTGGGTTTCACTGGTCGCCATCATCTGGCGGAAAACGGTCTGCAGCGTGCGGTCAAAGAAGCATTGCAGCGGACAACCATCAACAAGGCGGCCACCTGCCATACACTGCGGCATTCCTTCGCGACGCATCTGCTGGAAGGTGGCACGGACATTCGGCAAGTGCAGGATTTGCTCGGTCATAAGAATGTGGCAACGACGCAGATTTATACCCACGTCATGCAAAAACCGGGTTTGGGTGTGCGGAGTCCGCTCGACACCTAGCGGTGGTGCTTTCTGCCTATTTTTGAGCATTTTCCGCTTCGGGCAGGGTAAAAGCCCCATTTTCTGCCATTTTTGCCACTTTTCCCGTCACTCAAACGGCTTTGGTCGTGAGCTTAGCGGTTAATGTCGTCAGCTTAACCGTTCGGCTAGTCGTCTTAACGGCTATGGTCGTTAGGTTAATTGCGCCAGCTGGCGTGGACCAGTCAAGGCCGCCGTCCCACCAATTTTTGATCGAAGTCATATTTGCGCGGGCCGATGCCCAGAAAATACAGTGCCTGTTGAATGAGCCGGTTGGTCACTTCATCATCCGCGCTCAATTGGCGGGCGAGCGCCTGTTCGCGCGGGCGTAGCGGGCGGGTCGCCTGACGGATGAGCAGACGCGCGGCGAGACGCGACTTGCGCCACGCGCCATCCACCCGCTTTTCGACCGCTTTCATGTGGGGAAAGCTAATAGAGCAGCGCCAGATTTGCAACCTCACGCTTGGCAATGGCGTTGGCAAATCACGCCAGACCGCGCGCGGTTAATTGCGTCAGTGTCCAAGCGTATTCCGCCGCGAGCTGGTCCACGACGTTTTGCGATTTCAAATCCGGCGGCAGCACTTCCCAGGTGTAGGTTTCCATTTCGAGGTGCGAGCACAGCTGCGGGTTGGCTTGCAGCAAATCCAAGATGCCAAGCAGATGGTCGTTGGTATTGGCAAACGGCGGCGCGGCAGGCGCGTGCAGCGGGACGTGGAAGTGGATGCGCCATTCTGGAAGTTTGAAACCTGAAACCTGAAACCTGAAACTGTCGGCGAGTGCGTCAGGTAGGTCGCGGTAAATTTTTCGCGCGCCGGTTTCGTCGCGTTCCACCACTTGGTGCAAATATACGTCGTCGGAAAATTTTTTCAGCTCTTCGCGAGCAGCTGGCGTGGGTGAAACTTTGAGCGCGGAACTCAAATGGATTTTGCTGAGCTTGATACCATGGTTCACCAACGCAGGCAGGGCGTGGTGCGCCTCCTCGAATTCCACGGCGAAATGGCAGCAGTCGTAAGTCACGCCAAGGTGCGTGTTGAGCCGTTCATCATTCGGATGCTCGGCGCGGAGCTGGTCGAAGAAATGGATGGTCTCGGCGGCATTTTCAAACAGCCCGAGCGGTTCCGGTTCAAGGCCGAGGTGCAGCGTGCGTCCGGTCGTTTCGCTCACGCGCGCAATGTGCTCCACAGTCTGCCAGAGGTTTTGGCGGATGGCTTTCATTGCGGCGGCGGTCGGATGAAACCCCTTGAACGAGCCGGGCAGGGTGCTGACGCTGCCTTCCACGCCGGCGGGCAGAAGTTCGGCGAGCAAATTGAACAGCAGGTTGGTATAAGCCACGCGCTCCGGCGAAGTCCAGTCGGGGCGATAGACATCTTCCTTCACGCGCGTGCCGTGGAAATTGCCGTAAGGAAATCCGTTGATGGTAAAGACGTAGCAGGCGTTTTCCTCCAGCCACCGTTGAAAGGCCAGCAGCGTGTCGCGTGCGCTCAATTCCACTGCCGTGCTTTCGCCCAAGCGCAGGCCGATGGCGAACGGCGCATGCGCGCAGACTTTTTTACGCACCGCCAGTGCATAAGTCTGGAGCGAATGAAACGTCTCCGCCCACGACCCACCGCGATGGACGTTGGTGCAGTAGGCGAGGTGCCGGCCGTGGTTAAGTTTCACGCCGGAAAAATGCGCGGAAAGATTGTCCGTGAAAAGCGCAAACACGACGTTGACAGCAGCGGCCACGGAGTTTAGTCTCAAGAAAATTTCAACTGACCATGTTACTCCGCATCAGTTTAATTGTTGCCATTCTGGCCGGCCTCGGTGCCGGCGGCTTGGGTTATTACGAAGCCACCACGCAGATTCCCGCGCTTACGCAGCAGCGTGATTCCGAGAACTCGGCCAAGAAGGACGCGCTCGGCAAGCTCGCCACCACGGAGAAAAATCTCAAAAAGACGCAATCCGACCTCGCCTCCACGCAGCAGGAACTCTCTGACACCAAGGGCGAACGCGACAAAGCTGTGGCCCGCGCCGAAGCGCAGAGCAAACGTGCCGATGAACTTTCCGACAAGCTAGCCAAGGTGGTGCAAGAACGCGACGACGCCCAAAATCAACTCGCCTCCTACAAAGCCACCGACCTCACGCCGGATCAGATCGTCAAGCTCAACAAAACTTTGAAGGATGCCAACACGCAAATCACCATCATCAACGGTGAGAAAGCCGTGCTCCAACGCCAGCTCGCAAAAGTCACTGCGGATTTGGAACGCATTGTCGGCACCGATCCTACCGTCAAACTCCGCGCTGACTTGAATGGCAAAATCGTCGTCGTGGATCCGAAGTGGGACTTTGTCGTCCTCAACATCGGCGACGAGCAAGGTGCGATTCAAGGCGGCGAAATGCTCGTCAGCCGCAACGGCAAGCTCGTTGCCAAGGTTGTCATCCGCAGCGTCCAAAAAGATCGTTGCGTTGCCAACATCGTTCCCGGCTGGAAACTCGGCGAGATGATTGAAGGTGACGAAGTGACGCCTGCGCACCCCGCCTCCTGATATGAAATTTCGCACCGCACCAATCCTTTTTCTGCTCGTGCTGGCTTGCGTTGCGATTTTTGTTTCCGGCTGTTCCACTTTTGAACCTGACAACGCCTCTGTTCGTCCATGGAATTCCCCGCAGGGTTGGGAAGGCGGCGCGTTAGGCGGCATGGACTCCATGCAGCACCGCTAACATTTCTTTCAGACTTCGCTCAGTTTTTTCTGCGCACGCAGCGTGACGGCGTGAAAATAAAATTCACCTTTGCATCGTGCAATTCCACGGGGATGGTTTCCAGCAGTTGCAAATCGTAGGCTACGCCGCATTTTATTCCGCTCGCTGCCGCCAGAATCCGGTCATAAAAACCTTTCCCGCGACCGAGCCGGTTTCCGCTCAGGTCAAAAGCCATTCCCGGCACGAGCACCAGATCGAATTTGTTCAGCGGAATTTCCGGGCAGCCGGTCACCGGCTCGCGCACGCTGAATTTTCCGGTGGCAATGTCCGTTTCCAGATCCGCCACCCGGCGCGCGGAGTAGGTTTGTGTGGTGGCATCAAAGGCGGGCAGGGCGCAGGTTTTTGACGTCAGCAATTTTTCCAGCAGCGGCCAGACATCCAGTTCGTCCGGCAGCGGCGCAAAAAACAAAATCGTGTGCGCGCTGCGCAACTGCGGTTCCAGGCGGTCGCATAGGTCAATGGATTCCACCGCCCGCACCGCCGGAGAAATCTTTTCCAGCGCGCCGCAGATTTTTTGGCGGAGGTCGGATTTCAATTTATATTTGTCAGTGTCCATCCGTGGTAAATTTGGTTTTTGAAAGTTCTGCCCGCCATTTTTCGAGCCGCTCTTTAATTTTCTTTTCCACGCCTTGTTCGGTCGGTTCGTAAAAAGTTTTATCCACGCCGAGATAATCCTGCGCTACGAAATGATTCTTGCCGTCGTGTGCGTATTGGTAGCCGATGCCGTGGCCGAGACGTTTCGCGCCGGAGTAGCTGCCGTCGCGCAGATGTTCGGGCACGGGAATGGTGCGGCCGGAACGCACGTCTTCCAGTGCGGCATCGATGGCTTTGTAGGCGGAGTTGCTTTTGTTCGCGGTGGCAATGTAAATCGTGGCTTCAGCCAGGGGAATCCGCGCCTCCGGCCAGCCGACAAATTCCGACGCGGCGAGACACGCATTGGCCAGCACCAGCGCCATCGGGTCGGCGAGGCCGACATCTTCCGCCGCGCAAATCACGATGCGTCGCGCGATGAAGCGCGGGTCTTCGCCGGCGTGGATCATTTTCGCGAGCCAATAAAGCGCGGCGTCGGGATCGCTGCCGCGCATGGATTTGATGAACGCGGAAATCGTGTCGTAATGCGCGTCGCCATCGCCGTCATACACGACGGCTTTTTTCTGGATGCTTTGCTCGGCGACGGCGAGCGTGATTTTGATTTCGCCATTTTGGTCGGGCGCGGTCGTGAGCGCGGCGATCTCCAGCGAGTTCAAAACTTTGCGCGCGTCGCCGTCGGCGATTTTGGCGAGGTGGCGCAAGGCGTTTTCATCGGCGGAAATTTTCAGATAGCCAAGCCCTCGTTCGGCGTCGGTCAAAGCGCGTTGTAGCAGCGAAAATAAATCTTCCTCCGTCAGCGGGCGCAATTCAAAAATCTGCGAGCGCGAGACGAGCGGCGAGTTGACGAAGAAAAACGGATTGTGCGTGGTCGCGCCGATGAGTTTGATGGTGCCGCTCTCGACGTCTGGCAGCAAAACGTCCTGCTGCGCCTTGTTGAAGCGGTGGATTTCGTCAATGAAGAGAATCGTGGATGCGCGGGTGTTTTCGAGTCGGTTCGTGGCGGCGGACAAAACTCGGCGCATGTCGGCGACGTTGGATTCCACGCCGCTGAGTCGCTCGAATTTGGATTTCGTCTGCCGCGCGATGATTTGTGCGAGTGAAGTTTTGCCGGTTCCCGGCGGGCCGTAAAACAGCAGCGATTGAATTCTGTCCGCTTCAATCGCGCGGCGGAGCAGTTGCCCGTGGCCGAGGATGTGTGATTGCCCGACGTATTCGTCGAGGTTGCGCGGACGCATCCGGGCGGCGAGCGGCTGGCTGCGGGGAAAATGGTCGTCGGCGGAAGTAGTTAGTTCTGCCGGCACTTTTCCTGCCGGAGTTGCAAACAAATCATCGCGCGCCATGCGGGGAAGTTAGCAGTTGGCGGAAAGTTTTCCCAAAATAAAAAGCGCGTGGCGGAGAGCCGGGGATGGCTCGGTGCCCAAAAACAAAAAAGCCCGCAACGGGTGGCGGGCTTTGATTGCCGGATGGAAACGGTCTCCAGCCGGTAATCTTGAAAGAACCCCCGCCATTGCCGTGTCCAACTCGCTCCTTCGGACATATGTTTCCATATGTGGGACTTGCCCGATGGCTTACAACTTTCGGACGTAATGCCGACGTGTTGGCCACCGTCTGCGGCGCATCCCGAGTTCGTTTTAATTACGGTCCAAGGACTGTTGTGAATCACGAACAGGGCAGGGAAAATTTTATGTTTAACAAAGAACTGTTACACCTAATAAATCGTCCCGTTCAGGTTTTTTCTCAAGGTTTTTTTTCAAAAAAATTTTTCGCCGGTGGCAACTAAACCTTGCGTTCGGCGTTGGCCAGCGTTGTAATTAATTTTCTACGTCAGCTTTCAAAATTTTTTCCGTCCAGATTGTGCCGGATGATTTCGGCGAGCGACTCGGCGGTGAACGGTTTGCGGATGAAGTTTTTTCCTTCGCTGAGCAGGCTGCGGCGCGGGTTGGTATCGCTGGCGTAGCCGCTGGTGTAGATGATTTTTAAACCGGGTTTGCTGGCGAGCAGCTGGGCGGCGAGGTCGTAACCTTTCATGCCTTCGGGCATGACGATATCGGTGAGGACGAGCGCAATTTTTTCATGGTGCTGTGACCAGATTTGCAGCGCGACCAC
>CAIKKJ010000165.1 GCA_903827955.1 uncultured Verrucomicrobia subdivision 3 bacterium
CTGCCTGGGCTGGCGGTTGGTAGATTTGCAGGTGCTCAAGCACGATGCGTTGCTGGCCGAGGCCGAGCGCAAGACCGAGCGCAAAATCTGGCAGCCGGCAAAGCGGGGCGACATCCTCGATGCCAACGGCAACCCGCTCGCCACGGCCATTCCCGTCAAGACCGTCTGGGTGAATCCCGAACTCATCGCCGGACAAAAACTCATTTCCAATGCGCCGCTGCTGTTTGCCCGTGTCCTAGCGCCATTGCTGCAAATGGACGAAGGAAAAATTCTCCAGCAAATGCAGCCGCGATTGCGCACCACGACGAACGGCTGCACTACCAATCAATACGCCGTCCTCAAACGTCAGGTCAATGAACCGGCGTGGCAGCAGATTCAGGCGGCGTTGAAAAATTTGCCGTCGTTCGTGGATACGCAGACGTGGAAAAAATCGGACCGCCAGGCGCTGACCAACCTTTGTCTCTCCGCTGTTGGCGCGGATTCCGAGCAGATGCGTGTTTATCCGAACGGCTCGCTTGCGGGGCAAGTAATTGGGTTTGTGGCCTCGCGCGACAGCACAAATCATGCGGCTGGACTAGTCGGCTGCGACGGCATTGAAAAATCTTTCGATTCCAAACTCGCTGGCGTGGACGGTTGGCGTGTGACGGCAGTAGATCATGCCCAGCGCGAGCGCGCGTCGGAGCGTGATGAAGATGTGCAGGCGCGCGATGGTTTAAATGTGGCGTTGACGATTGATTCTGCCGTGCAGCATATCGTCGAGTCTGCGCTTGCGGATGCGATGCAGAAACACACGCCCAAAAGCATCACCGGCATCGTCATGCGCCCGCGCACGGGAGAAATCTTGGCGCTGGCATCGTTGCCGGACTACGATCCGAATTTACCGAAGACCATCACGCCGGAAGCGCGAAACCGCGCCGTGGTAGATGTTGTTGAGCCGGGTTCCACGTTCAAAATCGTCGTCGTCTCCGGCGCATTGAACAATGGTGTGGTGCAGCTAAATGAACCGGTGTTCTGCGAGAACGGACATTTTGCGTTTGCTGGGCGCGTGTTGCACGATCACGAAAGTCTGGGCAACGAGACAGTGAAAAGCGTCATCACCAAATCCTCCAACATCGGCGCGGCGAAAATCGGTATCAAGCTCGGCGAACAAAATCTTTACGACTACGCGTGGAATTATGGTTTCGGCCAGCGCACGGGAATTCCGCTGCCGGGCGAGGCGGGCGGAATTCTTTATCCCGTAAAAAAATGGAGCAAGGTTTCCATCGCGCAGATTCCCATGGGCCACGGTGTCGCGGTCACGCGTCTGCAGATGTGCTACGCGATGGCGGCGATCGCGAACGACGGCTGGCTCATGCGTCCGATGCTCGTGAGCCGTTTGCAGACGCGCGATGGCGGCGTGGTGCAACGCTACGCGCCCGAACGCGTCCGCAAAGTGATCAACGACGACACGGTGAAAAAGATGATCGAGGCGCTCAAAACTGTGCCCGCCAAAGGCGGAACCGCGCCGGATGCGGCGATGAAAAATTACGTTGTCGCTGGCAAGACCGGCACGGCGCAGAAAATCGAGAACGGAGCTTATGTCTCCGGCAAATATCTTTCTTCCTTCATCGGCTTTTTTCCGGCGGACAATCCAGAGATTTGCATTTCTATCGTGATGGATGAACCGAAGGAAGGTTATTACGGCGGCAAAGTCTGCGGTCCGGTTTTTAAGGAAATCGCCGAGCGCTGCGCGAGCTACCTGAACATTGCGCCTGATCCGAATTTGATGGCCACGAACGCACTGGCCTTGGGCGGCAACAATCTCAACAACAATTTAAGAACTGTGAGGAATCCGTGAACGAATCGCGTCCGCAATTATTTGGAATGTTGGCCGGCCTTTTTTTGGCCGCCGGTCTTGTCTTTGCCGCCATGCTGGGCACGAGCGCGTGGGTGAAGATTAAAAATTCCCAGTTCGTCACCGTCAAAGGCTCCGTGCAAAAGAACATCGAGTCCGACCTCGCCATCTGGTCCGGCAGTTTTCAAGCCGAGGCGGAAACCTTGCTCGAAGCGCAGCGCGAAATCCAAACCAACCGCACACTCGTCGCCAAGTTTCTCGACGATGCCGGCGTGAAAAATTTCACCTTCGCTCCCATCGCCATTGAAGAACTTAAGGCGTCGCACAAGTCTGCCGACGGTTTTGTCGCGCAACGCACCACGGGCTTTCGCCTCTTGCAATCGGTGTCGGTGGAATCCACCGACGTTGACCGGCTCGATAAGCTGGACACCACGCCGTTGCTGGAGCAGGGGATGATTTTCACCGTCGGCGCGCCAGAGTTTATTTATACGAAGGCAGGCGAAACCAAAATTGAAATGCTTGCCGCCGCCACGAAGGACGCCCGCGCCCGCGCGGAACAAATCGCGCAGCAAGGCGGACGCGGCATCGCAGCGCTGCACGATGCTGACCAGGGAATTTTCCAGATTACCCCGGTGCACAGCGCCGCGACCAGCTGGGAGGGTAACAACGATATGACCTCGCGCCAGAAAACAATGACGGCGGTGGTCACGGCAACGTTTGTGCTGAATTAAAATTTTGTGGAAGCGCGCTCATTGAAATTTGTCGCCCGGGCTTGCGACGCCGAAATAAAATCCGGTGCGCCGGAAGCCGAAATTAAAAATGTCTGCACTGACTCGCGCGCGGCGAAAGCGGGTGATGTGTTCTTCGCCATCAAGGGCGAGAAGTTTGACGGGCATGATTTTATTGCCGAGGTTGCGGCCAAAGGCGTGGCGGCGGTGGTGGTGGAAAAAATTCCGGCGAAGCAGCCGAACTGCGCGGTCTTGTTGGTGAATGATGTCCGCCTTGCGCTTGGCAAATTGGCCGCCGCGTATCGCCAGGAATTTTCGTTGCCAGTCATCGCGGTCGGCGGCTCGAATGGCAAGACGACGACGAAGGAATTGCTCGCATCGGTGCTGCGGCAAAAGTTGGTGACGTTGTGGAGCGAGGCGAGTTTCAACAATGACATTGGGGTGCCGATGACGTTGCTGCGGTTGGACAAAGCGCATCAGGCCGCCGTGCTGGAAGTCGGCACGAATCATCCCGGCGAACTCGCGCCGCTGGTGAAGATGATTGCGCCGAAGCTCGGCATTATCACCAGCATCGGGCGTGAGCATCTGGAATTTTTTGGCGATGTCGCGGGCGTGGCGAAGGAAGAAGGCGTGTTGGCAGAGTTGCTGCCGGCGGACGGGATTTTATTCGTGAACGGCGATTGCGAATGGTCAGAAAAAATTGCGAAGCGGACGAAAGCGCGCGTTGTCCGCATCGGCACGGGCGAAAAGAGCGACTGGCGCGCGAAGAAAATTCGGCTCGACAAAAGCGGCGTCACGTTTCAAGTCGAGAACGCGAAGAAAGAATTTTGCGGCGAGTGCCGGATCAATTTGCTGGGCCGCCATCAGGTGACGAATGCGCTGCTGGCGATGGCGGCCGGCGCGGAGCTGGGTTTGACGCGCGACGAGATTTGCGACGGGCTGGCGGCGTGTCAGCCGCAGAAGATGCGGATGCAGTTCTGGGAAGTGAACGGGGTGCGTGTGCTGGAAGATTGCTACAACGCGAATGCGGATTCGATGCGGGCGGCGCTGGAGACCTTGTGCGGTCTGCCGCTGCAAGGGCGGCGCGTTGCCATCCTCGGCGACATGGCGGAACTCGGCGCGCAGA
>CAIKKJ010000166.1 GCA_903827955.1 uncultured Verrucomicrobia subdivision 3 bacterium
CCGCCGACAAAAGTCTCATCCACTTCGCAGATGCCGGTCGTATTGCCTAGTTTCTGCCGGTTCGCCTGATCTTCCTTGAGCGCGAAGCGAATCCGATGCATGAGGAACAAAGCCGATTGGTGGGTGATTTGACAGTTGCGTTCAATCTCCCGCGCACTCACGCCCTTCTTGCTGGCGCAAATACGCCAGAACCCATACGCCCAATGCCGCAACGGCAGTTTGGAATCCTCGTAGATCGCACCCGTTCGAACTGTGTATTGCTCACCGCACCCCCGGCAGCGCCAGAGAAAGCGTTTATTCCGCCCACCAGTGCGGCAGGTCATCTTGTAAACGTTGGCGCTCTGGCAATGGGGGCATACGGGCGAATGGCCCCAGCGTTGCCGTTCAAAGAACTCAACCGCAGCCTTTTCATCCCCACAGGCTTTGGGCAGGTGCTTAATGATGTCCGATTTCGCGAGCTCAGGATGTTTCTTACCATTCATGGAAGTATTTTCCATGACGAGGTAGGACATTTGCGGGGTAACCCCCTCAGAAAAATCCACAATTTGCGTTATCTATATACTCCCGAAACATTGAAATACCAGAGCCCGGGATCCACCGGCTCCAGGGCCAGCGCGGCTTTGTAAAAGCGGATGGCGCTTGCGAAATCATCCGCATGCTCGGCGATCTGCCCCAGCTTGAATTCGCACTGTGCCTTCTGCTGCACGTCGTCAGTAAACGCCTGCAGCCGGCGAAAGAGGTTCCCGACGGCGGCGGGCTTCGGTCTTGTCGCTCGTGGCTAGCGAAAGGCGGACGCGTTCTTTGGTGAAGTCCGCCAGATGCCGCGTGAAATGGCACCACCACGTGCCGTGGTTGTTCCACAGATGATGATCCGGATTCGCGGGATTCACCCGCACCGTGATGGTTGTGTTGGTCATGCGTTGCTTTTTCGTCAACGCATCAGAAGGCCCTGAAAACAGAAAACCGCCCGATGGCACATCAGGGCGGTTTTTCAGAGTTGTTCGGAACCTTCGTTCCGCACATCGAGCCGGATACTTTTCCAGCTCAAGGCACCGTAGCGTTCGCTCGGTTGCCGGACTGGCCTACGCCAGTCTCTCCTGATGCTGAATTCATTAAATCACAAAAGCGCTTTTCTGACAACCGCCTTCTGTGTCATAAAAGAATTAGTTGGGTTTCCAGCCGCATTATCAAGCTCGGCACAATTCGCGGTAAAACAATTTCCTAAGCCCAATCCAGTTGGCACGATCTGCACCGGTCTGTCCACCATTGGCGATTTTAAGATTAAGCATGCACAGCGGGACCAACGCCCTGCTGGTGACGGTGAGCAATCCCGGCACGGCTTCCAATTCGGTGCGAATCGTCAATACAACCACATCCTACGTTTATGAATAAGATTCTTTCTTGCATATGGCTAGCCGTGCTGCTGGCAAAGAATTTTTATATGCGAATCCAAGTCGTCCTAGTGGCAGGCCGTCCGTTCACGAAACAGTCAATCGCTAAATGGTTCAATGGCTGCTGACCCTGGCAAGAAAACTTCCGTCATTTGTGAATCGGCGCGACCCATCACGAGGTCGTTGATGTGATTTGGAAATAGGTAGCGTTTCACATGTGAAGTTGGAAATACAAATTGCATGATAATCTTTTGATTGATTTGGTTATGGTTTGACGGCATCAAAAGATGGCGGCGCTTGATTGGGGTCTTGTCCCCAAGAAGACGGCTTGTCTCCTAAGCGGAAATTTATTGTGCCGCCGGCCGCCACGGCTGACCACGGAATCCACGGGCTTTGCCAGTCCCGATCATTCACTGTCAATTTTTGAACGTAACAATTTTCCGGCGAGGTTGGTTCGCCCACGATCTGGATCGTCGCGCCATTCTCCAGCCGCAGGGTCGCCTTTGGAAAAACCGGGCTGCCAACAGCGAAGCCCGCTACCCCGGGAATTTCCGGGTAAAGCCCCAGCGCAGAGAAAACATACCACGATGACATTGCGCCAGCATCATCGTTGCCAGGCAGGCCATCGGGCCGGTTCTTGAACAATTCCGCTTGAATTCGCCGAACAACTTTCTGCGTGCGCGCTGGAGCGCCGGCAAAATTGTAAATCCACGGTATTTCCTCGCACGTTTCATTACCCATGTAGGCCGTGTCCGCGCCCATGCCGGAATTGAGCTGGGTGTCAAAATAATCCAGCCGCGCTGCAGCCTTGTCGTTGCCGCCCATTTTATCAAGCAACGCCCGCAAATTGAAATTGACCATCCAGACGTATTGAGCGGCCGAGCCTTCGATAAAACCTTTTTTTGAATCTTCCAGCCATGAGCCGTCCGCATTGCGCGGACGGATGAGACCGCTGGACTGATCGAAAAGATTTTTCCAGTTTTGGGCGCGGTTTTGATACAGGGAATATTTCTGACGGTCACCCAAGGCTTTGGCAAATTGTGCCAGTGCAAAATCATTATTGCAATATTCCAACGTGATGGCGGCTTCTCCAGGCATATGGCCGAGCGTAAGATAGTCCTTCAGACCGTGGCGCACTTCGGAGCCGTCCGAGGTGGTTCCGGGTTGCGATGCGCCCTTATCCATCGCCGCCAAGGCACCTTTCGTATCAAAATTATCGGCTCCGAAAGCGAACGCTGAAGCAATGATTGCATCGTCTCCATCGCCTACCATGCCGCCAGAATTCCGGTTGACCTGCTCCCAGCGTGGCAGACCGCCGCCGTTGGTCCGCACGCTGGCATCCTGCTGGGCAAAGTTCACTAGCGATTGCATGACATCGCTGCTTTCTCCGGGCGTCAAAATGGCGATGAGCGGAGCGAGCGAACGATACTGATCCCAAGCTGGAATGTTTTGATACTGATGATGGCCAGTTTTGACGGAATGGATCTTCCCATCCATGCCCGGATAGCGTCCATCCGCGTCATCCAGAAAATTAGGGTGCAAAAAGCAATGGTAAAGCGCCGAATAAAAAACCTGCTTGTCTGCGACCGTGCCGCCTTCCACTTGAATACGGTTCAAAACCGAGTTCCATGCGTTCGCTGCTTTTTTCCGCAAGGCGGCAAAGTTCCAGCCCGGGTTTTCCAAGGCGAGATTGGCACGGGCATTGTCCACGCTCACATAAGAAATCCCCACGCGCACGTGCACGACTGGATTTGTCGACGTATCAAAGGACAGGATGGCTCCGCAGCTTTTATCTTTGGCAATAGTTTCTTTCAGAATGGAGGCTCCGGCCCAAGTATTCGCACGCTGAAATGAGCGATCAAAGTCAGCGGCAAAATAAACCGTATAGGGATGGCCTGATTTGGGGATCTTGCCAAGATAGAAACCCGTCACCTCGCGACCGCTGATGGACACGGAACCGTCAGCCCGAATCAATAGCGTGGCCGACAAATGCGCGGGAAAGTTAAACAGGGCTAAGCCGCTGCGAGGCGTCGCGGTCAACTCGGTTTCTATTCCATTGTCGAGCCTGACCCGATAATAACCCGGTGAAGCATTTTCATTTGTGTGCGAATATGTGGCGGAGAACTGCTCCCAATTTGTTCCCGGCGACACGGTAACTGGCAGAATTGTGGGCATGAACGGCAGATCTTTCAGACAAGGCACCCCGCGTCCGCTGAAATGGGTCAGGCTGAAACTTTTAATCGCCGGATCGGGATACCAATAGCCGCCGGCAACATTCTCCGCGTGCGTCGTGTCCGGACTCCACGCCAGCATTCCGCGCGGGCAGACAGCGCCGGGAAAAACATTGCCCGTGTCCCAAGCATAACCCAACTTGGTAAAAGGATTCGGATCGGTTCCAATAAATGGATCTACAAACTGGATGAGGGCTTGTTCCGAAGCCGCGTGTATCCACAGGCTGACAAACAACGCGGCGGCGAGACAGCACAGTTTTTTCTGCTTCATGGTTTTAAATTATTTTCAATTTCATCTGGTCTGTCGGCTTTCAAATCAGGACATTTACTTTGTCATCGGGGATGCGACAAGCCGGACAGGTCCCAGCAGACCTGCGGGCAAGACTTGAACCGAATTAAGACCTTGCGGCTGGAAACGGTTGCCGAATTGTTGTGTAACGCCAGCATAGTTGTAATTGGGCAGTTTGATGCCGGCCATATAATTCATAGCCAGATTAGCCACCTCGATCCGAACCTTGTTCTTGCCGACTTTGAACTGCCCAGTCACATCTATGGAATATGGCGGCGACCAGACGGACCCGATGCGTTTATCATTGATGTAAAGCACTGCGGATTCGCGAACTGGTCCCTCAAGCGCGGCGCGAAAACCTTGGCCTCCATCAGCTGGCAGCGCGGTCGGCTGGCCGAAGTCAAAGGATAATGACAGACCATCTTGGAGCAGGTTCGCCGGGAGCGACATCGTTTTCTCGTAAGTCGCAATGCCGGAGAAGTTGGCCCGGCCCGGGATTTCGCTCCACGAAGTGAGTTTGTCCAAGGCAATCGGTTTGCCATCCTTACCAAACGTTACTGCCCAATCCTTATTCAAATCCATGGGCGGTGGCAAACTGGCGACGAGTGGAATCGGCGTCAAGGCTGGCAAGGTTCGTTTGGTGAAAACAACCATAGTCGAGCCGTAAGGTGCCAGATCCAGCATGACGCTTGTTGCACCAGCGGATTTGTCCGCGACAGGCGCGGGGCTGACCAAGCCGTTCATAGGCTTCCAAATTTCCGGCTGCATGTTTTCTACGCGGAACGATGCCTTCACACTTTTAGGCTGGTTGCTCGTGTTGGCAACGAAGTAAATCTCACCACCGTCCGCATGACGATGCACTACTCCTATCTCGGGTGCGGTGGGCGACATCACTACATCGGGAGCCAGCCGTTTTGCCAGTGCAGGGCCGAGCTGGGTTTCGTCGGCGATGAAAATTCCGGGCGCGTTTGCATCCTTGAAAAGTCGTTGGGCAATGTCGCGCACAATTTTCGTTTCCTTGTCCGATGCTTTGTAGCCCGGAGCCAGGTCCGGCAGGCGTTTTGTGGCAATGACGATGCCACCCGCCTTGGCGAATTTTTCCAGCTTCTGCATCGTGGCCGGAAGAATGCGCTCCACTCCCGGCAAAACTACTACCCGATATTTCACGTCGCCAAACGCCAGCGTGTCGCCGGAAACTTTACCGCGCATCTTCAGCAACTGGTCGTCGAAAAAATCGAGGTTATAGCCTGCGTCGGTAATCGCCCGGACGAAGCCACCCGCCTTCTTCTCAAAAGCGGCATTCATGCTGAAATTGTGACCAAAACTGGCCCAAGCGTCACTGTTGGGAAGGAATAACGCTACATCGTTGGCCGGTGTTCCCTGACGCAGGATGAAGCTGACACGCTGGAGATATTTCGTCACGTCTGGCATCACAAGCCACCACGGATTTTTTTCGTTGAAAACGCCGGCGGCATAAAAACTCCAGCCCGGATAGGCCACCCCTTCGGCGGTATATGGCCATCCATGGCAAATGAGCTGGTTGACGCCCTCCAAAAAGTGCAGATCTGCCTCCGCCTTCATGTCCAGCGGTGTGGCGCGGAACACCGGCGAATGAAGCCAAGTGAAAGTCTCGGACGAGGCCACGGGCTGGCCGAGCAGATGAGCGGCCGAAGAACTCCAGCGGCTGGTAGAAAAATTTTTCCATTGATAGCCTTCGCCTTCAGGCAAATCGCAATCCGCATAACTGTAGAGTGCAGCCGGAGGAGTGCCGTAGCCTTGGATGCGGAACTTGGCGTGATGATCATTCGCCAGTTGTTTAAACCGGCGGTTGAAGCAATCATTGAAAATTTCCGTGACTGTCTGGCCCCAGTCATGGCGGATGTCGAGTGTCTTCGGGCCAATGTCATTGAAAAGCGCGGGCAGCAACGGCCTCAAATCATAGCCACGGCGTCGCTTGAACTCCGCGAGCAAATTTGGCGTCCAGTTTTCGCCGCTCACCTCAAGACTGTCGCAAAAGATTGCATAGGGAGGATTGGGTTCACACGCCTTGATTTCTGGCTCAGCAATCTCTTTGATGAACTTTTCGATTACGGTCGGATTGTAATGGTCAATGACGTATCCGTCAGCGCCGTAAGCTGGCCGTTTCACTGCCATAATGCCGCCGCGACTGATGAATAACTGGATATGTGCCTCGCCTGTCACCCCCGCTGGGAGTCGCAGGGCTTTTTCAATGACCGGCACTTCGATGAACTTGTCACCAACCTTTACGAACGCGGCAATCAGTGATTGCCCTTCGCGAAGCTGCGGCACCGGCGCACTGCCCTGGCCGACGGGAATAACCATGCTCTGAGTCTGAAGGGCGGTAGCTCCTTCCTCTGCGGAGAACTGCGGCCCCCCGTAGGGCCAGCCGCTGCCGAGAGTCAAATCCATGCGAAGTCCGAGTTCCTTGGCTTTGGCGGCTGTAAAATGCAGGGCATCAAGATGCGCTGGCGACATGAATTTTAAATTTTGGAGGCCGGGCAGTTCGCCATCAAGTGCGAGCGGGTAAGTGACTTGAGCTTCGAAGCCGCCAATGCCCCCCTCCTTCATTAACTTCATTTCACGCTCAAGCTGAAAATGGGTCACGGCCGGCCCAAACCACCACCAGCGAACCATAATACGTGCGTCATCGGGCGGCTGGAGAAACGACTGTTGCAGTTGGGTTGTGTCTGTTGCTTCAACAGCCAGTGCAACCGGACTGCTTGCGCACAAATTTACAAGCAATGTCGCAACAGCGAAGTTGACTACGTTTTTTTTGAGAAGTGAGTTTTTCATGAAATTAAAATCCATAAGTCGAATCAATTCCGATCAATTGGCGCAACACCAACGGACAAATTCCTTGTCAACAAGCAGGAATAAAACCAGAAGGTGAATTGGTTTCATATCTTCACTGGACTTCCAGCCGAACAACCGAGGCAAGGTCAGAAGGCATTTGCGTTGCTTTCGGCAACGTCAATTCTAGCCCATGATCATTGGCGGTGAAGGCGCAGGGTTCAAGCTTCCTCATTCCGATGAG
>CAIKKJ010000167.1 GCA_903827955.1 uncultured Verrucomicrobia subdivision 3 bacterium
GAGCTTTGGCCGACCATCACGCACTTGCCGGATTTTTTCTGTGCCGCCAAGACTTCCCTTGCCTGCGACAAATCGTTCAGAAATGGCTTAGTGCAAATGACGTGTTTGCCCGCCTCCAAAGCTTGGACGATGTGTGCGGCGTGCAGATGGTCGGGCGTGTAAATGCCCACGACATCCACCGCAGGATTGGCCAACAACTCCTCCATCGAAGTGGTGAATTGGTTCAGGTTGAATTCGCGGCAACGTTCGCGTCCAAGTTGCGCGTTGAGGTCGCAAAGCTGGACGACACTCCACAGCTTGCTGTTCAGTGCGCCGGAAATGATGCTGCGGCCTTCGCCCAGCCCGAGAACTCCGAGTCCAAGTCGTTTCATGTCAAATCAGTCGTTGGTTTTTGCTGCCGCCACCCGCTTGATGCGGATCGCCATGTAAGGTTTGCTGGGCAATTCGATTGAGCGACCATCTTTGTCTGCGAACGAATAACCATCCTTTTTCTTCAGCGTGAAAACGCCGTCCTGTGGCGTGACGGTCATGTTCCAAGTGTCGAGGACTTCGGCGGTGAATTTCAGGTCATCGGCAGATTGCAGTTTTCCGAGCGGCGGCTTCGGGATTTGAAACGTCCAGTTCGTCGGCGTTTGTTTGCCGAAATAGATCAGATAATATTTTCCGGGCTGGCCACCAATTGGCGAGTTCTGCCACTTGTCAATCGGTTCGATGCCTTCGGGGGGCGCTTCATCCAAAACTTTTTTTAGAAACGCGAGCCGTGCGGGGCTTTGGCCTTTGAGCACGCCGCCCTTGGACCACCAGAGAACTTGGTCGTCGCTTCTGTAAGTTTCACCGTGGCCGCAGTAAGTGCCGGCAATGGTGGCGTTCCAAAACCGGAAGACCATTTCCTCGGCGGATAACTGGCCCCAGCGGTTCTCGATGTTGCCCTCGTATTTCACTTCGTCATACACGATGGGCTTGCGATACACGTCGCGATAAAGTTCCGCGCGGCCGACCTCCTCCACCGCCGCGCCGTTCTGGATGCTCGCGTGCGTGATCCACGGCAACGTGTGGTTGAAAAATTTCTGACCATTGTGAATCGAAAGCAGGTGATGATAGGGATCATCGTGCGCCACGATTTCGCCAAAGCGCACGAAGTCCGATTCCTTTTTCTCCTTCATGAAATCGTATTCGTTCGCCAGCGACCACCAGACGTTGCGATACGCCGCGAGCCGCGCGACGACGTATTTGAGATAACGATCATCCACCTCTGCCGGCATCCGGTCGAAGCCCCAATGCCCTTCGTCATACGGATGAAATAAAATGACGTCCGCTTCGATGCCCAGCTTCTGCAAATCCGCGACGCGCTGCTCGAGGTGTTGAAAGTATTTCGCGTTGAAATGAGCGAAGTCCCAGTTCGTCGCCGCCGGGTTTCCGGCAAATGGATATAGGATCGGCTCGTTGGTGTTCCAAGTATAGCGCTTAGGGAAAATGCAGAAGCGGATCTTGTTGAACGGCGAGACCGCGAGCGTCTTCAGCGTCTGTTCCTGCAATTCCTCAGGCTGCAACTCCCAGACGTAGCACGTCGTGCCAACCTGCTTGTAAGGCGTGCCGTCGGCGTAGGCAAAGTGAAACGTGTTAACCACGCGCACCGGGCCATGGTTTGGTGCAGATGGTTTCGTCACGGTGAACTCACCGGTCTTGCCGTCCAGTTCCGGCGCGCCGCTGACGGTCTCATATTTCCACGCGCCCATTTTTTCCGGCATGAAGCGCACGCGATACACGCCGTCGCCGTCATAAAACCCATTCGCCTCAACGATTGAGTCACCTTGCGTGAAGCGCGCAGAAAACTTCACATCCAGAAACGGATTGCCATTCGTCGGCCCGTGGAGCGCAAACTCATACATGCCCCATTGTTCAATGGTCTTGTCCGCCGCAACAAGATTCGCCACGCCGGACAACGCGACTAACCAAGCTGCGCAGAATAATTGAATCTTCATGGCTTTTGAAAAATGGATTTCAGATACGCGGTGTTCGCGCCAAAATTTTTCTTCAAGTTGCGCGCGTCTTTCGCATCGCGGGAGCGCTCGATCACCAGCCAGCCGATCCAGCCCATTTCATCCAGGGCTTTCTTCACCTTGGGCATGTCAATCTTCGGATCGTTTTGCAGCCACACGCCGTCCTCATCGGTGGCGTGAATTTGGCAGAGCCGATCTTTGCCAATAATGCGCAATTCATCCGGCACATTGCGGCCAGCGCCCAAGGCGTTGGAAAAGTTGAAATAACATTTCACCGCCGGCGAGCCGATTTCATCGAGCAGTTTGATTTCCTCCGCGGCCGGCAACGAGGTTTCCAAGCCGATGATCACGCCCACTTTTTCCGCGGCCGGGGCGATCGCTTTCAGACGCGCCACGATGGCCGGACGCAGTTCCGGGTGTTTCACCAGATCGCCGCGCACCCCGAGCGGGAGAAACGCGATCTTCACCTTCATCGCCACCATTGTATCAATGCAATCTTGCACCATGCGCGGCACCGTCGGGCGCTCGGCGAATGACTGCGCGTAAAAGCCCGACATCGCGAGCGAGGGAATTTGCAGATTCAATTCGCGTGCCTTGTCGAGAAATTGCTGGCGCACCGCCGCATCGGCTGTGAGGGCGCTGACAAACGTCTCATTCGTGCCCAGCGAACCCATGTCCACTTCGACCCCATCGGC
>CAIKKJ010000168.1 GCA_903827955.1 uncultured Verrucomicrobia subdivision 3 bacterium
CATTCCGTCTTCAAGGGCCAGGGCATGAACTTCGACGAGGTGCGCGAATACCAGCCCGGCGACGACGTGCGCGCGATTGACTGGAACGTCACCGCGCGGATGAATCATCCCTTCATCAAGAAGTTCGTCGAGGAACGCGAACTCACGCTCATGCTCGTGGTGGACGTGAGCGGCTCGGGCCTGTTCGGCTCGCGCGACCAGTCCAAGCGCGAACTCGCCGCCGAGATCGCCTCGGTGCTCGCCTTCTCCGCCATCCGCAACAACGACAAGGTCGGCCTCATCCTCTTCAGCGACGAGGTGGAAAAATTTATTCCGCCGCGCAAAGGTCGCAGTCACGTCCTGCGCGTCATCCGCGAAGTTTTATTTTTTGAACCGAAACGGCGCGGGACGGATTTGAATCAGGCGCTGGAATTTCTTTTGCGCGTGCAATCGCACAAGGCGATTGCCGTGGTCATCTCTGATTTCATCGGTTCGCCCGCTGCGCCGGGTCGCGGCGAGCGACGTTCGCGTTCGCAGATGATGTTGCTGGAGTCGCTAGCACAATCTGCTTCCACGATGTTGAAGCAAGCGAATCGCAAGCATGACCTCGTAGCGGTGCAAATCACCGACCCGCGTGAGTTGGAATTGCCGGACTTGGGACGGTTGGTATTTCAAGATGCGGAGACCGGCGAGATCGTGGAAGTTAACACCGGTGATGCACGGAAGCGTGCAGCCTTCGCCGACCGGCAGGCCAAATCGCAGGAGCAACTGGCGCGGCTGTTCCGCAAATCAGGCATTGATGCGATTCAATTGCGGACGGATCAGCCGTATGGCGTGACGCTGGGAAGATTTTTTGAGTCGCGAGAGAAACGGAGACTTCGCGGATGAGCACGAACGCTACGACACAAAATATTGCCGACGCCACCGACATCCGCGACATCAAGCCGCCGATTGAGATATCGGACGGAATGGCTTGGCTTTGGTGGGGACTGATTGTCATCGCGCTGGCAGTCGCGGCGTTTTTGTGGTGGCGCTGGCGGAAGAATCGCAAGCTGAACATCGTGCTGCCGCCGCCGATTCCTCCGCACATCCGGGCAAAACAGAAATTGGATGAAGCGCTCGCGCTCATCGGGCAGCCGAAGCCGTTTGTGGTCGCGGTTTCGGATACGGCGCGGGGGTATCTCGAGGAGCGATTTGATTTTCACGCGCCGGAGCGGACAACGGAAGAATTTCTGCGCGAGCTGGGTGGAACAAAATTATTGTTTCCTGAGCAGAAGGAAAGCCTCGGCAATTTTCTCGCGAGCTGCGACTTGGTGAAGTTTGCAAAATATGAGCCGGGCGAAAATGAGCTGCGCGGGCTGCACAGCTCGGCGTGGCGGTTGATTGAAGAAACGGCACCGCGCGCGGCGAATTCCGAAATAAATCCCGAAGGTTCTGATCCGAAATGACATTTGCGCATCCATGGCTGTTGCTGTTGCTGCTGCTCCTGCCGGTGCTGGCGTGGCTGAAGGGACGTCGCGGTGCGCCGCCGGCGTTTGTGTATTCCTCGGTGCAACTGGTGCGTTCGATGCAGAATATCAGCCGTTCGCGCTTCGGCGGTTTTCTTGGCTCGCTGCGCTGGCTGACATTGGCGCTGGGCATTGTGGCGCTGGCGCAGCCGCGGCTGGTGAAGAACACGACGGAAGTAAAAGCGAGCGGCGTGGACATCGTTGTGGCGCTGGATATGTCCGGCAGCATGATTTCGGAAGACTTTGAAGTGAAGGGCGAGCGCGTGAACCGCTTCAACATGGCGCGCACAGTGCTGAAGGGTTTCATTGACAAGCGTCCGAATGACCGCATTGGTTTGGTTTTATTTGCGTCGCAGGCGTTCATCGCCACGCCGCTGACGTTGGATCACGATTTCCTGCACGAGAATTTGGATCGTCTGGAGATTGGCGCAATCGAACAAAATTCTACGGCCATCGGCGACGGGCTGGGAACGGCGGTGAACCGGTTGCGTGATTTGAAGGCGAAAAGCAAAATCGTGATTCTAATGACCGACGGACAAAACAACGCCGGAAAATTGCAACCGTTGCTCGCCGCGGAAGCGGCGAAATCACTCGGCGTGAAAGTTTATACGGTCGGCATCGGCATGCGCGGCCAGGCACCGATGCCGGTGCGCGATATGTTTGGCCGCAAGGTTTATCAGATGATGGCGGTGGACGTGGACGAGGAAACGTTGCAAAAAATTGCCGATGGGACTGGCGGAAAATATTACCGCGCCGACAACGCGGAAAAATTTCTGCAAATCTACGCGGAGATTGACAAGTTGGAAAAAACGGAGGCGAGTGTGAAAAAATACACGCAGTTCAAAGAATTGTTTCCGTGGATTGCGGCCGCCGGACTGGCGCTGCTGCTGATTGAACAGGTGCTGGGACAAACCGCCTTCCGGAGGTTGCCATGAGATTTGAACATCCAAAAATCTTGTGGCTGCTGGTGGTGATTCCGCCGTTGCTGGCGCTGTTTTTTGTTTGGAGCGAGGACATTAAGCGACGTTTGCTCACGCAATTCATCGAGCCGCGTTTGCAGTCGCAACTCACGGTCGGCATTTCCATGGCCCGGCGGAAATGGAAATATGCGCTGGTGATTCTGGCGGTGGCGCTGCTCATCATCGCCATCGCCCAGCCGCAGCGCGGGTATGATCTTGAAGAAGTGCAGCAAAATGGTTTGGACATCGTCGTGGCGGTGGACACGTCAAAATCCATGCTCGCGACGGACATCTCACCGAACCGCCTCACGCGGGCGAAATTGGCCGCGCTGGAATTGATGCAGACGGCGAAAGCCGACCGGCTTGGTCTCGTGGCGTTTGCGGGTGATGCATTTCTTTCGTGCCCGCTGACGATTGATGACACCGCGTTCCAGCAAAGTGTGCAGGCGCTGGATGTGAACTCCATTTCCCAAGGCGGCACGGCGCTCGCGGCGGCGATCAATACCAGCCTGGAAGCATTCAAGGAAAAAGGCAATCACCGCGCGCTCGTGCTCTTCACCGACGGCGAGGACAACGACGAGGGCGCGCTGGAAGCCGCGCAAAACGCGGCCAAGGAAGGCATGAAAATTTTCACCATCGGCATCGGCTCGGCGGAAGGAACACTCATCACCATCGCAGATGCGAACGGCAATTCGGATTATGTCCGCGATGACAAAGGCCAGGTTGTGAAGTCGCACTTGAACGAAAAATTGTTGCATGATATCGCCACGGCGACGGGCGGATTTTACCTGCCGTTGCGTGGTGCCGACACCATCAACACGCTTTACGAACGCGGTCTCGCGCCACTCCCGAAATCAGAAGGGAAAGAAAAATTGGTGCGGCGGTATCACGAGCAGTTTTACTGGCCGCTGACGGCGGCAATGCTTTTGTTGCTGGCGGAATTTTTTCTGCCGGAACGTCGGAATTCAGCCCGGCGTGGTTCCAGAAAGCAAGCGCACCGTGCGGATGCGGAAGATGGCGTTTCCAAAACCGTCGTGATCATGTTTCTGGTATTTGGTCTGTCTGCGAGCGCCGCCCTGGCGTCTCCGGCGACCGCGTTGCGCGATTACCGCGCCGGCAATTTCACCAATGCGCTTACGGAATTAACCAGGCTGGCAGCGGTGCAGACAAACGACCTGCGACTGGTTTTCAACGCCGGTGACGCGGCGTATCGCGCGACGAATTTTGATCTGGCGCAGAATTTTTTCCAACAGGTCACGCTGTCGCCGGATTTGAAATTGCAGGCACGGGCATTTTACAACCTTGGCAACGTGCAGTTCCAAAAGGCGAAATCGGCGAAGGATTTGGACGGTCTGGAACAGGGCTTTGACGCGGCGGCAAAAATTTACGAGCGCGCCGTGATGTTGAACACGAACGATGCGGACGCAATATTCAATTATCGCTTCGCGCAGGGTGCGGCGGAACAGGTGCGCGCGATCAAGGCGGCTTTGCAGTCAGCCAAGGCGAGCGCGGACACGGCAGTGCAACGTGCGGAATTCCATCGCGCTCATGAAATCATGCAGGCGATGACGCAGAAATATAAAATCGCCGAGAAACAGTTTGAAGAATACACCAAGAAATTGAAGGACATTGATGATATCGCGACTCCTCATCTGCCTTAGCCTGCTGCTTATCGCCGCGCAAAAAATTTGCGCGCAGCTTGCGCCAGCCGAAGATTTTTTCAACGGCGGTGCGCAGCTTTATATTTCCAATAACGTGCCGGCGGCGCTGGAGCGTGTGGAGTTGGGATTGAAGACGTATCCCGACGACGAGAAGTTGAAAAAGCTGGAACAGTTGCTCAAGCAACAGCAGCAGAATCAACAACAAAACCAGCAGCAGGACCAAAAGAACCAGCAATCACAAAACGGCCAGCAGAAAAAATCAGAGGAACAGAAGAAGCAGGACGATCAAAAACAATCCGACCAAAAAAAAGACAAGGAACAAAAACCACCGGAACAAAAGAAAGATTCGGGCGACAAACCGAAGGACGAAAAGTCAGACCCGCAGCCGGCCCAGCCGGTCAAGCCGGGCGAGATGACGCCCGATGAAGCGAAGCGTCTGCTCGACGCGCAAAAGGGACACGAGCAGTTGCTGCAATTGAAGCCGCAGGAAAAGCCGCGCAACAATTCCCGACCAGTCAAAGATTGGTGAAGGTAAAAGTTGATTGGGCGGTTGAATGTTTACCCGCTGCTCTGTTATAGTTTTCCAACTATGGGACGCCAATGGCTTCATGCTAAACGATTGGTCGCCGGCCTCAAAAAAGGCCGCACGACCGGCAAACTGGTCCGCGAAATTTCCGTGGCCGCCAAAATGGGCGGCGCGGATATTTCCTCCAACGCGCGGCTTTTCACCGCCGTGGAAAAAGCGAAGAAGGACAGCGTCACCAAGGATGCCATCCAGCGCGCCATCAACAAAGGTGCGGGCATCGGCGATGAAAAACTCATCATGGAGCACGTCGTGTTCGAGGGCTACGCCCCGCACAAAGTTCCGCTCATCGTCGAAGTTTACACCGACAACGTGAATCGCACCGCGCCGGAAGTTCGCGTGCTTTTCAAAAAGGGACAACTCGGCACGGCGGGCAGTAATAAATTTTTGTTCGACCACGTCGGCCTTGTCGAGGCGCATCATCCGGACGCAAACATTGACCGCGAAGGTGCAGCGATTGAAGCGGGTGCCAATGAAGTTGAGATACTTACGCATCAGCAAAATGACGATGTGCCAGAAGGCGCGACTGGTGCAAAATTTGTTTGCGAACGCACAGCCGTAGCCACCGTTTCCAAATGGCTCGCGGCGAATGGCTGGACGGTAGTGACGAGCGAAATCGGCTACGTTCCAAAGCAATTTCCTGAACTCACCGAGGCGCAGCACGAGGAGGTCGGCGATTTTCTGCACTCGCTCGACGAACACGATGATGTGCATCGCGTCTGGGCAGCGGTGAAGTAAAACCTCTGGGCAAAAAACCGCCGCGTTGAAAAAAGCTTCAACGCGGCGGTTTGCTTTTCAGAATCAAAGTTATTTTGCGCCCTGGTCGATCCACGCGCGCACCAGCCCGACCTGTTCGGGGGTCAGCGGTTTCGCGGGCGGGCCGAAATTGCGCGGGCGTTGTCCCGGTGCGTTGGTGCCCTGTGGACCATCAGGGCCGCGTTCACGCATGGTGATGGTGTTTGTGCCATGAAGCTCGCCGTCGCGATGGACAATAGATTCGAGCCGTTGGCCCGCCGCCGGCGCATTCGTTCCCTGCGGCCCACGCGGACCTCGTGATCCGCGCGGCTTCGGAGGCATCGCGGTTTTAGGATCGAGCTGCGAAACGGATTTTACGAGCAGGCTGTTTGCGCTGTCACCGGCCTTCAACACCGCGCCATTTTCCGTCCCAGCCATCACGCCGGTCAACGAATCCAGGCGCAGTCCGGCGCGCGGACGTTGCGCACCGTGGCAGCGCACGCACGACGCTTTAAGGATTGGGGCGATATCCTTGGCGAACGTCACCTCCGCATTGGTGGAAGCGGGCGGCAGCTTGCTCCAGTCCACCGGTGCGGCCAGCGCAGAAAAACCGGTGGCCACTCCGGCCAGTAAAATCACAGACAATGTTTTCATAGTTTGAATTCAGATTTAGTCGGTCGCGGCACAGGGTGACGAAACGCATTTTTTCGTCACGAAAAATCGTCCGGCAGACCAGCTTCGTGCTGCGAAAATTATGCGCCGGAGTGCTTCAGCGCCGGCACCTCAACCGTCTTCACATCGGTCACGGCGTGGTCAGCAGGGAGATTTTCGCCCGTCCAAATCATTTGCTGCGTCCACTTCGCAGCGGGGGCGCTCCAGAATTCATCCGTTGGCGGCAGGCCGAGCGGCAGCAATCCAGCGCTGCACAAATACAAGCTGCCGGTGGAAATATAATTTTCACCCAGCGCGGGTTGATGGCCGCAAAAGCCGATTTGCAACCAGCCGTTCGCATCAAACGTTCCCGGTGCCTCGGCCATTCTCCGGATGACCGCCGTGAGCGCGCACCGGACTTGTGCTGGCTTGATTTTTTCGGGCAGCGCTCCGAGCAGAGAAATTTGCGCCAGTGTCTGAAACGCGCCGAAACGATAGGTCGTCGAGCGGCCCAGCGACGGAAACGTGCCGTCCGGCGCGACCAGCCGTTCTTGGATTTCCGCAAACCGGCGCGCGCGCTTCAGTTCAGTGACGTGTGCCGCCGTGAATTGCGCAGCGTGTTTTTTCAAGGCAGCCAGGACGTCGAGCAGCATCGGATGAATGACAAAACTGTTGTAGTAATCGAAGTGAAAAAATTCACCGTCGCCGTAAGCACCATCGCCCACATACCAGCCGAGCATTTTGTGGATGCAGCCTTCAAGGCGTGGTTCTAGCGTAGGTTCACCAAACTCCAAGAGCGCAGCTTCGATCATCGCGGCGAACATCACCCAGTTGTTGTTCGTGGGCGTGGCGATTTTGCGTGAAGATTTTAGTGCAGTGATGATTTGGTTTCTGACCCCCAATTCCAACGGCTCCCACAAAACTTTCGGCGCGCGTAAAATTCCCTCCGCCAGAAAAGCCGAATCCACCAGTGATTGTCCACCGCCGGAAAAATTCATGAAGTCGGGCGACTGCGGATCGCTGGCTGCATCCAGCGACAACTGCACAAGCTTGATCAACTCCGACTGCAATTTTTGTTCGTCGGCCGAAAGTTTTTCCAGTGCCAGCCACGGCGCGATGCCGCAGAGCAGCCGGCCAAATGCTTCAAGGTGGGTGAACGGTGCGCGCTTGGCGCCCGGCTGTTCCTCCACCGGCATATTTCTTTTCAATTCGCGCCGCGAAAGATTTTCCAAAACTGGTCGCGAAATTTTTTCAAGAACTGAAATCCAGTAGCGCCGGTCATCGCTGCCAGTCGGAATGGCGGCAGGAGTTTCCGCTGCGCTCAATGGCAGTCCCGCTGCGCCCAGCATGCCGAGCGTGGCGGCGGATTTGGAAAATTCACGGCGGGTTTTCATAAGCTATTCATCGCCGCCACCACCGCCGTTGTTTTTCTTTTCCCAACTGCGCTTGGCCTTCTCCGGCAGGCTGGCGTCCACGCGGGCGTAGTAGGTTTTTTCGCCGAACATCTTGTTCACCGCGTGCTCCAACTCGATGGACGGTGTGACGCCGAAACGTTCATGTGTCTGGAGAAAAATCATCGTGCCTTCGGGGCGCAGGAAGCACAGGAACAGCGGACATTTGCCGGCATGCCCGGCGGTGAGCTGCTGCACGCGCGCCATGTCCTCCGGCTGCAAGTGCGCGGTGTTCAGACGCAGGTGAACTGCCTTGGTATATTTCTTCGCCGCATCTTCCAGCGGCATGATTTCCTGCGGAAAAATCTTGGGCCGATCTTCACCCGTGCTGACTTCGCCGATGACGAGGATGGCTTTGTTCACCTCCAACAGCGGACGGAACTTGTCGTAATCGTTCATCACGAGCAACTGCACCGAACCGTCCAAATCCTCCAGCGTCACCATCGAATACGGCTTGCCGGATTTTTTGGAGACCCCATGAGTGACCGCTGAAATCATCCCGCCGATGCGCGTCATGCTACGGTTCGTCGCCTCAGCCAGCTTGGCGGTGTTGTGCAGCGAAAATTTTTCGAGCAGCGGCACGAGCGGCGTCAGCGGGTGGCCGGTGACGTAGAAACCGAGCAATTCTTTTTCATGCGCGAGCAGTTCATGCTGCGGCCATTCGGGCAGATTCGAAATCGTCTCCGGCATGGCGGGTGATTTTTCTTCGAGTGCGCCGAACAGTGAACTTTGCCCCTTCTGCTTGTCGGACAAAATGCTCGCCGCGCGCGACAGGGTGCGCTCGATTTGCGCGGCGAGCGTGGCGCGCGTCTGCCCGAACGTGTCACACGCACCGGTTTTGATCAATGCCTCCAATGGTTTTCGCGTGAGCGTGCGGCCATCCACGCGCTCGCATAAATCCGAAAGCGACTTGAATTTTCCGCCTTCGTTGCGCGCCTTCAAAATCACTTCCACCGCGCCTTCACCCACGCCCTTGATCGCGGCGAGACCGAAGCGGATGGTTTTGCCTTCTCGCGCGGGAGCGAAATAAACACTGCTCTCGTTGACATCTGGCCCAAGGACTTCAATGCCGGCGTCGCGGGCTTCGGCGATGTATTCAGAAAGTTTTTCCGTCGCGGCCATGTCGTTCGTCATCATGGCGCAGTAATATTCCACCGGATAGTTCGCCTTCAGATACGCGGTCTGATACGCGACGATGGCATACGCGGCGGCGTGCGATTTATTGAATCCGTAGCCGGCAAATTTTTCGAGCAAATCAAAAATCTGGTTCGCCTTGGTCTTGGGAATATTATTTTTCTCGTGGCAGCCCTTCACGAACGTCTCGCGCTGTTGCTGCATTTCCTCGACCTTTTTCTTGCCCATCGCACGCCGCAGCAAATCCGCGCCGCCGAGCGTGTAGCCGGCGAGCAACTGCGTGGCCTGCATCACCTGCTCCTGATAAATCAGAATGCCGTAGGTCTCCTTGGAAATTTGTTCAAGCAACGGATGCTCATATTCCACTTTAATCTCGCCGTGCCGTCGCTTGATGAAATCGGGAATCAAATCCATCGGACCGGGACGATACAGCGCCACGAGCGCGGTGATGTGCTCGACGGAACTGATCTGAAATTTTTTGCACAGGTCGCGCATCCCGCTAGATTCCAGCTGAAATACGCCGAGCGTTTCCGCCCGGTTCAACAGGTCGTAGGTTTTTTTATCGTCGAGCGGCAGGCTGTCAATCGGCACGTCGATGCCCTGCGTGCGCTTGACCATTTCGCAGGTGTTGCGGATGACGGTCAGCGTCTTCAGCCCGAGAAAATCCATCTTTAGCAAACCGAGTTCGCCGACGGGATTCATCGCGTATTGCGTGACGAGCGTGCCGCTGTCGTCCAATTTCAGCGGCAACAAATTCACGAGCGGCTCCGGCCCGATGACCACGCCCGCCGCGTGAACACTGGCGTTACGCGTGAGGTCTTCGAGGATGAACGCCGTGTCCATCAGCTCGCGCGTCACGTCTTCAGTCTCGTAAGCTTCCTTGAGTTCCGGCACCTGCTTGAGCGCTTTGGCGAGCGACATTTTCAATTCGGCGGGAATCAATTTCGCCAGCCGGTCGCCGTCGCCATACGGCAAACCCATCACGCGACCGACATCGCGCACGACGGATTTCGCGCCCATCGTGCCGAACGTGATGATCTGCGCCACGGCATCGCGGCCGTATTTTTCACGGACGTATTCGATGACGTCCGCGCGACGGTCGTCCGCGAAATCAATGTCGATATCCGGCGGGCTGACACGCTCGGGATTCAGAAAGCGCTCAAACAGCAATGCGTAACGAATCGGATCCACGTTCGCGATCTCCAGCAGATAGGTTACCACGGAACCGGCGGCGCTTCCGCGTGCCACGCAGGAAATGCCCTTGCTGCGGCCGTATTGAACGAAATCGGCGACGATGAGGAAATACGAGATGTAGCCCTGCATCTCGATGATCTTGAGTTCGGTCTGCAGGCGGTCGATGACCGTTTTGATGGCTTGTTCCTGATTGGGTTGATTAGCATCGAATGTCGGTAACCTTTTCGGATCATCAATGCCGGTGACGATGAATTCCTTGCCCTCCGCTTTCGCATGGATGGTGTAGCGGCGGAACAAACCTTCCGCCAGCAGGTGTCGTAGATAGCCGTCGCGCGTGAAATGTTCTGGCGGATTGAACACCGGATAAAACCGCGTGTCGCCCGCCTTGGGAAAGGGAATCTCCAAGTTGCACATCTCGGCCACCGCGCGCGTGTTCAACACCGCCTCCGGCACTTCGGCGAAGCGCGCCTTCATCTCCTCGGCGCTGCGCAGAAAAAATTGCTCCGGCAAATAGCCCGCGCTCATGCGCTTGGGATTGCTCAACAAATCCTGCGTGCCGATGCACACAAGACAATCGTGCGCGTGCGAATGGCCCTTCTCGACGTAGTGCACGTCATTCGTCGCCACGCATTTAAGGCCGAATTCCTTGGCGAAGATGAGCAATTGCTTATTTACTTTCGCCTGCTCGGGAATGCCGTGGTTTTGCAGTTCGAGAAAAAAGCTTTCCGCGCCGAGCGTCTGTTTGAAAAAATCCACCGCGTCGCGCGCTTTGAGAATTTGATCTTTCATGATCAAATCGGGAATCTCGCTCGCGAGGCAGCCGGACATCGCAATCAAGCCCGCGCTGTGCTTGGCGAGAATTTCTTTATCAATGCGCGGCTTGTAGTAGTAGCCGTCCAAGTGTGCCGCAGTCGTTAGCTTGATGAGGTTTTTGTAGCCGGCTTCATCCTTCGCGAGCAGGCCGAGGTGATGGTATTTGTCGCCCTCGACTTTTTTCTTCTCCAAGCGCGAGCCGGGTGCGACATAAACCTCGCAACCGATGATGGGCTTGATGCCCTTGGCGCGGGCTGCTTGGTAAAATTCGATGACCCCGTGCATTGCGCCGTGATCCGTGATGGCCAGCGCGGGAAATTTTAATTCATGCGCCCGTTCCATCAACGTGTCCAAACGGCAAGCGCCATCGAGCAA
Source organism: uncultured Verrucomicrobia subdivision 3 bacterium (assembly GCA_903827955.1). Taxonomy (GTDB): domain Bacteria; phylum Verrucomicrobiota; class Verrucomicrobiia; order Limisphaerales; family UBA11358; genus UBA11358. The sequence continues at coordinate 11,044 of CAIKKJ010000168.1, forward strand.
CGAATACTCGGTGTGCAGATGCAAGTGGACAAAATCGGCGTGCGACATCAGAAAAGAATTTTACCCGCGCAGCGCGACGCGAAGCAAGCAACGGATATTCACAGCGGCAAATTTAAAAATTTGCTGGTTGAAATCCGGCGGCACAATGTATTCATTGAAAACCCATGAGTGATGCGGCCAACCGCCCCGGCCTGTGCGGGGAAAACATTGTGTTTATCGTCGGCAGCCCGCGTAGCGGCACGACCTGGCTGCAACGACTGCTCGCCACGCATCCGCAAATCAAGACCGGTCAGGAATCGCGTATCTTTGAATATGTCGGTGCGCTGGCCGGTTATGGCGGCAGGACGCGGCCTCGGCCAAAACCGGCAGCCGCAGCGGCACCGGCCTGGCCAGTTATCTCACCGCCGCGGAATTTTTGGCCGCCGAGAAACATCTGCTTGATTCTCTGTTGGCCCATCTGCTCCACGATTTACGGGCGGGCGACGTTTTTTTAGAAAAAACCCCGGCGCACGCACAGTTCATTCCAGACATCCACCAATTTTTACCGTCGGCAAAAATCATTCATCTCCTCCGCGACCCGCGCGATGTCGTGGCTTCCCTGCTGGCGGCGAGCAAAGGTTGGGGCCGGTCGTGGGCGCCGCGTAAAGCGAGTGATGCTGCGCGTATTTGGGACGAACATGTCAGCCGGGCGCAGGCCGCCGGCGTCGACTTGCCACCGGAACAATTTCTGGAAATCAGTTACGAAAAACTTTTTGAAAATCCAGTGGCGATGCTGAAGACGATGATGAACTTTTTGAACCTGCCCTGGCCGGAGGTGGAAATTGAAAAAGCCGTGGCGGCCAATGCCGCCGGGGAATTGCGGCAGGGCAAAGGCACCCCGATTCCTCAGCGCGGCGAACACGAAAAGCTTTCCGGCGGCCGGGTTCAAGATCCGGCCGGTTTTATCCGCAAGGCGCGGCCAGGTTCATGGCGCGAAGATTTGACTTGGCTGGAATGCTGGCAACTGCGGCAGGCTTTGCGTGGGTGTCCGGCAGCGGAACAATTTCTAAAAAAATAATTTCGGTTCAAGAGGCAAACTGCAGCTCGTAAAGTTTTTGATAGACGCCGCCGCGCTGGATGAGTTCTCCGTGCCGGCCAGTTTCGACAATCCGTCCCTGATCCAGAACGACAATCATGTCCGCGTGCAAAATCGTGGAGAGCCGGTGCGCGATGCAAATGGTGGTGCGACCCTGCATCAATTCATCCAGCGCCGCCTGCACGGCGCGTTCGGACTCGGTGTCGAGCGCGCTGGTTGCTTCGTCCAAAATCAAGATCGGCGCGTTCTTTAAAACGGCGCGGGCGATGGCGAGCCGCTGGCGCTGGCCGCCAGAAAGCGCGACCCCTTTTTCGCCGATGATGGTGTCGAAGCCTTCCGGCTTTTGTGCAATGAAATCAATGGCGTGCGCGTGTTTGGCGGCGGCGACAATATCGTCATTCGCCGCGCCGAGCCGGCCAAGTTCGATGTTCCGGCGGATGGTATCATTGAACAAAACATTTTCCTGGGCGACGACGGCGATCTGGTTGCGCAAATCAAAGGTGCGGAGGTCGCGCAAGTCCACGCCGCCGATTTTGATGGTGCCGCGGGCGGGGTCGTAAAAGCGCAGCAGCAGGTTCGCCATGGTGGTTTTGCCGGAACCGCTCGCGCCGACTAGGGCGACGAGCTGGCCGGCTTTGACGGTGAGGTGGATGCCTTGCAGCACAGGCTTTTCGCCGTAGTTGAAATCCACGTTTTCAAAAACGATGTCCGCCTGGTCGGCGTGGAGCATTTTTGGCGCGGCGGGTTCGGGCACGGAATTTTCCGTGGCGAGCAGCTGGAAGACGCGTTCGCTGGCGGCGCGAGCCTGGTTGAGCTGGACGTGCAAGCGGGTCAGATTTTTCAGCGGACGATACATCGTAAAGATGGACAGGATGTAGATGAGCAGACGGCCGAAATCGCGCGTGACGTGGCCGCTGGCGAGCAGGTAAAAGAAAATGCCGGCAACGCCGAGCGCGCCGAAAAATTCCTGCAACGGGCCGGGCAGTTCCAGCGCGCGGATGATCCGCATGTAGTGGCCAACGAAGGAACGGGAATTTTTCTGGAACTGGCCGGCCACGGTGGCTTCGAGGTTATAGGCTTTGATGACGCGATGACCGGTGAACGCCTCGGTCATCACCTTCATCAGGTCGGCGGACTCACCTTGGATGGCGCGGCTGGACTTGCGGACCTTACGGCTGAAGATGGCCAGGGGCAGGATGCCGATGGGCAGAGCGATCATCGCCATCAACGTGAGTTTCCAGTCAAACCAGAACAGCATCGCAATGGTCCAGACGACGGTGACGGGGTCTTTGACGATGACGGCGACGTTGTTGCTTAAAATGTTCTGGAGCGAGGAGGTATCGCTGGTGATGCGGGAAATGAGTTCGCCGGTGGGATTTTTGGCAAAAAATCCGGCGGAGAGTTTCAGCAGGTGGCCAAAAAGTTTGGTGCGCAAATCCATGACCACGCGCACCGCTGTCCACTGGAGGAAATAGGTGTTCAGGTAACCGAATAGGCTGCGGAGAAACACGACCGTTGGGATGAGCGCGACCATTGCGATTTTTGCCGACTGGTGTTGCGCGCCGCCGTTATTCATCGCGTCATGCACTTGCTGGATCCAGTCGCGGGCAAACGCCGGCAGGTTGTCGGTGAACTTGCCGAGCGTGGCCGGGCTGGCCTCGGGAAAAATCACGGCAAAAACGAAAATGACCGTCACGACCAACAACGGCTCGATGGCGCCGCTGATGACGCCCGTGACCAAGCCGAGGAAAAAACGCGACCGGTAGGGCCGGACAAATTCCCAGAGCTGGCGGAAAAAATAAATCATCGTCCCGTATTCTTGGCCGGGGCTGCGCAAAACAAAAGTTTTGTTTTCAGGGAAAATGGCTTGAACGCATGGGGGTTGCTTCGCAAACTTTGAAAGCCGCATGCTGCTTTCAAAAAATTTTCTGTTCATCCATGTGGACAAAGCCGCTGGCACCAGCATTCAACGCGCGCTGCGACCGCACGCTTTCCCTCGCGCCGACAGCCGGTTGCGCCGTCGCCTGACGTGGCTGGGCAAACTGAACCGCCTGGGCCTGCATCGCGTGCTGGAATTTCCCGAGCACGTCACCGCCGCCGTCGTCCAAAACTGCCTGCCGCCGGAAATCTACGGCAGGCTGTTCAAATTCGCCTTCGTCCGCAACCCGTGGGACCGGCTCGTCTCACGCTACCATTTTTTGCTCCGCAGCACCGACCGCACGGATCATGCCCGCATCAAGGCGATGAAAAATTTCGATGAATATCTGCGCTGGGAAATTGCGCGCGACAAATTTTACCAGCACACCTACGTCTGCGGCGCGGACGGCAATTTGATTGTGGATTTCGTCGGCTACTACGAACGGCTGGAGGAAGATTTCGCAAAAGTTTGTGCCCGGCTCGGCGTAAAAGAATCTTTGCCGAAAGCCAACACCTCGAAACACGACGACTATCGGAGTTATTACACGCCGGACTTGCGCGTCCTTGTCGCCGACCATTACCGCCGCGACATTGAGCTTTTTCAATACGAATTCGACGGCCTTAAAAAATAAAATGAAAATCAGCGGGTTCACCTTCATCCGCAACGGCCATGCGAACGGCTACCCGTTCATCGCCTCCATCCGCTCGCTGCTGCCGCTGTGCGACGAAGTCATCGTGAACGTCCCGCGCTCCACCGACGGCACGCTCGAATCCGTCCGCGCCATCGGCGACCCCAAAATCCACATCATCGAATCCGAGTGGGACGAAAACGAACGCTCCGGCGACCCCATGTTCAAGCGCAACACCGATCTCGCGCTCGAACAATGCACCGGCGACTGGTGCGTTTACATCCAGGGCGACGAAGTTTTTCACGAGGCGAATCTCCCCGCCATGCGCGCCGCGATGGAACGCGAGCTGGCGCATCCCGAGGTCCAGGGCTTGCTCGTGGATTACACGCATTTTTACGGCAGCTTCTGGACGGAAGTTTATTCCTTCGGCTGGTATTACAAGGAAGTCCGCATCATCCGCCGCGACCCGAACATCCGCGCCTTCGGCGGCGCGCAGGGTTTTCGCACGGTGGATCGGCAGAAGCTCCATGTGAAAAATTCCGGCGGCCGCTGTTTTCATTACGGCTTTGCGCTCGACCCCGTTCAGATGCGCATCAAGCGCGAAAATTTTCTCAAGATTACCCGCACCGACGCCGAGATGGCCGAGGAACTCGCCCGCTGCTCCAAAAATTATTACGACGACGACCAGAAGGTGAAACGCTTCACCGGCACGCATCCCGCCGTGATGCGCGATACCGTGGCCGCCGCCACCTGGACCTACACCTCGCGCAACCCGCTCATCCGCTTTCGCAAAAATTATTTCTGGGAGGACGTCGCGCTCATCGTCAAACGCTGCACCGGCCTCACGCTCGGCGTGCACAAAAACTACCGGCTGCTCAAGTGAACTCCGCCCCGCTCCGCATCCTGCAGGTCAATTCCATCTTCAACGGCGGCGGCGTGGACAACCAGACGCTCAACCTCGCCGCCGGCCTGCACGCGCTCGGCGACGATGTGACTATCGCCGCGCCCGCCGGCAGCCGTTACGAAATTCTCGCGCGCAACGCCGGGCTGAAAACGGAAAACGTCCCCAACCGCAGCGCGTTGAAACTCGGCCTCATCCGCCGTTGCATCCAGATCATCCGCGCAAAAAAAATTCAAATCATCCACGTCCACCAAGGCCGCGACTATTGGCCGTGCATTATTGCCGCGCGCCTGACGGGCATCGGCACCCGCGTCGTTGCCACGCGGCATTTGATGATGAAGCCGCGCGGTTTGAGCCGGAAACTGCTGTTGCGCTTTGCCGATGTCATCGCCGTGTCGCGCGCCGTGGAGGACGTTGTTCGCGCGCATCTGCAAGGCCCGGCGGAACGCATTCACCTGATTTATTGCGGCACGGATTTTTCCAAAATCCTGCCGACGCGGACGCCCGCCGTGGAAAAATTTCGTGAACGCATGAGCTGGCCGGCAGATTCGATTGTGCTGGCAGTCATCGGCACATTTCATCCGCCGCTCGGCAAAGGGCAGATGGAATTTCTCGCAGCCGCCGCGTCTCTGAAAAATGAATTTCCACACGCACGCTTCGCCATCATCGGCTACGGCGAGATGGAAGCGGAATTAAAAACGCGCATCGGCGCGCTCGGTCTGGGAAATGTCGCCGCTGTGCATCCGTTTCAAGATGAGATTTCGTTGTGCATGTCCGCGATTGACGTGCTGGTGCATCCCACGCGCAAAGGCGAAGCGTTCGGCCTCGTGACGGTCGAGGCGCTGGCGTCCGGTCGTCCGGTCATCGCCTCGCGCAAGGACGGCCTCGCGGAATGTTTCGTTGACGGCGAACACGGTTTTCTGCTGCCGCCCGGCGACGTGCCGGCACTGACGAATGCGATGCGCACGCTGTTGCAAGACCCGGAACTGCGCCAACGCTTCGCCCAGGCTGGCAGCGCGCACGTCCGCGCAAAATTCAGCCGCGAGGAGCTCGCACGACAAACGCGCGAATTGTATTTGCAGTTGCTCCGGCGCGCGTGAAAAATCCCCGCATGGCCACACCGGCTTATTACACCACGCTGCCACCGTTCTGGGAAATTTTCCGCACGGGCACGCCGATGCTGATGTATCACAAGCTCGGCCCGCTGCCGCGCGGCGTCCGCATCAAGGGACTTTACGTCCGCGAAAAACTGTTTGACCGGCAGATGACGGAATTGCACGCCGCCGGTTTTGCGAGCGTGATGCCGGATGAACTTTTTTCGGAAAATAACAACCAGCCGCGTGTCGTGCTGACGTTTGACGACGGTTTTACAAGCGTGCTGCAATACGGCTTGGAGCCGCTGGCACGCTGCAAATTTCGCGCAATCCAGTTTCTCGTGGCCGACCGGCTCGGCAAAGTGAACGACTGGGACGCGCCGAAGGGCGAGGTGATGTCGCCGCTGATGGACGCCGCGCAAGTCCGCGAATGGCTGGCCGCCGGCCACGAAATCGGCGCGCACACCTTGACGCATCCCCGGCTGGCGCAAATTCCACCGGCAGCGGCGCGCGAGGAAGTTTTTTCATCGAAGAAAAAGTTGGAAGATTTGTTCGGCGTGCCAATCACGCACTTTTGTTTTCCCTACGGCGACTGCAACGAGGTGGTGCGCGATCTGGTGGCAGAGGCCGGCTATCGCACCGCTTGCACAACCGTTTCCGGCGTGAACACGCCCGCCGAACATCCGCTGGCGTTGAAGCGGCTCATGGCGCGACACCAATCGCTCTCGCTGAAAACGCTGTGGTCGCAGCTGACCGGCTGCGCGTGAATAAATTTACGCGCCGAAAATTTTGCGGCCGAGCCATGCGCGGATTTTGGTGAACGGCTGTTTGATTTTATAGCCGCACCAGTAAAACGCATACCAACCCGCGCCCAGTTCTTGCCGCATTTTTTTTACTTCACCCGAGGCTTCGCCGCGTTGGCGGTAGATTTGCACGAATAAAAATTCCCGTCGCCCGGAATTAAACCACCAGCTTGCCAGCGCATTGCCCGTGAGCCACACCGGGCCGGTCGTGGTGAAAATTTGCCCACCGTGCAGCGCCTGCTGATATTTCTTTACAAGCTGCCAACGGCTTTGAAAGAAGGAATCATCATATTTCCCAAGGCTTTTGTGCAGCAGATGAATATTCACCGCGTAGGCCGTGCGGCCGAGAATCTTGGCGATACGGCACAAATCTGTGCCGTAAAAATGGAAGCCGGACAGGTCGTGCGACAGCGCAAGATTGGCCGCGCGTTTGACGACGATGAAATTTTCATCGAGCGAATCCACGCGCGTCGGAAATGTGCCGATGGTTTCTGTGCCGGACGGATGCGAGATCTTGATGGCGGTGACGGGCAGGCCAAAGCGTTGCGCGCAGCCGGCGTTGCCGAGCAAGGCCCACGCGGGATCAAGCGCGTCGAGTTCGCGGATGCGTTGCTCCAAAATTTCGCGGCGGTCGTAATCCAGCAAAATGTCTTGATGACACAGCACGATGAATTCGCCGCGCGCGGCTTGCAAAAAAAGATTGTAGCCACGGTAGGCATCAAGTTGGTTGCCGCCGGTGTTGTCGCTGAAAAGATATTCGGTGTCGTCCGGGGAAAATCCAGCACGCACAAAACTGGCGGCCATTTCCGCGTATTCATCGGGCTGGGTGACGAGCGTGCAGACGGAAAATTTGAACGGCGCGGACACTGGTAAATTCACCGGCCGAGCGAAACTGGGAAAAGGAGATTGATCCGGGGCGGCCATACGTCAGTCGGCGTTTTTTTCATTTTTATTAACAATGACCGGCAGCGGCAGCAGCGGGTGCAGCCAGGCGTAAAGCGCGACAATCCGCCGACGCAGGCTGCGGCTTAATTTTTCGCCGAGCAGCCGCTGGACAAATCGCGTTGCGTGGCCGGGCGGCTGGTGCGGAAAAACATTTTGCCCGGTGGCGAGCGCGAGCTCGTGGCGCGGCATGCCGAACAGCCGTTCGCCTTCCGCCAGCGGTGCGAGGTTGAAAAACTTTTTTGAAAAATAAACTGCCAGTTCGCGTTGAAACTGGCGGCTGGTTTGATTCATTGAACCGGTGTGGACGCGATAATCGCTCAGCACTTGTGGAATCATTTTTCCCGTCAGGCCGGCTTGCGCGAGCTTCAGGCACAGGTCGTAGTCTTGCCAGCCAGGCAGTTCCGGCGAGTAGCCGCCGACGCGCAGAAGTGTGTCTTTGCGGAACATCGCCATCGCGTCAATGTAAGGTTGCGCGGCCAGCGCCGGCACGTTCCACTCGCGGTCGGACATCGTGCCGAGGCTGCGGCGCGTGGCGTGGTCGAAGCGGTTGATGTGGCTGTAAACCATCGCGCTGTCGGAAATTTCCAGCACATGGCGATGTGACGCGAGACAGTCGGGGCGGATGGTGTTGTCGGCGTCCAGAATGAAAACCAACGGCGCACGGGCAAGCTGCAAGCCGAGGTTGCGCGTGTTGGCCACGCCGGTGTTGGATTTTTTTTTGACGAGGCAGACGGGCAACGTTGTCGACGCTAAAAATTTATCCGCCAACTGCGCCGAGTTGTCGGTGGAGGCGTCGTCCACGATGATGATTTCAAAGCCGCCGGGTAAATTTTCCGTTTTCGTTGCCGCCACGCTGGCCAGACATTCCTCGATGTAGGCGGCGTAATTGAACAGCGAAACCACCACGCACACGGTTGGCGCGGCGCACGCCGACCACGCCGCGTTGGCGGCCAGTTCAAAATCACCGGCAATTGGCGGCGGACGGTTCATCAGGTTTCAGCTAGTCGCCGAATAATTTTTTCAAGTTCGCCCGCGCGGCTTCTTCGCGGGAAAGTTTTACTTCTTTCGGCTCCCATTTACGGCGGATGAATTCAAAATATTCGCAGAAATTTCCCGCCGCCTTGTCGTGCACCAGCTCGGCGCGGCGTTCGCGGCATTGCTCGGCCACGCGCGGATCGTAGCTCTGGCAGTTCAGGCACGTGCGCAAATCGGCGCGGCATTTCATGCAGACCTCGCCGCGACCGGGATTGCCGGCAATCGTCCAGAGTTCGCCGCAGTGATGGCAATGACGCGTCATGACGATTGCGATTTTGCACAAAGCGGTAGTTATTCAAAAGCAGATTCATTAAAGTGCGCGCATGAATCCGTTCAGGAATGGCGACATTGGCGCGGTCTACATCGTCCACGCCCGGCGGTTCACCGACCGCGCGGCGCAAATGAAGCAGCAGTTGGACAGGCTGGAGATTCCATTTGAATTCATCGAGCCGTTTGACGCCGAGGTGCTAGATGCGGACGCCTTGAAATTGTTCACCGATGAACGGATGAAAATGTCGCGCGGCCAAAAATCCTGCACGCTCAAACATCTGGAGGCGCTACGCAAAATCGCCGCCGCCGGCCACCGGCTCGCGCTGGTGTTCGAGGACGACGCTCTTTTGGATCCGCGCTTCATGGCGGAGATGGAAAAAATCGTGGCCGAGGCAAAAGCGTTTTCGCAGCTCCACGCCATTTACGTCGGCACCGGCGGAAATATGTATGTGCCGTGGCGGCAGCTCCGGCGTGATCGCCGGCTTTACGAGGCAAACCAATCGCGCTGCACGGAAGCCTACTTGATTGGCGCACCGGCGGCGCGCGCGCGGCTGGCGTGGCTGGAACACAATCTCATTGACCGGCCGGTGGATCATCTGTTCATCGTGATTGACCAGCAGGCTGGTGTGCAAATGTATTGGAGTAATCCCGGCGTGGTGGAACAGGGCAGCATGAACGGCTTTTATTTCAGCACGCAGGACGGCGGCAATCGGTTCAAGTATTTGTGGCAGGTGAAATTAAGTTTTTACCTGCAGCGCTTCCGCCGGAAATACCTCTACCGGTTCTTCCAGTGAGCAAAGCGCGCGAGCAAAATTATTTCCACTCCCCAGCCAGCCGCCCGTAATCCGCCGCGTGTCCAAATCCAGCAACAGCCCTGCATCCGCTATGGAATATCGGGTGCGTGGAGCTTCCGCCCGTGACGATTTCAGCCCTGCAAATACGCGGCGCGGCAAGATCACCGGATGCTTTTCGCGCCCACTAAACTCCGGTTGGCAGATGGCGGCGGGCTGTTGCCCGGAAAAATCTAGCAGCGCGCGGAGCGTCGCCGGTTGCCAACCCGTCCATTCCGCCGCCGGCGTCTAGGCGCGAATTGAATTGCGAATTGTGCGGCGCGGCGTTTTCATTTGCGCCAGCATCGGATGAAAAAAATCTTCGCCCCGCTTTTCTGGTTTGCGCTCGCGCTGCTTGGCGCCTTTGCCTACGCCACACTCGCCTTCAAGCGCGGCGAGCCGGTGAATTCCGCCTACCTGCTCATCGCCGCCGTCTGCACCTACGCCATCGGCTACCGGTTTTATTCGAAGTGGATTGCGCTCAAAGTGCTGATGCTCGACAACCGCCGCGCCACGCCCTGCGAAGTCCACGACGACGGCAAGGATTTTGTCCGCACGAATAAATTCATTTTGTTCGGCCATCACTTCGCGGCGATTGCTGGCCCCGGCCCGCTCGTCGGCCCCGTGCTCGCGGCGCAATTCGGCTATCTGCCCGGCGCGTTGTGGATTTTGATCGGGGTCGTGCTCGGCGGCGCCGTGCAGGATTTCGTGATTCTCTTCGCGTCCATGCGGCGCAACGGCAAATCGCTCGGCGAAATGGTGAAGGAAGAATTGAATTCAACCGCCGGCGCCATTTCCGTTTTGGCGATTCTCGCCATCCTCACCATTCTCCTCGCCGTCCTCGCGCTCGTCGTTGTTCGCGCGCTGGCGGAAAGTCCGTGGGGCGTCTTCACGGTGGGCGCGACCATTCCCATCGCGCTGTTCATGGGCGGCTACATGCGGTTTCTGCGCACGGGAAAAGTGTTGGAGGCGACCGCGCTCGGCGTCACGCTGCTGTTGCTCGCCGTGTGGGGCGGCAAACTCGTCTATGAAAGTCCGCATTGGTCGCAGGTATTCGGGCTGAAGGATATTTCGCTCGCGTGGATCATCATCGGCTACGGCGTTATTTCCAGCAGCCTGCCCGTGTGGCTCATGCTCGCCCCGCGTGACTACTTGAGCACGTTCATGAAGCTCGGCACGATCCTGCTGCTTGCGCTCGGAATTCTGTTCACGCTGCCGCACCTGCAAATGCCCGCGATCACGCAGTTCATTGACGGCTCCGGCCTCGTCGTCGCGGGGAAATTATTTCCCTTCTGCTTCATCACCATCGCGTGCGGCGCGATCTCCGGGTTTCACTCGCTCATCGCCAGCGGCACCACGCCCAAGCTCATCACGCGGGAAAATTACGCGCGGCCCATCGGCTACGGCGCGATGTGCTTTGAATCCTTCGTCGCCATCATGGCGCTCATCGCCGCCTGCACGCTGGATCCGGGCGTCTATTTTTCCATGAACGTCAAAGGCGATCCCGCCGCGACCGTGGCTAAAATCAATGCGCTCAATTTTCCTGTCACGGTGGACCAGATGACTTCCCTCGCGCACGACCTCGGCGAAAAAACATTGTTTGGCCGCACCGGCGGCGCCGCGACGCTGGCCGTCGGCATGGCGCACATTTTTTCCAAGGTCGTCAACGGCCGCTGGCTCGACCTCTGGTATCACTTCGCCGTGATGTTCGAGGCGCTGTTCATTTTGACGACGCTCGACGCCGGCACGCGCGTCGGCCGCTATCTGTTGCAGGGCGTGTTGGGCAAAGTGTGGAAGCCGCTCGGCGACTCAAAAAATATCCCCGCCACCGTCGTCGCCGCCGCGCTGATGGTCGGCAGCTGGGGCTATTTTCTGATTCAAGGTGTGCGCGATCCGCTTGGCGGTATCAATTCGCTCTGGCCGCTGTTTGGCATCGCCAACCAGATGCTTGCCGCGATGGCTCTGTGTTTGGGAACGACGATTATTTTGAAGATGGCGATTGGAACGCCGGCCTCGAGCGTTCCGCGTCGCTCGCCGTGGCTGGCGCTGGTGACGCTCGTTCCGCTTATCTGGCTGCTCGCGGTGACATTCACGGCGGGCTTGGAGAAAATTTTTCATCCCGACCCGCGTATCGGATTCTTAGCGCAGGTGAAGGTTCTTGGGGAAAAATCTCTGGGGCTGGAAAATGATTTGAAGGATGCCTGCGCAGTCCAATTAAAAGCTTACGGAGCCTTGGGCGCTTACAAATTAAATGCCGGACCAGCACCCGACAAGATTGCCGACCTTGAAGCCCAACATAAAACAGCACAACAAAATGTTGAGGTCGCAGGCAAAGCCCTTGCCGCCAACCGCACGCTCCGTTTCAACAATCTCCTCGATGCCGCTGTCGCCGGGACGTTTCTCGCGCTCGTCTCGGTGATTATCCTCTTGAGCGTCCGCGAATGGCTGCTGCTTTTATCGCGACGCAAGCCAGCGGTGTTGCACGAGACGGCGCCAGTCTATCTGCCCGATTACGCGCTGAAAGAATCCGGCCCGAACTTGCGCAGCGCAGCAGGCGCGGCGGCTATCGCGTTCGGCCTTGCCAAGGAGTTGTCCGGCGAAACTCAGTTCGAGCGGGCGAAAGAAAACGCCTGCGAAACGCGCCACGACCAAAAAGTTTTCACGCAGGTCACGGAAGAAAAATTCAACGGCGTGCGGCGCTGCTGCTGAGGGGTTTTCATTTATTAATTTTGAGTTTTTAGTTGGATTTTGGCTCCGACAACTTAAAACTGAAAATTAAGAATTAAAAACTGATGAAACTCGGCATCTATGGCGGTTCGTTCGATCCAGTGCATCTGGGCCATCTGCTCGTGGCACAGGCGGCGGTGGAAGAACTGGGCTTGGAAAAATTGTTTTTCATTCCCACTGCACAATCGCCGTTCAAGCCGGATGCCAAACCCGCGCCGGACGCCGTGCGGCTGCAACTGCTCCGTCTCGCGCTCGCGGGAAAATCGAATTGCGAAATTGACGACCAGGAAATTCGGCGCGGCGGCACGTCCTACACGATTGACACGTTGCGCGATTACGCAAAACGCTTTCCCGGCGCAGAACTGTTTTACCTCATCGGTGCGGATAACGCGGCGAAGCTGAATGAATGGCGCAAGGCTAATGAACTGGCGGCGCTGGCGGAATTCGTGGTCGTGCCGCGGCCGGGCGCCACCGGAAATTCTTCGGCACTAAATTTTCCCGCGCCCTTTCGCGGCCGGGCTTTGAAGGGATTTCCCTTTGGTGTTTCCTCTTCACAAATCCGCGCGCGGGTGGAAAAAAAATTGCCGGTAGAAAATCTGGTTCCGCCGGCTGTGGCCGAGGCCATTTGCGCGGCGAAGCTTTACATTTAAAATTTATCCATGTCCAACTGTGCCTGTTTGTGGTTAAATCCTCGGCGTCATTATGGATTCTAAAAAACTGGCGCTGCTGTGCCGCGAATTTGCGGACAATAAAAAGGCGGAAAACCTGGCGGTGCTTGATGTGCGCAAGCTGTCGAGCGTGACGGATTATTTCGTCATCGCCTCCGGCACAAGCCAGCCGCATCTGCGCGCCATCGTGGGCGAAATTGTTGACCGGCTGCGCGACGAACATGACTTGCAGCCGGCGCGCAAGGACGGCATGGGCTCGACGTCGTGGGTGGTGCTGGATTATTTTGATGTGATCATCCATGTCATGCACGCCGAGGCGCGGAAGCATTACGATCTCGAAGGGCTTTGGAATGATGCGAAGTCGGTCAATCCGCCGAAGCCGCGCAAGAAAAAAACTCCGGCGGAAAAATAATTCCACCGGAGTTTGCAGATTGAATTTTCAGGCTTCCGGGTTCGGATGCTTTTCGGGAATCTCGTCCGATGCGCGGACCATTTCATCAATCACCCTCTTAAAATCGCTTAGGCCGGTTGAGGGAATAATGATGGTATCGCGGCGTCCGCCGACATCTTCAGTGATGCGGAGAAATCGGCCGCGCGGATTTTCCTTGAGGGCGAAGACAAAGTTTTTCCGTTCCACTTGCAGCTCCGCGCTCTTGAGCGTGTCTTCCTGAATAGGTGGTCGAGGCTGCTGGGAATACTTGGATGCGCCGTAACCCTGACTCTGGTAGGGACGGCGACCGTATGGCGATGGACGTTCGTTTGATATCATAACCCTTCGGTTTCCTTATTCGGCTAACAATTCAGCGACTTGAATAAATTGTCAACCTACAAATCGCCGACCGAACGGACTATGACATATTCGTGCGGTGTCGTTCAAAGAATGTTTGCCGCTAGCTCGGCCAGTTCGGAGCGTTCGCCTTTTTGCAGTTCTATGTGCGCCGCAATGGGTTGGTCGCGGAAGCGGCTGATGATGTAGTTGAATCCGTTGGAGGACGAGTCAACATAGGGGTTGTCAATCTGGTAGGGATCGCCGGTGAAAATAATTTTCGTCCCGTGGCCGACGCGCGTGATAATCGTCTTGGCTTCGAGCGGCGTAAGGTTCTGCGCCTCGTCAATGATCATGAACTGGTTGGCGATACTGCGTCCGCGAATGTAGCTCAAGGCTTCGACAACAATCGTGCCGCTGCGCATCAAATCCGTGCTGCGTCGGTGATCCTGGCCCATGTTCAAATCGCTCAACATTTCGAGCGCGTCATGGATCGGTTGCATCCAGGGCGCGAGTTTTTCGTCGAGCGAACCGGGGAGAAAGCCGAGTTCCTTGCCCATTGAAATTGTCGGCCGGGCGACGACAAGCCGGCGAAATTCGCGGTCGAGCACGGTGCGTTTCAAACCGGCGGCCATCGCCAAAAGTGTTTTTCCCGTGCCGGCCTTGCCCATGAGTGTGACGAGCTTGATGCGGTCGTCGAGCAGGGCGTCAAACGCATAGTGCTGCTCGCGGTTGCGCGGCTTGATGCCCCAGATGCTTTCGCGTGAATCCATGATGGGAATCAGTTTTTTCCCCGTGGCATCCACTTTGGTCAGCGCGGCCTTCTTGGGGTTCGCTTCATCGGCGAGCGTGCAATATTCGTTCGGAAAATAAGTTTTGCCGCCATTCAATTCCAGTTCGCCGTCCGCGCGGAACTTCGCAAGCTTTTCCGGGCTGGCGGGCATTTCCATCATGCCGGTGTAAAGGTCGGTGATAAATACCCGATCCGTCTCGTAATCTTCCGCCGCCAGACCGAGCGCGTCAGCCTTGATGCGCAGGTTGATGTCCTTGCTGACCAGGATGGTTGAGTTCTTCGGCTGCGACTTTTGCGTGCTGGCGGCAAAGGACAGGATGCGGTTGTCCACCGAATCCTGGGTGAAGACGGTTTCGCCGTTGCCATTTTTATGAAAGCCGATTTTCAGCTTGCCGCCGTTCGGCAGCTTTACGCCTTCGCTCAAACTACCGTCGCCGCGAAAGCCATCGAGCATCCGCGAGACGGTGCGGGCGTTGCGACCCAGTTCGGTGGACTCGCGCTTGAAGCGGTCAATCTCTTCGATGACCTCGATGGGCACATAGACGTGGTTGTCCTCAAAATTGAGGAGCGAGTTGGGATCGTGGAGGAGGACGTTGGTATCAAGAATGTAGTTTTTCACGGGTAAAAATTAGGGGCAGGAGATCTAACCGCAGAAGCGGCGGCAACTTCACATGGCAGTTGTGAAACATCGAAAATACTTCGGGCAACCGAAGGCATGGTTTTCCCGCGCGCCGCCAGAGTCAATGAAATTTATCGTGCCGCAGAAAATGTTTCCGGTTTGGCACAAAGCCCGTTTCGCCGGATCAATTCGCTCGAGCCAAATTCCCGCTTGTCATCCGCCCCGTAAATGTTATTGTTCACGCCCTTTGATTTTATGAAAGCTGACATTCATCCGAAATATGTGGACGCCGAAATCCGCTGCGCCTGTGGCAATGTGATTAAAACCCGTTCCACCAAGCAGACCGTCATCGTCGGCATCTGCAACATCTGCCATCCGTTCTATACCGGCCAGCAGAAGTTCGTGGACACCGCCGGCCGCGTGGACAAGTTCCAGCAGCGCGCAGCCAAGACCGCCGCCGCCGCCGAGGCGTTCGCCGCGAAGAAGAAAAAGAAGGCCTAGTTTTTTTACCAACGCCGCCCGCAGCACCGGAAAAACCGGGGTTGCGGGCGGTTGTTTTTTGCCCGCATCCCGATGGATCTGCGCCCACACATCGAAAAATTCCGCCAGCGCTTTGCCGAGGTCGAATCCTTGTTGAGTGACGCCAAGATTTTTGACAACCCGCAGAACGCGCAGGAATTGTCGCGCGAATATTCCCGCCTCAAAGACCTCGTCGCTGCGGGCGGAGAGTATTTGCAAGCCCTCGCGCAGCTCGCAGAAAATCGCGTGCTTCTCAAATCCGAAGTCGCCGAATCCGAACTCGCGCTGATGGCCAAGGAGGAAATTGCGCGGCTTGAAGCCGAAGAGAAAAAACTTGGCCAGCAAATCCATTTCGGTCTCGTGCCGCCCAGTCCCACGGATTCGCGCAACACCATCATCGAAATCCGCGCCGGCGCCGGCGGCAACGAATCGGCGCTCTTCGCCGCCGATTTGTATCGGATGTATTCGCGCTATTGCGAGGCGCGCGGCTGGCAGGCGGAGACGCTGGATTCCAATTCCTCCGACCTCGGCGGTTTCAAAGAAATTGTTTTTCAAGTCAACGGCACGGATGTTTTTAAGCGTCTGAAATACGAAAGTGGCGTCCACCGCGTCCAGCGTGTGCCCGCGACCGAAGCGCAAGGCCGCATCCACACTAGCACCTGCACCGTGGCTGTGATGCCCGAGGCCCAGGAAGTGGATGTCGAAATCAAGCCCGACGAAATCGAAGTGAACGTCTGTCGCGCGTCCGGCAAAGGCGGCCAGGGCGTGAACACCACGGATTCTGCCGTTCAGATCATTCACAAGCCGACCGGTATGATTGTGCGTTGCGCCGACCAGCGTTCGCAGCAGAAAAATAAAATCCAGGCGATGACCGTGCTGCGCTCGCGTTTGCTGAAAATAAAAGTCGCCGAGGAAGATGCAAAATACGCCGCCTTCCGCAAAGACCAGGTCGGCACCGGCGAACGCAGCGAAAAAATCCGCACCTACAATTTTCCGCAGAATCGCGTGACCGATCACCGCGTCGAAGTCACGCTCTACAACCTTTCCAACTTCATTGACGGCGACCTTGATGGGCTGATTGATCCGCTGATGACGCATGATATGGAGGAAAAACTGGCGGCTTTGCAAATTTGAATGAGGCGTGAGGCGTGAGGCGTGAATTAGTTATCACGCATCACTCGTCACACATCACGAACTACATGACCAACACAAACAACTTTGAACCCAAGGGCCTCGTCTTTGATTGCGATGGCACGCTTGCCGATACCATGCCGTTGCACTGGCGCGCGTGGCAAGCCATCACGCTGCGGCACGATTTGCACTTTCCCGAAGACCGTTTTTATTCGCTCGGCGGCGTGCCGTCGCGCGACATTTTGAAAATGCTCGCCGAGGAACAAGGCCGTCCGCTCGACCACATCGCCGTGGCGCACGAAAAAGAAAACGCCTACCTGCCGCTGATGGCAACCGTGGAACCAATCCACGCCGTCGTGGAAATTGCGCGGGCCAACTACGGAAAAATCCCGATGGCCGTTGCCTCCGGCGGCACACAGCCGATCATCATCGGCGTGCTGGAGCATTTGAACATACGCCACTTTTTTGACGCCGTCGTCACGAGCGAAATGGTGGTGAACCAAAAACCCGCGCCGGACATTTTTCTCGAAGCCGCGCGCCGCCTCGGCGTGGACCCGAAATTTTGTCGCGGCTACGAAGATACGGATTTGGGGATGCAAGCCATCCGCGCTGCCGGCATGGATGCGGTGGATGTGCGGCATTTGCGCGGGTAAATTTTATTTCCTAAAACCGGGCGGCAACTCGAAACTTGAAACTTGGAACATGAAGCTTGAAACTGCCCGAGTGCCCGACCCAAGCCTGCTGCTCCTCATCCCGGCTTACAACGAAGAAGCGCGCATCGAACCGGTGCTGCGTGAATACGCGGTATTTTTCGGGCGAAATTTCGCTGGCAAGTTTCAACTGGTCGTCGTCCTCAACGGCTGCCGCGACAACACGCTTGGCGTGGTGCAGCGCGTCGCGAAAGATTTTTCATCCGTGAGCTGGCTGGATTTTCCCGCGCCCATCGGCAAGGGTGGCGCGCTCATTGAGGGCCTCAAGCTCGCGGGCAACGCGGACATCATTGGCTATGTTGATGCCGACGGCGCGACCGGCCCGGCGGCGGTGCTGCAATTGCTGCCGCACTTGAAAGCGGCGGATTGCGTTATCGGCTCGCGCTGGTTGCCCGGCAGCGTGCTGCACCGGGCGCAGCCAAAATTTCGCCAATTCGTCAGCCGCTGTTTTCACAGCGTAGTGGAACTGCTTTTCTGGATGCATATCAAGGACACGCAATGCCCGTGCAAGCTGATGCGCCGCGCGGTGGTGGAAAAAATTCATCCACACCTGCGCATCGCGGACTTGGCGTTTGATGTGAACCTGCTCGTGGCGATTCATCGCGCCGGTTTTCGCATCGAGGAAGTGGCGATTGAATGGACGGATGCGGTGGGATCGAAAGTCACGGCGTCGCTCTTCCGCAATTCGCTGGCGATGTTTTTATCCGTGGTGCGCGTGCGGCTGATTTATTCGCCGCTCAACCGGTTGCTGCGCCCGCTGCGTCCGCTCGAAGGCTGGATTTACAAAACCTTGCGCGCACCCGCGCCGTTGACGCAGCCGCGCAAAACCGGCAAAGATGGAAAATAACGGATGGAGGATAGTGGCTGTCCGTTCTCCAATTTTCTATTTTCTATTCTCCACCTTCGCCGCCTTCCCGCCCCAGGTAAAAAACGCGCAGATGGTAAAGAGCAACAAGTTGAACGCGCCGAGCGTTTGTAGCACGACTTCGATTTTTCCCGGATAATGGTTGAGCATCAAGGGCAGCGTGATGATGTAGGCTACCGCGAGCAGCACCATCCACGGAACCACGCCGTAGCGTTCGCGCGCGAGCAGGTCGTTCACCATCACGTTCGCCAGCGCCAACGGAATCATCGCGCCGGCATACCACGGAATCAATTTCACCGCCTCGGCGACGTAGGCAGCCTTCGACATAAATTTTACCAGTAACGGCCCGACCAGCCAAAGTCCCAGCGCGCCGCCCGCCGCCAAAATAGCCGTGCCCAAGACCACGATGGCGAAGAGATTTGTTTTTTCCGCCTTCGCGCTCGCGTGAACCAGTTTCGGAAACATCACCGACGCCAGCGGCAGCACTAGCCACAGCAACGCGCGCGACAGCGTGCCGACCGCGATGTATGGCGCCATCTGGTCATCGCTGAAATACGCCTTGGCGAACATTGTGTCCGAAGTGAACATGATCTGGCACGCGCCAAAGCCGAACAACAGCGGCACGATTTGCCCCGAAAGATTTTTCCAATCTGTATCGCCGTCCGGCAGCGACCAGATGTCGCGCGAACGCCAAATCATAATGATCACCGCCGCCGTCACGCCCATGAGCGTGCCGCCCATCATGCCCATCGCGCCCAGCGACAGTGCCAGCACCAACAGCGCCGCGCCCGCCACGCGGCCGAAGCCGCCCAAGATGGACGCCCAACCCATCCAGAAAAAATCCTGACGCCCTTGCAGCACGCCGTTGAACATCGGCGTGAGCAGCGAGAGCAAAATTAACGGCAGCGTGATTAGCAACCCGCCCACACCGGGCAGATGCCAGCCGGCGGCGATTTGCTTTTGAAAAATAAAAACCAGCACCGCGCCCACCAGCCAGAGCAGAAAAAGTCCCGTGCACACCTGCCGGATCATTTTTCCAACCTGCCGTTCGCGTCCCGTCGCCAGCGCCTTGGCGGTCTGCTGCGCGAAGATCATCTGCAACGGCATCGTCGGCAGGCAGGCCACCACCATCAGCAGCAGGCCGAACGCCGCGTATTCTTTTTCATCCACCGATTTCGACAGGAAATGCACGCCGTAGGTCAGCAATCCGCCCACGATGGCTGCAATCATCAGCCAGCCGCTCTGGCGAAAAAATGCCGCGTGCGGCTTGTGGTCAACGGTCGGGACAGAATCGGTTTTGTTTGTGCTCATGAAAAATTAAGGCAACGACTGGAAAAATCTGACCAGCAAATCCTTCGCGCGTTCAAGTTGCGCCAGCGAAATCCATTCGTCCGCCGTGTGCGCCTGCGCGATGTCGCCCGGCCCGAACACCACGCTCGGAACGCCCGCCGCCGACAAAATCGCCGCGTCGCAAAAATAATCCACGCCTGTCGGCCGCGTCTGCCCCGCGTTGCGCAGAAATTTCTGCACCAACGGTAGCTTAAAATCCGTCTCCATCGGCAAGGCTGGCGCGAGCTTGGCGCTGGAAAAATTTGCGGACAATTTTTTCGCTGCCAGCAACGCGCGCATTTCTGCCAGAACAAATTTTTCCGTTTCGCCCGGTAGCGTGCGCCGGTCAATTTCAATCACACACGCATCCGGCACGATGTTCGGCTGCGTGCCGCCGGAAATTTTCCCGACGTTCACCGTGCCGACGCCGAGCAGCTTATGTTTCCGCCGCCGCAACTGCGCCGCGTAATCCGTCTCCAGCACATCCACGATGCACGCCATCTCATGCACGGCGTTTTTACCGAGATGCGGCGTTGCACCGTGGGCGGCGAGGCCGCGCGTTTCGAGATTCAGCCACAAGCTGCCTTTGTGCGCCGTGACCACGGAGCAATTCGTCGGCTCGCCGACGATGGCCAGATCAGCCTTCAATCCGCTCGCGGCCAGCGCGCGGGAACCGGCTTGCGCGTGTTCCTCGTCAATCAATCCGGCGAAAATAATTTCCGTGGTCTGCGGACGCGATTTGGATTTGGCGATTTCGCGCACCGCCGCCAGCATCGCGGCGACGGAACCCTTCGTGTCACACGCGCCGCGTCCGTAGAGCCGTCCGTTTTTACGGCGGGGAATAAATTTGGTTTCATCCGCGCCCACTGTATCCAGGTGCGGTGCGAGCAGGATGGTCTGCGTGATTTTATTTTTTGGCCGCAGCCGAGCGATGAGATTGCGGCGACCGGGGAGAACATTTTGAAATTCAATTTCCAAACCCGCTTGCGCCGCCGTGGCCGCGAGAAAATCCGCCACGCGGTGTTCGCCGGCAAACGGATGACGCGGCGGCAGGAACGCGCCATTCACGCTGGGCAGCGCGATGAGTTCCGCGAGAAGTTTTTCCGTGCGCGACATGGGCGCACAGGTTGCCAGAAGCCGACACCGCTTGCGAGATTTTTGGTAGGGATGGCGCGCTGCGCCGTCCCCGTCGCCGAGCGCAGCGTCAGGCGACGGAATCGCGCGGACGAGGCGTAGGTCTTACCACGCTCGTTCGGCCCTGCGCTTCGCTTCGGGCGGGGACGGCGCAGCGCGCCGTCCCTACCGTTCATCCGTTCACATCTGCTCCACGGTTTCGATGCCGAGCGTTTCCAAGCCTCGCTTCAAAACGCGCGCGGTCAGATCACACAAGGCGAGGCGGGAATTTTTCGTGGCTTGATCCTCGGCTTTCAGCACGGGACAATTTTCGTAGAACGAAGAAAATTTCTCGGCCAGTTCAAACAGGTAGTTGCAGAGATAATTCGGACGATATTCCTCCGCCACGGCCTCCAGCGTGATGCCGAAGTTCAGCAGATGTTTGGCGAGCGTGAGTTCTTCGGCGGCGGCAAGTTTTATTTCAGGTTTCAGGTTTCCTCCTTCAGATTTCCGAAAGATGCTCTTGATCCGCGCATACGCATAAACGAGATACGGCGCGGTGTTGCCTTGCAGCGCGAGCATTTTGTCCCAGCTGAAAATGTAATCGCTCTGGCGATTCGGCAACAGGTCGGCGTATTTCACCGCGCCGAGGCCGATGACACGGGCGATTTCTCTGCGCTGCGCTTCGGGCAAATCTGCGCTCTTCTCGCAGACGGTTTGGTAGGCGCGTTCCACGGCTTCATCGAGCAACTCGCCGAGCTTCACGGTGTCGCCGGAGCGTGTTTTGAACGGCTTGCCGTCGTCGCCCATAATTTTGCCGAAGCCGACGTGGATGAGCTTGGTTTTCTTGGCCTCGTCTTTTTTCCAGCGGCCAAAAATCAGGAACAATTTTTTGAAATGCCCGGACTGCCGGTCGTCCACGACGTAAACAATTTCATCCGGCAACCACGTTTTCAAACGATAATCAATCGTCGCGAGATCCGTCGTCGTGTAATTGAAGCCGCCGTCGCTCTTGCGCACGAGCGCGGGATCGGCAATCCATTCGCCGTCGCGATTGACGAGAAACGCGTCTTCTTTCGGCGGCACGGAGCCGTCGCTGAACACGCCAACGGCGCCTTCGCTTTCGCGTGCGATATTTTTGGCGAGCAGATCGTTCACGACTTCGCCGAGCCACGGATTGTAAAAACTTTCGCCGAGCGCATGGTCGAACTTCACGCCGAGGCGCGAGTAAATCGTGTCGAACTGGACTTGCGACAAGCGAATCATCTCTTTCCAGATGGAAATATTTTCCGCGTCGCCTGCCTGAAGTTTTACCAACTCGGATTTGGCTTCTTCAAGGCGCGCCGGATTTGCGTCGCACTCGGCATTGATGATTTTGTAAAGCCGTTCGAGTTCGGCGATGGCATCGCGTTCGAGTTCGGCGCGATTCAAAATCTGTTTCCAGCCGAGCAATAATTTTCCGAACTGTGTTCCCCAATCGCCAATGTGATTGTCGCTGATGATGCGGTGGCCGAGCAGCCGCAGCGTGCGTTGCAGCGCGTCGCCAATGCCGGTGCTGCGGATGTGCCCGACGTGCATCGGCTTCGCGACGTTGGGCGAGCTGAAATCTACGACGATGGTTTTGGGCGTCGCGGCTTTGGAGAAAAACAAGTGTTCACCACGCGCCGCTGCTTCGAGCGTTTGCACGAGTAGAGAATTTTTCAGCCGGAAATTCAGGAAGCCCGCACCGGCGATTTCTACTTTCTCGCAGATGTTGGCGAGGTCGAGCTTGGCGAGAACGTCCGTGGCGAGTTGGCGTGGATTGAGTTTGCGCGCCTTGGCGAGCGACATGAGGGCGTTGCTCTGGTAGTCGCCGAATTTGGGATCGCAGGGACGGACTAAAATTGCGGAGACATCGGCGTCCGGAATAATTTCGCGGACGGCGGCTTGCAGCTTTGACTCAATTTGTTTGTGCGGTAACACAGGGAAAATTTAACCGCGAAATACGCGAAATACACGAAAGAAAACGGAACGACGTCGCCGGAAATTTTTCGCTGGTTCGCGTATTTCGCGGTTTGAAAATGGAATTACTTCTTCCCGTGTTCTTTGATGACGGCGAGCATGGCGTTCGCGTCGGGAGATTTTTCGAGGGCTTCGCGGAAATCGGCTTTGTGCAGGAGTTTTGCTATGTTGGCGAGCGTGTGAAGATGTTTCTGAAACTGGCCTTGCGGGACGAGAAACAGCATGACGAGCTTCACGGGCTGGTTGTCGAGCGCGTCGAAATTCACGCCGGTGCGGGAACGGCCGAGCGCGCCGACCACTTCAAAAATCAGATCCGTCGAGGCGTGCGGAATGCCGATGCCGAAGCCGATGCCGGTAGACATGGAGGTCTCGCGTTTCTTGACGGCGGCGGTCACGGCGTCGCGGTCGCCGGGCTGAATCTTGCCGGTGGCCACGAGGTTGCCGATGAGTTCGTCAATCGCTTCCCAGCGGTTCGTTGCTTTGAGTTCAGGGACGATTTGCTCGCGTCCCAAGATGTCTGCCAAATCCATGCCGGAAGTTGAAGGCAAAGCGGGACGGATTTCAAGGCTGAATTGCTGACAAAAAATTGTCGCCCGTCACCCGGCTCAAAACAAGTGATGCAGCCAATTGAAAACTTTGCCCGTTTCCGTGCACCACAGGCCGAAGATTTTAAAGATTTCCGGATGGCGCGTGAGTAGCGGGATGCCAAACAACAAGGTCACTGCGTTGCCGAGAAAAATTACCACGCCAGAAAACAAATAACCCTGCGACGTGATGTCCGTCTGCCGCGTCTGCAAAACATGAACCGTCAGGGTGATGTGAAATGCATACGCCGCACCGAGCAGCAGGTGAAACCACACGAGGTAGCCGTGCCAACCGAAGATCAGATTGCCCAGCGCAAACACCGCGATGATGATGACGGCGTAGAGCGGGAAAAAATACGGCGCCAGCGCGATGAGAAAATTCGTCTTGGAGATAATGACGTGGCCGCCCTTCGACGTGACCTTCATTTTTTTTACTTCGCCGCCGCAGAGCCATGTCCAGATGGCGTGCGTCAGTTCGTGGCCAAAGACGTAAATCCACATCGGCTTGGGCATGAGCAAAAAAATAATCACCCAGCACGCCGCGCCGCCGAGGATGGGAACCCACACCGTGTCCGCGCCGGAACCGGCGCATAGCACCGGCCACAACGCCCGCGCCGCGCCCGCGCAAACGGGTAGCAGCAGGACGGCGAGGATGAACTTGATCCATTTCGGCACGCGCGTAGTTTGCAAAAAAGTTTGAAACTTGAAACCTGAAACTTGAAACTCTGGCATGACAAAAGAAGAAGCGTTGCAAATTTTTCGTGATTCCGGCGCGTTGCTGGAAGGCCATTTCGTTTTGCGCAGTGGATTGCACAGCCGGCAATTTTTCCAATGCGCGCTCGCGCTCCAGCAAATGCCCGCCGTGGAAAAACTCGGCGCGGCGCTCGCAGCGAAATTAAAACCGCTCGGCGCAATCACCGTCGTCGCGCCGGCGATGGGCGGGCTGGTCATCGGCCAGGAAGTGGCGCGGCAGTTAGGATTGCGTTTTATTTTTGTGGAGAAAGAAGACGGCAAATTAGTTTTGCGACGCGGCTTCAAAATTTCTGCAGGTGAAAAAATTCTCGTTGTCGAAGATGTCGTCACGAAAGGTGGTCGCGTTCAGGAAACTTTGGACATCGTCCGCGCGCACGGCGGCAACGTCGTCGGCGTGGCGATGGTGGTGGATCGCTCGAATGGCGCGGTGAATTTCGGGATGCCGTTCGTCAGTTTGATTTCGTTGCAAGTGGAGACGTTTGATCCGAACAATCTTCCCGCCGACCTCCAAAAAATTCCCGCCGTGAAGCCGGGCAGCAAGTGACCCGGCAGAAAATCTGACCATGGATTTTCCGCTCCATCCCATGTCGCCGGCCGAATACGCCGCCGTGGAGCGCGGGCTGGGCGCGAAAGTTTTGGAGCGCCACGGCATTTTTTGGCGGCAGGTGCGGCCGTTTTTCTTCCGCCCGGTTTTGCCGACGCCGGAATTTTCCGCGCCGGAAGTTGCCACTCCATTTGGCTGGCCGAACGGTTTTCAACACGCGCTGGCGGATGGCGCAACGGCCAACTCACAGATGAATTTCCTGATGCTCGATGGCTTGCGCGACTATTCCAGCGAGCAACTTGGGCGACGACGGAAACAACTCGTGCGCTCGGCGTCGCAACTTTTTCAGGTGCGTCCGCTGCGCGATTTGCGCGAGTTTCAGGGGCAGGGCTTCAAAGCGTATCGCTCGTTTTACAACCGCACCGGCTACACGCATCGCGCTGATCGGAAGGACGAAAAAACCTTTCATGCGTGGGCGGAAAAAGTTTTCAGCCATCCGAATGTGATTCTGCTCGGCGGCTACGGCGCGGACGGCCTGGTCGGCGTATCGCGTTCGTATCTCGTGGATGGAACACTGGTCTATGCCACGCTGTTTTGCGAGACGGAAGCGCTGAAGAAAAATCTCGGCGAGCTGATGTTCCACGAATTGCGGGCGCTTGCGGCCGGCGATCCGCGCATTGCAGAAATTTTTGTGCGCAACTATCAGAACGGGAATTCGCTCGACCAATTTTATCTGCTGCGGGGCTGCAAGCTGGTTTCCAAACCCGCGCGGCTGGTGCTGCCGGCAGTGATTCGGGCGGGCATAAAAATTTTCCTGCCGCGCCAGCACGCGTTGCTCACCGGCAAAATCACCGCCCCCGCGCCAGTGTGACGCCCAACTCGGAGTCGAGCAGTTTCGCACCGCCAGCGCGCATGGCGGAACGCACCAACGGATTCGTAAAATGGCAGAACACGCCGGGCAACATTTTCACGTCGCCGCCGAAACCGAGCTTGAACTCCGTTGGCCCGCCGACTTCGCCCGGCTCGACGTTCACGAAATCAAAGTAGCGGCAGCCCTGGGCTTTGGCGGCGCAGATTAATTTCCAGTAGAGCAACTGGTTTGGCCGCAGCCCGGCCTGCGTGCCGTCCCAGCCGATTTTCCAGACGCGAAACCAGTCGCCAAACCGGAACGCCACTTGGGCGGCGATGGTTTTCTTTTCGTGCCTGACCACATAAATCTGCATCCAGCCGCGCGGCGCGAAATGTTTCCAAAGTTCGTGGAAAAATTCCGGTGTGGCCGGGTTCGGCGTGATGTTGCGCCGCGCACACAACGCACACATCAATTTCCAAAACTCATCCAAGTCCGCCGCGCCACCCGGTTCCACGGTGAGGCCACGTTTCAAGCCCTGCCGGATTTGGTGCCGCATCGTGACGCGCATTTCGGCGAGCAGTTGCGCCTCGGATTTTTTCAGGTCGAGCAGCAGCGTCGCCTTCATGTTCGACGGCGCGAGTGCCAGCGGCGCTTTGATGAAACCGTCCGCCAGCAGCCGTTCGCCAAAAGTTTTCGCGTCGTAAGGCAGTTGGGCGAGCAGGTAAAGCGCGCGTTCCCGCCGCAGGAAAATTTTCAGCTCCGCGAGCAAAGTTTTTTCCGCGAGCGAATCATTGTCCGCCACCACCGGGCCAAACGTGATGTAAGCCCATTTGCCCAGCCGCCGGACGGTGCGCAACTGCACTTGCGCCCCGCCAATAATTTTACCGTCTTCCGTCAGCACCACGCGCACGACCGTCCAGCCGAGCGTGGTGCGGACGTGGCCCCAGAGCGACGTTTGCTCGTGATGTCCATCCGGTTGCACGAAAATGAAATCATCCCATGCGCGGTCTTCGGTAAAATTATTCCAGTTGATCTCGAAAGTCCGGCTACCGAGCACAACGGTTTTTGCCTCGGGAATTTTTTGTGAGGTTGGCCGCACACCGGGATTATGCCGTCCAACCGGTTGGAAATTGAAGAAAAATTCCGGCCGCCGCGGCTTGGAAAAAATGTGTCGCGCGGCTCCCGTTTGTGCCAATTCCGTTGCGCCACGCGCCTTTCGACTGTGCCACGCCGCGCTTTTGGCACAGTTGCTACGCGGCGTTGGTTGAGGTTTAATCTGCTATTTCCATCTGTTTTCAATAGTTCCGTAAGTTTCTCGCCATTTGGCACAATCCGGCACTGTTATTGCGTTGAAGCTGTCAGCAGTTAAACCAGAAACCAATTTCATACACAATTTTATGGCAAAAGTATTAGGCATTGATTTAGGCACAACGAACTCCTGCATGGCCGTCATGGACTCCGGCGAACCGCTCGTCTTGGAAAACTCCGAGGGCAAACGCACGACGCCGTCCGTCGTGGCGTTCACGAAATCCGGCGAGCGCGTGGTCGGTGACGCGGCGAAACGTCAGGCCGTGACCAACTCCCGCAACACGATTTACTCTGTGAAGCGTTTCATGGGTCGCAAGTTCGATGAAGTCGCGGAAGAAATTAAGCGCATGCCTTACAAAGTTGTGCGCGCGAGCAATGGCGATTGCGCCGTCGAGGTCGAAGTGGACGGCAAGGCCAAGCAATTCTCGCCACAGGAAATTTCTGCGATGATTCTTTCCAAGCTCAAGGCCGATGCGGAAGCGCGTCTCGGCGAGAAGATTGGCCAAGCGGTTATCACGGTGCCGGCTTATTTCAACGACTCGCAACGTCAGGCCACCAAAGACGCTGGCCGCATTGCGGGTCTCGAAGTGCTCCGCATCATCAATGAGCCGACGGCGGCCTCACTCGCTTATGGTCTCGACAAGAAGAAGGACGAGAAGATCGCCGTTTATGATTTGGGCGGCGGCACGTTTGATATTTCCGTTCTCGAAATCGGCGACGGCGTGTTTGAAGTGAAGGCCACGAACGGCGACACGCATCTCGGCGGTGATGACTGGGACAACACGCTCATGGATTGGATTCTCGATGAATTCAAACGCGAGTATAACATGGACCTCCGCAAGCAGCCCGACGCGCTCCAGCGCATCAAGGAAGAAGCCGAGAAAGCCAAGATCGCGCTTTCCAGCTCGCAGACCTACGACATCAATCTGCCGTTCATCACGGCGGACGCCACCGGGCCGAAGCACATCCAGAAGTCGCTCACCCGCGCGAAGCTCGAACAACTCACGGACAAACTTTTTGAACGCACCATCGGGCCGGTGAAAGCCTGCTTGAAGGACGCGGGCATTGACGCCGCCAAGATTGACGAACTCGTGCTCGTCGGTGGTATGACCCGTATGCCGCGCGTTGTCGAAGTCGCTCGCTCGCTCGTCAACAAAGCGCCGCATCAAGGTGTGAATCCTGACGAAGTCGTTGCCATCGGTGCCGGCATTCAGGGCGGCGTGCTCAAGGGCGAAGTGAAAGACGTGCTCCTGCTCGACGTGACGCCGCTCTCGCTCGGCATTGAGACGCTCGGCGGCGTGTTCACGAAATTGATCGAACGCAACACCACGATTCCCGCGCGCAAATCGGAAATTTTCTCCACCGCGAGCGACAATCAGCCCGGCGTTGAGATCCACGTTCTCCAGGGCGAACGCCAGTTCTCCAAGGACAACAAGACCATCGGCCGGTTCAATCTCGCGGACATTCCGCCCGCACCGCGCGGCGTGCCGCAGATCGAAGTGACCTTCGACATTGACGCTAACGGCATCTTGCACGTCGGCGCGAAAGACCTGGGCACGGGCAAGGAGCAGAAGATTTCCATCACGGCCAGCAGCGGGCTCTCGAAGGACGAAGTCGAGAAGATGCGCAAGGACGCCGAAGCTCATGCGGACGAGGACAAGAGCCGCCTGGAAGAAATCCAGACGCGCAACGAAGCGGACAACTCCGTTTATCGCACTGAGAAATTGCTCAAGGACAACGCGGATAAATTGTCTGCCGACGACAAGGGTAAGCTCGAAACCGCCGCGAACGCGGTGAAGGAAGCGCTCAAGGGCACGGACGCCGTCGCCATCAAATCCACCAGCGAGAAGCTGAACGAAGCGTGGCAGGCCGTCTCGACCGAGCTTTATAAGGCTGCCGCCGCGAAGGCGCAGGCCGAAAAAGGTGCGGCCGGCGCGCAGCCCGAAGGTGGCGAACCGAAGTCCGAAGAAAAGAAAAAGGACGACGGCGTGATCGACGCGGAAGTCGTGGACGAGAAGAAGTAAATTGAAAAACCGCGAAATACGCGAAATACACGAACGAAATTTTTTCGCGTGATTTGCGTGGTTCGCGGTTGAAATGATTTTCCCGCCGCGAGTGCGGATCGGGAGTTAATTAAGTCGAAACAAACAACAACCAAAACAAAAAACAAAGTATGGCACTCAACATCAAACCGCTGGGCGACCGCATCCTGGTCGAACCCTCCGAAGAAAAAGAAGTCAAAAAGGGCGGCATTATCATTCCCGATACCGCCAAGGAAAAATCCCAAGAGGGCGTGGTTCGCGTGCTCGGCACCGGCAAGACCGACGACGAAGGCAAGAAGATTGCTTTCGAAGTCAAAGTCGGCGACCGCGTGCTCGTCTCCCAATACGGCGGTTCCCCCATCAAGATTGATGGCAAGGAATACAAGATCTACACCTCGGATGACCTCATCGCAGTCATCAACTAATTTCCAACTAACAACCATCAACTTTTAACTATCAACTAATTTATGGCAGCTAAACAAATTGTATTCGACGAACAGGCTCGTCAGGCACTGCTTCGCGGTGTGCAGAAACTTTCCCGCGCCGTGGTCGCCACGCTCGGACCGAAAGGCCGCAACGTGGTCATCGACAAAAAATTCGGTTCCCCGACGGTGACCAAGGACGGTGTCACGGTCGCAAAAGAAATCGAACTGGAAGACCCTTACGAAAACATGGGCGCCCAGATGGTCCGCGAAGTCGCGAGCAAGACCAGCGACATCGCCGGCGACGGCACCACGACGGCAACGGTTCTCGCTGAAGCGATCTATCGCGAAGGCTTGAAGTTCGTCACCGCCGGCGCGAACCCGATCGGCATCCAACGCGGCATCAACAAGGCCGTGGAAGCGGCCGTTGAGCAGCTCGGCAAGATCTCCAAGAAGGTCAAAGACAAAGAAGAAATCAAGCAGGTCGCGGCCGTGTCTGCGAACTGGGATTTCGAAATCGCTGACAAGATCGCTGACGCGATGGATAAGGTTGGCAAAGACGGCACCATCACGGTCGAAGAAGCGAAGTCCATCGAGACCACGCTCGACGTCGTTGAAGGTATGCAGTTCGACAAGGGCTATCTCTCACCTTACTTCGTCACGAACGCCGAGACGATGGAAGTGAAGATGGAAGATCCTTACATTTTGATTTTCGAAAAGAAGATCAGCAACTTGAAAGACTTGTTGCCGTTGCTTGAAAAAGCCGCGCGCGCAGGCAAGCCGTTCTTGATCATCGCCGAAGAAGTCGAAGGCGAAGCGCTCGCGACCCTCGTCGTGAACAAACTCCGGGGCACGATCAACGTGGCCGCTGTGAAATCCCCGGGCTTCGGCGACCGCCGCAAAGCCATGTTGGAAGACATCGCGGTGTTGACCGGCGGCAAGTTCATCACCGAAGACCTCGGCATCAAGCTCGAGACGGTGGAACTCGCCGACCTCGGCCGCGCGAAGACTGTCATCATTGACAAAGAAAACACCACGATCGTCGAAGGTTCCGGCAAGAACAGCGAGATCCAGGGCCGCGTGAACCAGATCCGCCGCCAGATCGAAGAAACCACGAGCGATTACGACCGTGAAAAATTGCAGGAACGTCTCGCGAAGCTCGCCGGTGGCGTGGCCGTCATCAACGTCGGTGCCGCGACCGAATCCGAAATGAAGGAAAAGAAGATGCGCGTGGAAGACGCGTTGCATGCAACCCGCGCGGCGGTCGAAGAAGGCATCGTCGCCGGTGGTGGTGTGGCACTCATCCGCTGCATTGCGGCCATCGAAGCCGTCAAAGGTGCGAACGAGGACGAAGCGATCGGCGTCGGGATCATCAAGCGCGCCGTGGAAGCTCCGCTCCGCGCACTCGCGGCTAACGCTGGCGAAGAAGGCAGCGTCATCGTGGACAAGGTCAAGAAGTCCAAGGGCAACGAAGGCTACAACGTCGCGACGGGCAATTACGAAGACCTCGTGAAAGCCGGCGTGGTGGATCCGAAGAAGGTCACGCGTTCTGCCTTGCAGAACGCGGCGTCCATCGCGGGCCTCTTGCTCACGACCGAATGCCTCATCACCGACATGCCGGAAAAAGACAAGCCGGCAGCCGGCGGTGGCCACGGCCACGGCGGCGGCATGGGTGACATGGGCGGCATGGGCGGCTACTGAGCAAATCAAATTCGAGGAACCGAGAAATTCAGAACGCGGCTGGGAGAAATCCCAGCCGCGTTTTTTCTTTGGCACCGTCTCACCCGCTGGAATCTGACCGAGCTTTGAGACAATTCTGCGGCCAAGCGCGTCTTTCCTTCCCGGAAAGGCCATGGCCATCGACTGCAATTTGCTTCCGCCCCGCGATTTTCCTGCTAGCTTTCCCGGCATGAGTTTTTCCGCACTCGGCCTTTCTGAGAAAATTCTCGAAGGCGTCAAGGCCATGGGTTACAGCGACCCCACGCCCATCCAGCTCCGCGCCATCCCGCTCGTGCTCTCCGGGCGCGACGTCATCGGCAGCGCGCAGACCGGCACCGGCAAGACCGCCGCATTCGCGCTCCCGATCCTCTCGAAACTCGGCCACCACGCGCCGGGCCAAAGTCCGCGCGTGCTCATCCTTGAACCGACACGCGAACTCGCCGCGCAAGTCGAGACCGCCGTCCGCGATTACGCGCGCTTCACCGATCTGAAAGTCTGCGTCATCTTCGGCGGCGTCGGCTACGGCAAACAAAATGACGAATTGAAAGCCGGCGCGGACATCATCGTCGCCACGCCGGGACGTTTGCTGGATCATCTCGAACAAGGCAACGTGCGCCTCGACAAAGTGGAATTTCTCGTCCTCGACGAAGCTGACCGCATGCTCGACATGGGCTTCCTCCCTGACGTGCGCCGCCTCGTGGAAAAATGCCCGCGCAAACGCCACAGCGCGTTGTTCTCCGCCACGATTCCGCCGCAGATTGAAACGCTCATCCAATGGGCGATGCACAATCCCGAGACGATTGAAATCGGCGCGCGCCGTTCGCCGGCGGAATCCGTCAAGCACGTCATCTATCCCGTTTCCGATTCGCAGAAAACCGACCTGCTGCTCGAACTGCTGAACCGCGTGAACTACGATTCCGTCATCGTTTTTTGCCGCACCAAGCACGGCGCGGACCGCGTGGCCTCCACGCTCAAGCGCTCGAATCACGCCGTGGCCGTGTTGCACAGCAACCGCACGCAGAAGGAACGCGAACAGGCGCTGCAAGGTTTTCGCGATGGCAAATTTGAAGTCCTCGTCGCCACGGACATCGCCGCGCGCGGGTTGGACATCGCGGACGTGAGCCACGTTGTGAACTACGATGTGCCGCAGCATCCTGAAGATTACATACACCGCATCGGCCGCACGGGCCGCGCGGCGGCGACGGGCGACGCGTTTACCATCATGGTGGCCGAGGATGCGCCGCACGTTTATTCCATCGAACGTTTCATCAGCCAGAAAATTCCGCGCGTGAAGCTGGAGAATTTTGATTACCGCTACACGGCGTTGTTTGAAGAAGCCAAGCCCGGCGCGGCGACGGGCGGTTTCCCCGGCAAAGTGCGCGGCGGCCGTGTGCACGGCGGCTACTCCTTCTCGCCCGGCGGACGGCGACGGTAATTTTTTGCAACAAACTGTCGGGCGCGGTTTTGGAGTTTTTGAAAAAACGAACAATATCAGAAATTGTTCGGCAGAGATTATGAACTCACACGATTGGTCAATTGCATTAAATGATTTCGCCCGTGAATACTCCGTCATAGATTCTACTTCGTGGTGCTACCTGATTGGCGGATTGTCACTTTTCATTTCGTTTCTTCTTTCTTTTCAAAAGGGCCGTTGCACCTTGTTCTCTTCTGCTACCTTGTGGGTGGTTGGAACGATTGTTTATTGTAGCATGAGGGGTAATTTCTACCGCCTCGATGCTGGTTTATCAGATGCAAAAATGTTCTGGTTGAAATGGTTGATGGAAACGGTCTTTGTGCTGATGCTAATGGAAAGTGCTTTGCTGTTTCCTTGGATTTCCAAGAAACAAGCCATGTATCTGGGAAAAATTTTGCTCCTCATCATCACGCCAACGCTCTTGCTGTTCATTTCCGTGCTCGCCATCTATCCGTCTTCTCCGATGGTTTGGTTTTTTCCTTTGGGGGCAAGTTACATCGGACACGCCATGCTGTGGTTTCGCATCCGGGAAAAATTCGACGGTGAAAAAACAATGGTAGACCCGGCAGTTCCAGTAAAAAGTAAATTCAGAATGGCACAAGTCGCCGGATGGTCAGCTTATTGCGTGATCGTTGCATTTCTGTTGTTGTTAGCTGCCCCCGA
The DNA here is from genome assembly GCA_903827955.1 of uncultured Verrucomicrobia subdivision 3 bacterium. Classification (GTDB taxonomy): domain Bacteria; phylum Verrucomicrobiota; class Verrucomicrobiia; order Limisphaerales; family UBA11358; genus UBA11358. Next base: position 44,143 of record CAIKKJ010000168.1, read on the forward strand.
TAGAATCTCTCGGCCAATTTTCGCATTCATGTTTCCCCAGCGCCCCACAAGCAGTGGAAACCCCTGCATGAACAATCTTCGCAATCTGGACGCCGCAGCAAATCAATTTGCGGCGGAGCACAATTTGACGAACGGAGCCCCCATCCATTTCCCAGATGACCTGACGCCTTACATCAGACTTAATTGGAAAGGAAAAATTCCGCCGTGTCCCGCTGGTGGCATTTATCACATCAGCAAAGTTGGCGAACCGCCTACTTGCTCGCTCGGCTCCAGCGTTACGCCCTCGCACGCTTTGCCTTGAGTAAAAACTTTTCAACGCCGGATGCCATCGCCTTGGTCTGGTTCGGTGGCTTCAACCTCGCGGCGCTGCTGGCGTTCGCTTTCGACAAATGGCTGGCCGGTCGCGCGGCGCGGCGCGTGGCGGAATCCACATTGGTCTGGCTCGGCGCGCTCGGCGGCTGGCCGGGCGGCTGGCTGGGCATGAAATTATTCCGGCACAAAACGGTGAAGCGGTCGTTCCAATTCAAATACGCGCTGGCGCTGCTGCCCTTCGCCGCAGAAATTTGGGTGTGGTGGCATTGGCGCTGATTTAGACCGGGTTTTAAACGCAAATCACTTGCTCCCGTCGGTGCAATCAATTAGAAACAGTTGAACGGAGAAAAAATTATGGCCAACTATTTCATCATCGGCGGCGACCAAAAAGAATACGGTCCCGTCACGGCGGAAGACATCCAGCTGTGGATCGCCGAAGGCCGGCTCAACGCGCACTCCTCCGCGCGCAGCGAAATGGAAACGGACTGGCGTCCGCTCGGCTCGTTCGCGGAGTTCGCCGACGCGTTCCGCACCGCGCCGCCGACCATCGCGCCGCTGACGGCGTCCTCCTCAACTTCGGCCAGCGAACCGGCCAGCGTGGATTTCCTGGAACGCGATTACGAACTCGACATCGGCGGCTGCGTGACGCGCAGCTGGGAAGTTCTGAAAAAAGATTTTGGCAATCTGTTCGGCGGATTTCTGGTGGCGATGGGCGTGGTAGTTATCGCGTCATTCGCCATCGGCGGCCTTGGCACGCTGATCCTGCCGGAGAGCCTGTTTCATTCGGAAATTTTTCGGCAGATTTTCAACCTATTTTATTCCGCCGTGCTGGCGCTGGTGGCCGGGCCGATGATGGCCGGGCTGTATTATCTTTTCATCCGCGCGAATCGCAGCCAGAGCGTCAGCATCAGCGACGTGTTCATCGGCTTCCAAAAAAATTTCAAGGAGCTGTATCTCGGCTACCTCACCGTGGCGTTGCTGGTCGGTCTGTGCATGATTCCCTACACGGTCGTCAACGACGCCAAGCTGCTGCCCATCACCGAGCAGATGCGCCACGCATCGCCCGCCGATGTGCAGGCACTGATGCCGCAGTTCTGGACGGCGCTGTTCAGCACCTTGCCGGTGTTGTTCATCTGCTTGATTCCGGTGACATATCTCTCGCTCAACTGGCAGTTCACTTTGCCGCTCATCATGGACAAACAGATGCCGTTCCTGACCGCGATGAAAACAAGCTGGAAGATGGTGCATAAACATTGGTGGCAGGTGTTCGGCCTGACGATTGTCGTGGGACTGGTCAGCGCGGCGGGGGTTCTCGGTTGCTGTGTCGGCGTGTTGGTGACCATTCCCATCGGCATGGGCGCGATGATGATTGGCTATGAAACAATCTTCGGTGAACGCAAAAACTAGCCGCACCAAGGCGCGCAACGCCGCGCTAATGAATTTGCTCGGCACACCCGGCCTCGGTTCACTCATGGCCGGACGCATCGTAGCTGGCGTCGGGCAACTGCTGGTTGCACTCACAGGCTTCGTGCTGGTCACTATCTGGTTTGTGCAGGTGATGAAAAATTACTACGGCCAGATGTTCAATAGCGACAGCACGGAACATCGTCCAGTTGTCCTGACCGGATTGATACTCGGGGCCGGATTATTTGCCGTCGGTTGGATTTGGTCGCTCGTCACGAGCTTGAGCTTGCTGCGCGCTGCCAAAAGTTCGGAGGCCGATGAACTGAAAATGTTTTTTGCTACGGCAAGCGCGCTCGACGAAACTAAAATCATTGCCGCGCTCGGTGACTTGCCGCAGTGGACACGCCGTGGCGTTATCATTGCGCGCACGTTCGAGTTTGCGGATTTGGTGGCGGCGATGAAGTTCGTCAATGCCGTCGCGGAGATTGCCGAGGCTGCGCAGCATCATCCTGATGTGGACATCCGTTCGAACAAGGTCACGCTCGCGCTCACCACGCATGACACCGGCGGATTGACGGAAAAAGATTTCGCCCTTGCGCAACGGTGCGACGCGCTGGCCGCGCGTGGCTAAAAAACTTTCGGCATTCCTTCTTCGAGAATTTTCAGATGCTTCGTCAGCCGCTGCTGTGCGGTGAGTTCCCGCAACCAGCGCAGCGGTTCGTCCATGGCCTCAAATGACAATTTGAACGTGCCGTAGTGCATCGGCACAAAAAATTTCGCGCGCAGATCGCGGAACGCCTGCACCGCCTCGTCCGGCCCCATGTGAACTTGGCGGAAACTTTCCGGATGATACGCGCCGATAGGCAGCAGCGCGATTTCCGGGCGGAGCTTCTCCCCAATTTCCGCGAAGCCTTCGAAATAGGCGCTGTCGCCGCAGTGATAAATTTTCCGGCCCTGATGCTCCAGCACGAAGCCGCCGTAGCCGCGATGATGATCATGCAAGGTCCGCGCGCCCCAGTGCTTGCTCGGCGTGAACGTCACCTTCCAGTCGCGCTGCGAAAAACTTTCCCACCAGTCCAGTTCCACGACGCGCGCGAAGCCGAGATTTTTTGCGAGGTCGCCCACGCCCCACGGCATCACGCCGATTTTCGTGGCCGGTAATTTTCGTAGCGTGGGCTTGTGGAAATGGTCGAAGTGCGCGTGCGTCAGCAAAACCAAATCAATCGGCGGTAAATCATTCAAGCGCAAACCGGAGCGCTTGATGCGCTTCAACAGAAAAAGCCAGTTCGCGAAATTCGGATCCACCAGCACGTTCAAATCCGAAAACTGAATGAGGAATGACGCATGACCAATCCACGTCACCGCGACCTGACCGTGTTTCAGTTTGGGAAAAACCGGCCGCCGATGTTCGCCGTGGCGCGGCGTGAGCCAGCCTTTCCAGACGAGCTCCTGAAAAAAAGTGCGCGGGTTGAAATGTTTCGCGGGCGTGAGGTCCTTGAACGAGCGCGGGATTTTCCGGCGCGGAACTTCGGGTCGGTTGGACGCTGCCTTCGTCATGTGGTGATTTGACTCTAACAGCAGCGCGGTGGCGAACCAATTTCAAATCGCACGCCGGCCGTCGAACTTCCGGTTCACTTTGTCCTCGTCAATCACCACGCTCATCACGCGGCCATTGCCCGGTCTAGCGGCGGGCGCAGTTTAATTTTTCTTTGCACTGGCCGCCGCGCGGGAATCGGCCAGATCCAGTTCCAGCGCGTGCAGCGAAAGATTGATGTCGCCCATGAACGCCACGAGCGACGCCGCCAGCGACGCGAGGCACGCGATGAAGATGACCACCGCCGGCCACGCGGCTTCGCAGCGGAACCACGCGGTCAGAAACAGCGTCACCACCAGCAGCGCGGCGAGAAACGCGCTCGTCACGGAAAACAAAATCGCCAGCCGGATGATTTTGGCGCGGCGATAAATGATGTCCACCTGCGCCTGGGTGGCGGCGCGCTCGGTGCCGGCTTGCGTGGCGAGTTCATTCGTCAACTGCCGCGCGCGGTCAATGCAGCGGCCCAGGCGGTTGGTCATCGTGAGCAGCAGCAGCCCGACGCCGGAAATCAGAATGACCGGCCCGACGGCGTCGCGCAGTTCGGGGATGATTTGTTCGAGTGAGGTCGGCGGCAGCATAAATGTTCAACGGCAGTTTAACCGCGCGCGGCGAAGAATCAACAGCCACAAACTGGCAACGACACACCCAAACTTGTTGTTCAAATTTTGACCCACCTGCCTGACGCCGAAGATTTTTCCACCGCCGTCAGCACGCGCTGGGTTTTCAAGCCGTCCTCGAACGTCGGATGCACGGACGTGCCGGCGGCGCAGGCGTTCACAAAATCCGCGAACGTGTGGACGAACGTGTGCTCGTAGCCGATGCCATGGCCGGGCGGCCACCAATTTGAAACGTAAGGCTGGATGTTGTCGCGCTGCGTGACGAGGATATCGCGGAAACCCTGCCGGTCTTTCGGATCGTCGCCGTTGTAAAATTTCAAACGGTTCATGTCCTCGAAATCGAAAAAGATGGAACCCTTGCTGCCGTTGATTTCGATTTCAAAATGATTCCGCCGGCCCGGGGCGTAACGCGTCGCTTCAAGATTCGCCATCACGCCGTCGGCCATCCAGCCGAGAAACGCGGAGGAATCCGGCGCGGTGACTTTGCCGAGCTTGCGCGTGCCTTGCGCGAGCAGATCCGCGCGCGGACGCTCCGGCACGAACGTGTGAACCAGCCCGCAAACACTGGTGAATTCGCCGACGAGATAACGTCCCAAATCCACGATGTGCGAACCGATGTCGCTGTGGACACCGCTGCCGCTGGTCTCTTTTTGCAACCGCCAGTCCACGGGAAATTCTGGGTCGGCGAGGCGATCCTGCGCATAGCGGGCGCGGAAGTGATGGATTTTTCCAAGCGCGCCTTCGTCGAGCATCCGCTTGGCGAGCGCGATGGCGGGAATGCGCCGGTAATTGTGGCAGACCATGTGGACGCGCTTGGATTTTTTCGCGGCGGCGAACATCGCCTCACATTCCTTCAAATCGCGGCCCAGCGGTTTTTCGCAGAGAACGTGCTTGCCGTTTTTGAGCGCGGCGATCGCCATCTCCGCGTGCGTGAACGTCGGCGTGCCGATGTCCACGATGTCAATGAGCGGCGATTCCACGACCTCGCGCCAGTCCGTCGTCGCGAACTGCCAGCCGAGTTTTGCGCGCGCGGCCTGCACGCCGGCGGCATCGCGTCCGCAGATCGTGTGCAGCTCGATATTCGCCTTCAGGTCAAAAAATTTCGGCGCCTGCCGCCACGCGTTTGAGTGCGCGCGGCCCATGAATTTGTAGCCGATGAGTCCGACGCGAAAAGTTTTGGGCATAAAGTTGGCAGTTGAACTGGATTTGTCCGGCTTTATAGTGAGCCGAACAAATTTAGTCAATGAATCTCACCAGCGCAGAAATCGCGAAACAACTCGGCGGCGAAGTCCTCGGCGACGCCACGATTACACTCACCGGCTTTGCCAGCGCCGACAGCGCTAAGGCGGGCGACCTCACGTTCGCGGAGAAGGCGGAATATTTTGCCATCGCCGAGCAGAGTGCGGCTACGGCGATCATCGTGGGCAAAGATTTTTCCTCCGCCAAAAAGACTCTCATCCGCGTGGCGAATCCGCGCGTGGCCTACGCCAAGGCGGTCGCCATTTTTTTTCCGGAGCAGAAAATGCCGGCGGGAACCCATCCGAGCGCAGTCATTGCCACCTCGGCGCAGATTGACCCAACGGCGCACATCGGCCCGCATTGCACGGTCGGCGAGCGCGCGAAAATCGGCGCCAACGTCGTTTTACAGGCCGGTAATTTCATCGGCGACGACGCGGTCATCGGCGACGATGCAAACTTGTTCCCGAACGTCACCATTTATTCGAAGACGCAAATCGGCAAGCGCGTGCGCATCCACAGCGGCACGGTCATCGGCGCGGATGGTTTCAGTTACGTCTTCGATGCGGGCGCCCACCGCAAAGTGCCGCAGGTCGGCAACGTCATCATCGGCGACGACGTGGAGATCGGCTCAAATGTCTCCATTGACCGCGCCGCACTCGGTTCCACGAGCATTGGTCGCGGCACGAAGATTGATAACCTCGTCCACATCGCGCACAACGTTGAAATTGGCGAGCATTGCATCCTCTGTGGACAGGTCGGCTTCGCGGGCAGCACGAAGTTGGGAAATTACGTCGTGCTCGCCGGCCAGGTCGGCATTGGCGGGCATCTGAAAATCGGCGATCGCGTCACCATCGGTTCCAAGGCGGGCGTGATGCACAACATTCCTGACGGCGAATCCTGGCTCGGCCTGCCCGCGCAGCCGGATAAGCAGGCGAAGCGCGTGATGATCGCCGTCCAGCGCCTGCCCGAACTTTTGAAGAAAGTCGCCGCTTGGGAAAAAAAACTGGGCGCCGAATAATCTTTCCACCGCCGTCCATTGAACCCCGGCCCTTCCAAGCAACCTGTTCTTCAGCGCCCGCCGCCCTTCACCGAGGCCGGCGCGTGGCGCGACGTGGGCAAGGGCTGGCAGCCGCTCTTCGGCAGCTTTCACGGCGCGGGCTACAGCATCGAATGGCATGACTTTTTTGCGAAGCGCGAATTCGACTGGGGCGCGAGCTTTCATCCCGGCTGCGTGGAACTGTGCCTGAACCTCGATGGCCACGGTTTTGTGGCAGGCAAAAAAGAACGCGCAGAATTTTCGCCCGGCACCGCGGGCTTTTATCATCGCGGTGATGAACCGCTGACCGCCCAACGCGCGGCGGACGAACAGCATCGGTTTCTGACCGTGGAATTTTCCGGCGCATTTCTCGCCCGACATCTGGCCGGCATGGAACCGGTGCTGCATCCCGTGGCGCGCGCCGCCATTGAAAATGTTTCCGGCAAAAACACCGCCAGCGTCCCGGTGCGCCTCGGGGCGGCGCAGCAGCAGCTCATCGCCACGCTGCGGCAGCCGCCGGTTTATGCGACGGCACAACCGCTCTGGTATCAATGCAAGGCGCTGGAACTTGCGGTGACCTTTCTACTCGCCCCGCCGCCGGAGCAGGAAATGTTCTGCACGCGGCAGCAGCGCGTGGCGCAGGAACGCGTGGAACAGGTAATTTTTTTATTGAAGCAAAATCTAGCCGCGCCGCCGGCGCTGGAGGAGCTCGGCAAGAAAATCGGCTGCAGCCATTTTTATTTGAGCCGGATTTTTTCCGCGCAGACCGGCCACACCATCACGCAGCATCTCCGTCAGCTGCGCATGGAGCGCGCGGCGGAATTACTCAAGGCCGGCGACCACAATGTCACTGAGGCCGCGCTCGAAGTAGGCTACAACAGCCTAAGCCATTTTAGCGCGGCGTTCCACGAGACGTTCGGTTGCTGCCCTGGTTTGTATCCGCTGAAAACTCCCGCGCAGAAATAATTTCAACGCGGCTGGCGGCCGGTTGCATATTGTTGTCGGTAGTTTGCAAAAACCCACGTATCGGACAAAACCACGATAGCTATTGGCAAATGAGCGGCAGCAACGGGCAGGCGCAGTGACTAGCTTTGGTGTGCATGAAAAAAACATTGTTGCTGGGAATTTTATTTACCGCCGGTTCTTTGCTGGCCGACAACCGCCTCTTCACCTACACCTACGAGCCGGAGACCGAGCCGAAAGGCGACTGGGAAATCGAGCAGTCCATCACCTCGCGCCTCGGCCGCAACGCCGCCGTCGGGCAGAAAGATTTTCAAAGCTGGGAATTTCGCACCGAGGTCGAGCACGGTTTCACCGACCGCTACACCGCCTCGCTTTACCTCAATGAGACCTACGATCATTTTCGCGACCCAGCGAATGGCGCGGTCATTTCAAACGATCATTGGGCGGGCGTTTCCGTCGAGAACCGTTACCTCGTGCTCGACCCGGCGAACAATCCCGTCGGCCTCACGCTGTATCTCGAACCCACTTACGACGGCCATAACGCCGAGCTGGAGCAGAAAATAATTCTCGGCCAGCGCCACGGCGACTGGAAATGGGCGCTGAACCTGACGCACGCGGTGGAGTGGCGAAATAATTTTCGCGAGACGGAAGGCGAGCTGGAACTGTCCGCCGGCCTCGCGTATCAGCTCACGCACCGCTGGTCCGTCGGTGTGGAATTGCGCGACCACAACGAGCTGCCGGAATACAGCCGGTGGGAAAACACCGCCGTTTTTCTCGGCCCCGTCATCAGCTATCACCGCCAGCAATGGTGGATCACACTATCGGCGATGCCGCAGATTTACGGCGCGAATTTTCTCAACAACGCCGATGGCGTCCACCGCCTCGACCTCGAAGGCCACGAACGGCTGAACGTGCGACTGCTGTTCGGCTTCAGTTTTTGAGCGCAAAAACTTGCTTGCCGCACTGCGGGCGAGCCGTTATCAAACCGCATGGATTCCCGCGAAGCATTCATCGCGTTGAACATGATCGAAGGTGTCGGGCCGGTGCGTGCCCGCTCGTTGCTGGAACATTTTGGCGATGCGCCCGCCATTCTCGCCGCGTCCAAACACGAACTTAGCCGCGTCCGCAACATCGGCGAGGACACGGCGGAAAAAATTTCAGCGTGGGAAAAGTCCGTGGACCTCGCGGGTGAGTTGAAGCGCATCGCCGATTACGGCTGCCACGTTTTAATCCAGTCGGATGAAAATTATCCGGCGATGCTGCGTGAGATTTACGATCCGCCGCTTGTGCTCTACGTCAAAGGGGCATTAACCGCGAAGGACAAAAACGCCGTGGCGATGGTCGGTTCGCGCATGACCACGCACTACGGCCTCGAGACCGCGCGTAAGCTTGGTTACCAGCTCGCCTACACCGGCGTGACGGTGGTGAGCGGCGGCGCGCGGGGCATTGACACGGCGGCGCATCAGGGCGCGCTTTCGGGAAAAGGCCGCACCATCGCGGTTTTTGGAACGGGCATCAATTTAATTTTCCCGACCGAGAACGCGGAACTCTTCGAGCGAATCGCCAGCAACGGCGCGGTGATTACGCAGTTTCCATTCAACCGCCCGGCGGACAAGCAATCATTTCCCATTCGTAACCGCATCGTCGCGGGCATGACGCTTGGCACAGTCGTCGTCGAAGCAAACCTCACGAGCGGCTCGCTCATCACGGCGAATTTTGCGACGGAATATGGCCGGCAGATTTTCGCCGTGCCAGGGCGGATTGATTCGCCGCGCAGCAAAGGCTGTCACGACCTCATCAAAAAAGGCGCGAAGCTCTGCGAAGGCGTGGAAGATATTTTGAGCGAGTTTGAATATTTGTTTCCCGCGAGCAACAAGCCTGCGTCCGCCAGCGAAACCGGCGTGCTGCCCGCGCTAGAATTGAGCGAGAGCGAACAAAAAGTTTTCAACGCCGTGAGCGCCGATGACGAGAGTGCGATTGATGAAATCATCCGCGCCAGCGGTCTGCCGAGTTCGGCGGTGAACGTGGCGTTGTTCAGTTTGGAGATGAAACGACTGATCCGCCAGTTGCCGGGGAAATTATTTGTGCGGAACAAATAATACTCATCACTTCACCGGCTTCAAAAACTTGCTCTCGCAATCCGGACAGATGCCGTGGGTGATCTTCGTGTTGGAATTCGCCGTGATGTATTTCTCGATTTGATACCAGTAGCCGCTGTCGTTGCGGACTTTTTTGCACCACGCGCAGACGGGCAGCAAACTTTGCAGCGCTTCAATCTGGCTCGTGAGTTGCCGCGTGCGGCGCAAGGTGGCCAGCGCATCCGCGCTCGTGCCGAGCAAGGTGGAAAGCAAACTGAACGCGACTTCCTGCGCGGGCGCAACGTCGCGGCGCAGCAGCCCGCAAAACATCCCGACGACGTGGCTGGAAATCGCGAGTGAATGTAAAACGCCGCGCTCGCGTTCCGCTTCAGTTTCCAAGCCGAGCGCAAAAAAAACCGGCGCGCCCTGTCGCAGCGCGAAGGCGAAGCGCCCGGCTTTCACCTGGCCGTCCACGAGATTTTGCAGCACCACGCCGGCCGCCTCGTCGCCGGCGAGCGCAAGGTCGAAGCTAAAATCCTTTGTGTTCACGGTCCAAAAACCGGTTTTGGAAAACAGGTTCAGCCCGCCGATGTAGCTTTGGCTGACGCGGAGAATTCCTTTGGCGCTGTCTTGCGAGTGGAGGTCGCGGCGGAAATGTTCGAGCGCGGAGAAGAGCGCGGGCAGTTCGTGCTGTGCGTCGAGACGGCTCAACTTCTCCAAGCCGCTGCGGAGAAAATCGGGATAGACGGAATCAAATGGCTCGTTCATCGCGCCTCACTTTTTCAGGAACGCTTCTTCGACGGCGAGGATTTGTTCGTCTACAGCCTCAATCAGTCGTGCAAGAATTTCTGAACTCAAGCCGAGCGTGGCCCACGCCTTGTCGTCGAGCGGCGAGATAAATTGCTCGCCAGAACTGCCGATGCCCATGGCGTTCACCAGATGGTCGGCGATGTGGACGACGGAGGCTTCCATCTTCGCCACGCTGCTGTCCGGCGCGTGATGAAACGCCACGGCCTGCACGAGCGCGGCGGGATAGCTCCAGCTTTGCAACAGCTCGGCGGCAATTTGCTGGTGGTCGAAGCCAAGAATTTTTTTCTCCGCGTCACGCAGGAGAATCCTTTCGCGCTGATACAATTCAAAAACCATTTTTGCCGATTCCGGCGCTTGCAACATCAGCACGAGCCGGCCGACATCGTGCAGGAGTCCGGCGACGAAAAATTTATCCGGCTTGGGCAAACGCCGTTCCATCGCCAGCAGCCGCGCGGTGATGCCGACGGCGAGACTGTGGCGCCAAAAGGAATCTTTGTTCACCAAATTGTCTGGCACGCCTTTGAATTGTTCGAGCACGCTCGACGCGACGATCATGTCTTGGATTTGCTGGATGCCGAGCAAGCTCACCGCCTCGGCCACGGTGCTCAGGCGATTGGCAAAACCAAAAAACGGACTGTTCGCGAGCCGCAACAGGCGCGCGGTGAGGTCGGGGTCTTTTTGAATCGCGTCGCCGATGGTGTTCAAGTTGCACTGCGGCGATTGCAGCGCGGCTTCAATTTCCTGTAACACCGGGCCGTAGGAACCAAGGCTGCGCGGCACGGCGGCGACCATGCTTTTGATGGAGGGAGAGTTCATGACTTGGCCGGATTCAGGTTGCGCCGCGCCTGCCGCAGCAGCATAAGTTTGAAAATTTCCGCCGGCACGGGGCCGAAGTCATCCGGCTTCCAAAAACGCGCGCGGAGTTCCGCCGTGATTTTGACCAGCGTTTCCGGCGGCAACTGCGCGAGCGGGTCATGCGCCTTGGCCTGTTCTTCACTGGCTTCCACGTCCACCTCGACGATGCCCCAAGTTTGCAGGATGCCGATCTGGCGCTCACTCAATTCGCAGCCGCTGGGTGCGAGCAGCATCCCGTCAATGTTCTTCACATCGCGGGCGACGACCATGCCGGGCTGCAATTCTTCTGATTTGACACGAATCACGTTTATCCATCGGCGGAAAACGTCCTTTACTTGAGGTAAATCACGGCTGTGGCGCTCCAGTCAAATTATGAGGTAAACGGGGTCGCGAGCCGCGGCCAGCAGACGACAAATCTTGTCGGCGCGATGAACAATACCAATCCGCCGTCGCCGTCGTTCTACCGCACGGTCACGCCGTAATCGAAGCGGAAAAAATGCAATAGCGTGGCATCTTCAAAATGCCGCGCCGGTTTTTGTGGAGAAGAAAATTTCCACTACATTTTCGATGCCTGTCCGCCAAGAATTTTTGCGAGCAGCCCCAGCGCGCGTTCGGCCTGCGTGACGTAGGGATTGGATTTGTCCCAGACATAACCCGCGAGCACCGAGCACACTTGCCGCATGATGTCGGGATTTTTGTTCGCCGCGAAAAAAATCTGCGGCAGCTTGCCGTCATACCAGCCAGCAACGTAGGCGCGGAACGTGTTGATGCCTTGCATGACATGGTCGGCGTATTCCACCTGCCAGTCCACCGCCTCGCCGCGCAACTGCCGCGTCAGAACTTTTGCTGCGCGATTAGCCGACGCGAACGCCAGCGACACGCCGGAACTGAACACCGGGTCGAGAAATTCCGTCGCATTGCCCACCAGCGCGAACCGCTCGCCGTAAAGCTGTTTCACTGCGCACGAGTAGCCGCTGATGCGTTGCGCCGGCATGACGAATTCCATTTTCGCGAGCCGCTTCGCCGCGTTCGGATCGCCCATCAGAATCGCACGGAGCTGCGCGTCCGGCTCGCCGGGAAATTGTTTGAAAAACTCCGGCGTCGCCACCACGCCGACGCTCGTCTTGCCGTTGGAAAACGGGATGATCCAGATCCACGCGTCCTGTGGGTGCATGCAAATCCAGATTTTTCCCTCCTCGCGTTCCGCCGGGCGCGCGTCGCCGGTGACGTGCGTGAACAGCGACTCGCGCACCGGAAAATTCGACGGCAATTCTAAATCCAGCAAGCGCGGCAGCACGCGACCGTAGCCGCTGCAATCTAAAATGAATTTTGCCCGCACCTGAAATTTTTCGCCGTCGGGCGCTTCAATCGTCGCTGACGCGTGCGTTGGCTCGAAGTTCACCGCCGTGACGCCGTGCCGATACAAAATTTCCACGCCGCGCGCCGCGACCGCGTCCGCCAGCGCCTTGTCGAAATCCCCGCGCGGCACTTGGTAGGTGTATTTGAATCCGTCGGTGAACTGGTTGGCGAAATCGAAGTTGCAGGTCTCGTCGCCGCGCAAAAATACCGCGCCGTTCTTGCGCATGAAACTTTTTTGTTCGATGGCGTCCAGCAGCCCTGCCTCTTGCAGGAGCGTCATGCTGCTCGGCAACATGGATTCGCCGATGACGAAGCGCGGGAAAGTCTGCTTCTCGACGACGAGCAGCTTGAAGCCTTCGCGCTGCAACAGCGCCGCCGCGCTTGAACCCGCCGGGCCAGCGCCAATGATTAAAACATCCGTCTCAACTGTTTTCATGGTTATTTATCGAGACCAAAAATTTTCTGCACTTCATCCGACCGCAACAGCGCGGTCACATCTTCAATATCTTCAAACAGCGGTCGGTCGTTTTTCAGTTGCGGCGAAAGCTCGCGCACGAGGGCGTGGAGTTTTTTGTAGTCGCCGCCCATCACTTTTTTCGGCGCGCGCAAATCCGCCGCCTGTATCAGCGCGAGCGTTTCGATGGCGAGAATTTTCCAACACAGCGGCAGCACCGTGCGTGTCATCTTCGCCGCGTGCGTGCCCATGCTGACGACGTCCTGGTTGTTTGCGTTCGTAGAAATCGTTTGGATGGACGCGGGCATTCCGAGCAGCCGCGCTTCCGCCGCGAGGGACGTGGCGAGCAATTGCGCGCCGCCGAAGCCGGTGTTCAAACCCGGCGCGCCGCCCGCGAGCAACGGCGGCAGGCCGCGGCTGTAACGCCAGTTCACGAGCCGCTCAATCTGCCGCTCGGCAAGCAAGGCGACTTTGATCAACCCCATTCGCAAATAGTCGCTGACCATCGCGATTTGCTGGCCGTAAAAATTTCCGCCGTGGATGACCATTTGCGTGTCGGGAAAAATCAGTGGGTTGTCCGTGCTGGCGTTAAGTTCACGCGTGACGACTTCCGCGACGTGCCAGTGCGCCTCCTGAAATGCGCCCAGAATCTGCGGCGCGCAGCGGAGCGAATACGGATCTTGAATTTCCGTGCCGGGGTCAACAGCCTTCGCGGTCGTGCCCCATTGGTGGTCGTCAATGCGCTTCGCAAAATCGGGATGCGTGCGGAGCGAAGTGCTGATGCGTTGCGCGACGAGCGACTGGCCGCGAAAGCCGCGCGCCTTGTGGATTTGCTGGCAGAGCGCCTCCGGTTCGCCATCGAGCACTTGGAAGAGGCACGCGGTCAGCAGTTCCGACCAGCGCAAAATCTTCTCCGCCTCGTGCGTGGCGAGCGCGGCGAGGCCGGTCATCACGGACGTGCCGTTTACGAGCGCGAGACCTTCTTTGCAGCGCAGTTGGAGTGGCTTGAGTTTGAATTTTTTCAGCGCGACCGTTGCCGAAAGGCGTTTTCCGCCAACATTCGCGTGTCCAAAACCGACGAGCAGCCGCGCCATGTGGGCGAGCGGAACGAGGTCGCCGCTCGCGCCGACGGAACCTTCGCTGGGGATTTCTGGCAAAATATTTTTGTTCAGTGCGGCGACGAGCAGTTCCAAAAGTTCCTCGCGCACGCCGGAAAAGCCGCGCGCCAACGTGTTCGCGCGGGCGAGCATGATGGCGCGGGTTTCGACTTCGGAAAAAAGCCTTCCCTGCCCGACGGACAAATGATGCAGCAGGTTGATCTGGTGTTGCGCGAGGTCGGCGTCACTCACGCGGAAGCCGCTCAACGGGCCAAAGCCGGTGTTGATGCCGTAGATCGCGCGCGGCTGCGCGGCGAGTTTTTCCACGAGCTGGCGGCTGCGGCGGATTTGCGGGCGCGCACCGGCGGCGAGCGTGCAGGAAATTTTCTGCGTAGAAATTTGCCAAGTCTCGGCGAGGGTGAGTTTATGTCCGTTCAGTGCGATCATCACAGAAAACTTGAAGGCAGATTCAACAACAAATGGCTTGAACACGCAAGCGCCGCAGTGTTTGCTGGCGCGAATTTTCATGGCAGAAAAATCCGTCATCATCATCGGCGCGGGTCTCGCGGGTCTCGCGACGGGTTGCTACGCGCGGATGAACGGCTATCGCACGCTCATCGTCGAGCATTACAGCGAGCCGGGCGGAGTGGCGAAAGCGTGGCGGCGCGACGGTTACCTGATCGACGGCGGCGTGCATTATCTGATGGGCCACCGCCCCGGTCTCGCGTGCCACAAACTTTACCGCGAGCTGGGCGTGTTCAAGGGACGGAAATTTCCCGACCTCGACGACTACGTTTATTTCATTGATGAGCCAACTGGCAACCGCGTCAGCTTCACGCCGGACCTGGATAAGTTGACGCGCGACCTCATCGCCATCGCCCCCGAGGACGCG
>CAIKKJ010000169.1 GCA_903827955.1 uncultured Verrucomicrobia subdivision 3 bacterium
CGCCATCAAGCAAGGCAAGCGCACGAACGACATCCCCGCCGGTATCGCGGTCGCGGCGGATGGCAAAAAAATTTACGTCGCTGCCAATCTCTCCAACCGCCTGCTGGAACTTGAGGCGACGACGGGAAAAGTTTTGCGTTCTTGGGCGGTCGGCGTCGCGCCGCTGGAGGTGGTGCGCGCGGGGAATAAAATTTATGTCAGCAACTGGGGTGGACGCCAACCGGACGCGGGCAGCGTCGTTGGTCCGGCGGGACTCGGCACCCGCGTCCGCGTGGATGCGCGCAGCATCGCGAGCGAAGGCTCGGTCAGCGTGATTGATCTGGCGCAAGGCGCGGTCACGGTGTTGTTGCGTGAAATTGTCATTGGCCCACACGCCTGCGCGCTGGCGCTTTCGCCCAATGGAAAATTTCTCGCCGCCGCGAGCGCGGGCAGCGACATGGTGAGCATCATTGACACGCGCAGCGACGAAGTCATCGAGACCGTTTCTGCGCGGCAGACGCCTGGCGACCCGTTCGGAGCGCAGCCGGACGCGCTGGCGTTTGATGGGTCGGGTAAAATTTTATTTTGCGCCAACGCTTCGCAAAATGCCGTCGCGGTTTTCCAATTCGCGCCGCGCGAAACGAAATTGCTGGGACTGATTCCCGCCGGCTGGTTTCCCAGTGCGCTGGTGTTTGATGCGCACGGCAAAAAAATCATCGCGGCCAATCTGAAACAAATCGCCGCCAAAAATGAAAAAGCCAAAGGTGTGGACGGCTTTGGTTTTAACACGCATCAATACGGCGGCTCGCTCTCGCTGATTTCCGTTCCGGCGAAAAGCGTGCTCGCGGCGTTCACGCAAAAAGCCTTGTCAAACCTACGTTATCCGCTGCTCGCGCAGGCGCGGCTGCCCGCGCGGACCGACCGCGCGCCCGTGCCCGTGCCGGAGCGCGCGGGCGAGGCGAGCGTTTTTAAGCACGTCATTTACATCATCAAGGAGAACCGCACTTACGACCAGATTCTCGGCGACGTGACGACCGGCAACGGCGATCCGACACTTTGCAATTTCGGCGCGCGCGTGACGCCGAATGAGCACAAGCTCGTGCGCGAGTTTGCGCTGCTCGACAACACGTATTGCTCCGGCATCTTGAGCGCGGACGGCCATAACTGGACGGACAGCGCCATCGCCACGGATTATGTCGAGCGCGGTTTTGCCGGCTGGGTGCGAAGTTATCCGAGCGGCGGTTTTGGTGAAAATGGTGCGGATGCGCTGGCGTATTCGCCCGCCGGCTTCATCTGGGACAACGCGCTGGCGCACGGCAAAACCGTTCACGACTTCGGCGAGTTTTGCACGTCGGACAGGCGTTGGAAAAATTCTGCGCGCAAAGGAAAAGTTTCCTTTGCCGAAACGTGGAAAGATTTTTCCAGCGGCGCGAATGAAATCGCATACACCTGCGAGCCGGACATCGCGGCACTGCGGCCGTTCATCGAAACCAATTGGAGCAGTTGGGATCTGGACGTGCCGGATGTGGTGCGCGCGGCAAAATTTATCGCCCGGCTGAAGGGGTTTGAAAAGTCCGACAGCTTGCCCGCGCTGACGATTTTCTGGCTGCCGAACGATCACACGAGCGGGACGAAAGCCGGTTCGCCCAAGCCCGAGGCGCAAGTGGCCGACAATGATCTGGCGTTCGGACAAATCGTCGAGGCAGTGAGCCATTCGACATTTTGGAAAGATACTTGCATCTTCGCCATCGAGGACGATCCGCAGAATGGCTGGGATCATGTCAGCGGCTATCGCACCACGGCGTATGTCATCAGTCCGTTCACGAAACGCGGCGCGGTGGTCGGCACGCAATACAACAGCACCAGCCTGCTGCGCACCATCGAGTTGATGCTCGGCCTGCCGCCGATGAACCAGTTCGACGCGACGGCGACGCCGATGTTTGACTGCTTCACGAACACGCCGGATTTCACCGCGTTTTCAGCCGTGACGAATAATGTTCCGCTCGACGAAATGAATCCGGACAGGAAAAAAATTTCCAACGCGCTTCTTCGCAAGGATGCCATCGCCTCCGCCAAATTGCCGCTGTCGCAGCCTGACCAGTGCAACGAGGACGTGCTGAACCGCATCCTCTGGCGCGCGACGATGGGTGCGCAGCCATATCCCGAATGGGCGGTGAAAGTGGTGGACGAAGATTGACCGCCGATTATTTTTCCGCGCTGGCGAGGATGGTTTGAAAGTGCGGCGGCTGTTCCTCGGCGGCGACGACGGTGATTTCAATTTTCTTCAAGCCCGCCGTTTCGAGCCAGCGGTGCAAGTCGCTTTCGGCAAAACCCAGCCAGCGGTCGCCATAAAGTTCTTTGGCTTTGTCGAAGTTGTGCTTGAGCAGATCTAGAATCAAAATCTGGCCGCCGGGCTTCAATAATTTTGCCGCGCTCGCCAGCGCCGCCGCCGGATTTTCCGCGTGGTGCAAGGCCTGACTTAAAATCACCAAGTCCACGCTCGCAGCTTCGATGGGCGGGTTCTGTAAATTACCGAGCCGAAACTCCAGATTCTTGAGATGGTTTTTCTTTGCCTTGGCCGCACCGAACGCGACAATTTTTTCCGAGTTGTCCACGGCGATGACTTTTTTCGCACGTCGCGCGAGTAGTTCGCTCAACAAGCCTTCGCCCGCGCCCAAGTCCGCGACGACGATGCTCGGCAACATTCGCAGCAGCAAATGCCCGAACGCCTGCCATGAGCGGCCCGGCCCATAAACGCGGTCGAAACGGCCGGCGACTTGGTTGAAAAAAACTTGCGCCTGTTCTTTGCGACGGGCGAGCACGCGCTTGAGATTGATCTGATCGCCGTCGTGTTCAGCGAGTTCCTTCGCGCCACGGATCGCAAGCTGAATGAATTCGCTCGCGACGGAATCCGCCTGCGGATTGAGTTTGTAAAACGTGCGTTTACCCTCGCGCCGGGATTTGACGAGCGCACAATCGGCGAGCAAACCGAGATGCGTCGAGATGCGCGACTGGCCGAGCCGCGTGACTTCCTGAAGCTCATTGACGGAGAGTTCGTCTTTTTCCAGCAGCGCGACGATGCGCAGCCGCGTCTGGTCGGACAAGGCCCGCAAAGATTTCAAGGTTGAGGTCATTTTTGTTTTAGCGCGTCCAACTTTTTCAGAAATTCCATTTGACGCATTTCAGTTTAGATATATCATCCTATCCAGATACGTCAATATGTTGTTGGCGTAAAACCAAAATATATTCCATGAGTAACCGTTACATCTTCTCTTCCGAGTCCGTCGGCGAAGGCCATCCGGACAAAGTCGCTGACACCATTTCTGACGCCGTTCTCGACGCCTGCCTCGCGCAGGACAAGATGAGCCGCGTCGCCTGCGAAACGTATGTGAAATCCAACATCGCCATCATCGGCGGTGAAATCACGACGAAGGCCAAGCTCGACTTCGTCAAGATCGCCCGCGACGCCATCCGCGAAATCGGCTACGTGAACGACGACGACGTGTTTCATGCGGACAAAGTTTTCGTCAACGTCATCGTGACCCAGCAGTCTCCCGACATCGCTCAAGGTGTTGACGCCAAGAAAGCCAAGGGCAAAAAGACCGCGAAGCAGGGCGCTGGCGACCAAGGTTTGATGTTCGGTTACGCGTGCAACGAAACCCGCGAACTCATGCCGGCGCCGATCATGTTCGCGCATCGTTTGGGTCGCGAACTCACGCGCATCCGCAAAGCTGGCGGCGCCGCTTGGCTCCGTCCTGATGCGAAGTCGCAGGTTTCCGTCGTCTACGAAAACGACAAGCCGGTTGCCATCTCCAACGTCGTCATCTCCACGCAGCACAGCGCGGATGTGGAGCACGCCGAGATCGAAAAATTTTGCATCGAGAACGTCATCAAGAAAGTTCTCCCGAAGAATCTGCTAACGCCGAAAACGGAATTTCTCATCAACCCCACCGGTCGTTTCGTTGTCGGTGGACCGCAAGGCGACACCGGTTTGACTGGTCGCAAAATCATCGTCGATACCTACGGCGGCATGGGCCGTCACGGTGGCGGCGCGTTCTCTGGCAAAGACCCGACAAAGGTGGATCGCAGCGCCGCCTACATGGGCCGCTGGGTTGCGAAGAACATTGTCGCGGCCGGCCTCGCCTCGCGTTGCGAACTTCAGTTCGCCTACGCCATTGGCCATCCTGACCCGGTCAGCGTGCACGTCGAAACGTTCGGCACAAACACCGTTTCTAACGACAAGATCATCCGTGCGGTCAATCGCGTGTTCAGCTTCCAGCCATCGGACATCATCGACCAGCTCAACTTGCGCCGGCCGATCTACAGCAAGACCACGAACTACGGTCACTTCGGCAAGAGCGACAAAGCGCTCACTTGGGAAGCGACGGATAAAGTTGCCGCATTGAAAAAAGCTCTGTAAAAAATAAATTCCTCGAAGGGTTGGGGCGAACTGCTCCAACCCTTCAAACTTTCTAAATCAAAACTATGTCCAAAGCTAAAAAATCCACCGCTGCCGCTGTGCTCGCTGAAGTCAGTGCCGCGCTGCCCAACCTCGCCAAATTCGCCGCGCAGACGCCGGCGGGCAAAGATTACATCGTCCGCGATTTCGCGCTCGCCGAATGGGGCCGCAAGGAAATCGCCATCGCCGAGCACGAGATGCCCGGCTTGATGTCGGTTCGCAAAAAATACGCGAAGTCCAAGCCGCTCAAAGGCGTGCGCGTCACCGGTTCGTTGCACATGACGATCCAGACTGCCGTCCTCATCGAAACGCTCGTCGCCATCGGCGCGGACGTCCGCTGGGCGAGCTGCAACATTTTCTCCACGCAAGACCACGCCGCCGCCGCGATTGCCGCGACCGGCACGCCGGTGTTCGC
>CAIKKJ010000170.1 GCA_903827955.1 uncultured Verrucomicrobia subdivision 3 bacterium
CTTACGAAACAACCTGATTTAAGGTCGGCGGCATGGACGGCTCAATTATATTAATTCTGGTGTTTCTTTTGGTCATTTATTCCTCGTTTGGGCGGCTTTCCCCATTGGCGGCGGGGACCAATGCCATCGCCAGAGCCGCGCGGCTCCGGCGGATTGCGACCGCGAGTTGGTGGATTCAATTATTGTTTGCCATCTGCTCGCTGGGGCTGGCCTACTCGCTACTAGCCTTTTTTATGGGCTGGCCGCCGAACGCACGAATGGTCATTTCACATAACCATATCTACACCTCGCCAGCAGACATGCCGTCAAACATTTTCTGGCTGTGGTTGGCGAAGGTGGCTCTGGCGTTCGTTTGCTGCGGGGTGCTATTCTCGTTGTTCGGGCTTTACCGGAAAGGGCAAATCTTCACGGCTCACAACGTCAGTCATATCCGTTCACTCGGCTACTTCCTCATCATCAACTGGGCGCTCGACGATCTCATGCAGTCGAGCTTGCACGATATGGACTTGAGCACGAACCCAATTTTGATCGGGCTGCTCATCATCTTCTTCGCGTGGGTCATGGACGAGGGGCGGAAGATTCAGGAGGAACAGGAGCTCACCGTTTAATTTTATGAAAAACTTTCAGAACAAAGCTAAAATCATCAAGGTCAGCTCTGCTTTGCGGACCATTGCTTTCATCGGACTCGTCATGTGGGCGTTTACCATTGCGACGTTGTTAGGGAACGCCATCATACCGCCCTTAATTTGGAAGCAATTTCCTTTTTCCATTTCACTGTTTTTGCCTGTGCCAGCGCTTTTGTTTGTATTTATGACCAATCTGAAAATATTTCGCTTCTTTAATCGTTTGAAGAATGGCTGTTTATTCGATGTGCAAACAGTGGGGAATTTGAACGACGCCGGCACATATTGGCTTTTGATGTGGCTGTATCAGATTGTGTGGCTCGCGCTTCGACAAGGTCTCTATGCGGACAAGTTTGATGTAAGTCACATTTCCCCTGATTTAGGATCGCTGTTTGCAGGATTAACTCTGAAATTTGTCGCGTGGTTGCTGAAAGAAGCTCAGGAATTGCAGGAGGAACAGGAACTGACGGTTTAAGTTTATGCCCATCATCGTCAATCTCGACGTGGTTCTCGCGCAGCGCAAAATGCGGCTGAACGATTTGGCCGATGGCGTGGACATCACGCCGCAAAATCTTTCCGTGCTCAAGACCGGCAAGGCTCGCGCCATCCGCTTTTCAACGCTCGAAGCCATCTGCAAACATCTAAACTGTCAGCCGGGGGATATTCTGGAATATCGCGCGGAGAGTTGAGACAGGATTAACAGAATTTACAGGATTGGGGCGGGGAGTTTTTTAATCCTGATAATCCGGTTAATCCTGTCTCCATTACTTCGGAAATAAATTTGAGCCGGTTCGCGGCGGCTGTTACAACTTTCGAAATGGTTCTGACCCGCAAAAATCTGGAGTGGTGGTGCGAGCGCGGTATTTTATTTCTGATCCTGGGGATGCTCGTGTTCGCGCCGCTGGCGTTCGGTGCGGTGGATGCTTGGGCGTATCTCATCGTGCAGGGCGCGGCGACAGCGGTTTTTATCTTGTGGACGGTGCGGCTCTGGCTGAACTCGAAGACGAAAATTCTCTGGCCGCCGCTCACGTGGGCGGTCGCCGGTTTTATGCTTTACGCCGTCGTGAGATATTTCACGGCGGACATCGAGTATGTGGCGCGCAAGGAACTGGCGCAGGTGCTGTTGTTCGCGCTGTTATTTTTGGTGGTGGTCAACATGCTGCGCGGACAGGAGGAGACGGATGCGGTGAGCTACACGCTCATCGGGCTCGCAACGCTGGTGGCATGCTACGCCACGGGGCAACTGCTGGCGCATTCGGACCGGGTGTGGAACGTGCATTCCGGCGGTGTGCTGCGGGCGAGCGGCACTTACATTTCAGCCAATCATTTCGCGGGTTTTCTGGAGTTAATCCTGCCGCTGGCGCTGACCTTTTTACTGGTCGGGAAGGTGAAGATTGTGCCGCGCATTTTGCTGGCCTACGCGGTGGTGGCGATGGGCGTGGGGCTGGCGGTGAGTTTTTCGCGGGCGGGTTGGGTGGCGGCGGCGTGCGGAATTTTTTTTGTGCTGGGCGTTTTGCTCGGCCATAAAAATCACCGGCGCAATGCCGCCATTCTGCTGGTGGTGATGCTGGCGGGCGGCGGATTTTTTGTATCGCATTACCTGACCAAGACGCAGGGTTTTACACACCGGATTGTGAAGCAGGATGAGAATGCGCCGAGCAACTACGACTGGGGTTCGCGCCTGAAAATGTGGGATGCGGCCGAGCGGATGTGGCTGGATCATTTCTGGTTCGGGGTGGGACCGGCGCATTACGACTATCGTTTTCGCGAATACCGGCCGGAGGATTTGCAATCGCAGCCTGACCGCTGTCATAACGATTACTTGAATCTGCTCACCGACTGGGGCGTGGCGGGTGGTGCCATTGTATTTGCGGGGATGGGGTTATTCATCGCCGGACTGCTCAAGACCTGGCCGCATGCCCGGCGCGAGGAAAATGATTTTGGTTCCGGCCGCAGCAACCGCTTCGCATTTTTTCTCGGGGCGACGGGCGGGTTGGTGTCGCTGGCTGTGCATTCGACGATGGACTTCAATCTGCACATTCCTGCAAACGCGCTCATTGCCGTGACGCTGCTGGGCTTGCTGGCCAGCAATTTACGGTTTGCCACCGAGCAATACTGGTTCCGGCCTGGCCGACTGGTGAAGGCCACTGTTAGCCTGGTATTTGGTGTGTCGGTGATTTTTTTCCTCGCCCAGGAATGGCGGCAGGGACGCGAGACCTACTGGCTGGCTCGCGCGGAGCAGACGGAGCATTTTTCCCCGGAACGGGCGGCGATGTTGCAAAAGGCCTTTGCTGCCGAGCCAAAAAATTTCCAGACCGCCTACGAGATTGGGGAATGTTTCCGGACGGAAGGTCTGGAAGGCGGAAAAAATTATCGTCAGCTAACGCAGCAGGCTAAGGACTGGTATGCCCGGGCGATGCCATTAAATCCCCATGATGGCTACAATTATCTGCGCGTCGGCATGTGTCTGGACTGGCTTGGCGATCATTTAGGCGCCGAAAAATTTTATTCCGAGGCCGAATTGCACGATCCCAACGGCCTGTATCTCGTCGCCAACATGGGCTGGCATTACATCCAGATTGGTGATTACGCCGCCGCCCGACAATGCTTCATTCGTTCCCTGCACCTTGGCGGCAGCAATGCCACGGCCCGGAACTACCTGTATTACGTCTGCGAACCGAAGTTGGTGGAAAAAGCTTCAGGCCGGCCGGTCTTACCCGACATTTATTGAGGGAAATGTCGGTTGACAACCTTCTGCAGCCGCGACTATATTCTCCACAGATTAAAAATCCGTAAAAACGCCCTTATGAAAATTTCCAAGACCGTGTTGGCCGCCGTTTTCTGCGCAGGCATCGCCTTCGCCGCTGCCGCCCAAAACGCCACCAAACAGGGCTTCGCCACCGCCGTCCGCGTGCAGGGCGATGTCACCTATTCGCTCGGCAAAGGCCAGCCTGAACATCCGCTCGTCGCCGGCAAATACCTGCCGCCCGGCTCAATTGTTTTCACCAAGGACAACGGAGTGTGCGATTTGATTCTCGGCAAAGCCATTGATCTTCCGCAAGCCAAGTGGTCGCCCGAACGCATTTCCCTATCGCACGACGCCACCGTTCGCGGCTATGTCACCTACAAGCCCTCGGCCGACCAGAACGCCATCCGCCTCACACCTCACACCACACTGGCGATTGATAAACTGACCATTCTGGATACCGGCTCTGATGCCGTCAGCGATACCGAACTGGATTTGCAAAAGGGCAAAATTTACGCGAGCGTCCGTAAACTTTCCGGTGCGTCCCAATACATTGTCAAACTTCCCAAAGGCGTGGCCGGCGTGCGCGGCACGTTGTTCAGCATCAGTGCCGAAGGCGAAACCGCCTGCTATGAAAGCACCGGCGGCGGCGTCATTCTTGCCGTCACATTGCCGAATGGCTCCACCCAGACTTATCTCGTCACCCCCGGCGAGGTGCTTAATCCCGAAACTGGCCAGCCGGTAAACATCGCCCCCGATTTGAATCGCGCCCTGAACATGGTCTTTGATGCTTTGCGCACCACCCACTTTCAAGAAATCAGTTTTGAAGTGGACACCACCACCGGCCGTATTTCGCCGACCTCGGGGTTTCGCGATGACGGCAACCAAGGTGAATAATTTCCCTGACACTTTTTCAAAACCAGCGCAGCCTTGAGTTGCGCTGGTTTTTTGTTTAATCCAACGGCGTGCAATTTCAGCGACCCAAACGCGCGCCTGCCATTCTTGCCCTCACCGTCCTCGCGCTCGTCTGCGGCCTGCGCGTTTGGAACCCCGATTTGATTGACCGCGCCGAGCGCATGGCCTACGACCTGCGCGTCCGCCATGCGCAAAAATTTTCCGCGCCCACCGCCACCAACCTGGCTTTCGTCGCGATGGAAGATTCCAGCATCGCGGCGGTGAACAGCGGCAAGGTTAGCGGACTCAAGCCGGGGCTGGGTTACCACTCCGGCCTCTACTGGCAGCGGCAGGTTTATGGCCGGCTCGTCGGCGAACTCGCCGCGCAAGGTGCTGCCGTTGCCGCCTTCGACATTTTGTTTGGCGAGCTTCGCACCGATCATCCGCACGTGCAGATGGCGGATGGCAGCGTGGTGGAGTCGGATGAATTCTTTGCTTTCCAAACCCGGCAGGCGGGCAATGTCCTGCTCGCCGCGACCCCCGAAGTCACCCCGCCGGATTTGTTCGCCACCAACGTGATGGCGCTGGGCGATGTCACCTCCGAGAAGGATTCCGACGGCATTCTCCGCCGCGTCCGCGCTTTTCACGACCAGCGCCGCTGGCATCAAATCCTCCGGAATTTCGTCGCCTTGCCAGAAATCGGCGGTGACTTGGAGCACGCGACCGTTTTGCCGCAAAAAATTCTCATCCCGCAGACCGGCACGACCAACCTCATCGAAGTCGCCGTGGACGCGGAAAATAATTTTCAGGTCGCGGACTTCCTCGGCGACAAGTTGCCGCCGGGAATGTCGCCCCGGGCCAAGGCGTTCACGGTGCAGCGCATCTGGCACCTGGGCGTGGTGTTGGCCGCGCAGCAATTGAAACTGGATTTGGCAAAGGCGGAAATAGATTTGTCACGCGGCAAAATTATTTTGCCCGGCGCAAACGGATTCACGCGCGTCATTCCCGTGGACGGCGAAGGATTTTTTTATGTGGACTGGCGGCTCACGCCCGGAGACCCGCACCTGCTGCGCGCGCCGGTCGAATTTCTCCTCGCCCAGGATCGGCTCCGCCTGCTCGGCCAGACGAACGGACTGCGCGATGATTTTCGCGGCAAACTCGTCATCATCGGCTCCGCCGCGCAAGGCAACGACCTGACGGATCGCGGCGCGACACCGCTGGAACACAACACCCTCCTCGTCAGCAAACATTGGAACGTCGCGAACTCCGTCATCACCGGGCAGTTTGTTCGTCGCAGTTCGTTGCCGCTGGACATCGTGCTGATTCTTTTGCTCGGTGCGCTCACCGCCGTCATCACCTGGCAGTTGCGCGTTGTGGCCGCGAGCATTTCCGTGCTGCTGGTGATGGCAATTTATTTGGGCGCGACGTTTTTTGTCTTCACGCATTTCCGCTGGTGGCTGCCGGTGGTTTATCCGCTCGGCGGTGCGATGCTGGCGCTGCACGGCATTTTGCTGGTGCATCTGGTGTTCTTCGAGGAACAGGACAAGCGCCGCGTGAAATCGCTGTTCTCCAAACTCGTTTCGCCGCACATCGTCAACGAGCTGTTGCAGGCGGACAAACTCGCGCTCGGTGGCGCGCATCGCGAAGTCACGGTATTTTTTGCCGACGTGCGCGGGTTCACCACGCTCACGGATCAGATGCAAGAAGCCGTCGCCGAACACATCCGCAATAACCAGGTGGAAACTTCCGTGGCGGAAAAGTATTTCGAGGAGTCCGCGCGCGAAACGTTGGAGACGGTGAATCTGTATCTCGCCACCGTCGCCGAGGCCATCAAGAAGCACGACGGCACGCTCGACAAATACATCGGCGATTGCGTGATGGCGTTTTGGAACGCGCCGACGCAAAACGAAAAACACGCTGTGGCCGCTGTGCGCGCGGCGATTGATTCGCAACGGGCGATTTACGAATTGAATGTCCGGCGCGAGGCGGAAAATCCCGCGCGGCAGTTGGAAAACCAGTCGCGCCTCGCCGCTGGCTTGCCGCCAAAGCCGTTGCACGCGTCGCTGCAACTCGGCACGGGCATCAACACCGGCCTGGTCACCGTCGGCCTGATGGGCTCGGAGGAGCATGGATTTAACTACACCGTTTTTGGGCGCGAGGTGAATCTGGCGAGCCGGCTGGAAGGCGTTTCCGGCAGCGGGCGCATTATCATCAGCGACCTGACTTATTTTCAACTGCTGCGCCACGCGCCGGATCTGGCTTCGATTTGTGTGGAACTTTTTCCCGTGACGGTGAAAGGCATCAAGGACGCCGTGCGGATTTACGAAGTGCCGTGGAAATAGTTTTTAATTTTTAATTTTTAGTTTTAAGTTAAGACGGTTGAAATGCCCAGCGCTTCAACTAATAACTCAAAATTAAAAACTAAAAACTTTTAATATGCGCATCGCAATCTATCCCGGCAGTTTTGATCCGCTGACCAACGGCCACTTGGACGTGGTGCAGCGTGCGGCGAAGCTGTTCGACCGCGTCATCGTGGCCGTGGCCAAGAATGAGGGTAAACATCCGCTGTTCACGCTGGATGAACGCGTGGCGCTGGTGTCGGCCTCGGTGAAAAAAATGCCGAACGTCACCGTGGACGCTTTTGACGGGCTGCTGGTGGATTACGTCGTCTCCAAAAATGCGCGGGCCATCGTGCGCGGGCTGCGGGCCATCTCGGATTTTGAATTTGAATTTCAACTGGCGCTGATGAACCGCAAGCTGAATGAAAATGTGGAAACGATTTTCATGATGCCGAAGGACACCTATACGTTCTTGAGTTCGCGCATCGTGAAAGAAATCGCGCGGCTCGGCGGCGATGTGCGGCCGTTTGTGCCGGAGCCGGTGCAGGCGGCGTTGAAGAAGAAGTTGAAAGGGTGATTGCAAAGATGCCTGTTAGAATCTCATTAAGATTTTAGGCTGCTTTAATCGTCATGGATAACGCAAAGCCAAGATTTCGTTGGATTCGAGGTGCAGCTGCATCGCTTTGTGTTTTTCTTTTACTTGCCGTTCTGATTCCTAATTTAATGAGTTTCGGAGAGCTTGCGATTATAATAGGTGTTTTATTCGTGCCGTTGGCTTGCATTCATTTTGGAGCAGAGAAATTTCCTTCCCTAGAGTTTATTGGCTGGCTTTTACTGGTGGTGTTTCTAGCTTTAGTGATGTTAGGTTAAGATACAACCCAATCGCCGGAGCCAACCGTCGCTGGCGCGGTTAGTGTGCTGAAGCGGTGATCTGCTTTTGAAATAAAATGCCCCTAAAAATAAATCTCCGCCACTTGGAAGAAGACGAAGTTCACCTGCAAGGCGAACTGCCCGTGGCCGAGCTGGAATTTGGCGTGCAGGATGAGATGATCCGGTTGGAAAAACCGTTGCGCTACGACCTGACCGTCGAGCAGTTGCACGATGCGCTCCTGGTGCAGGGTTCGTTGAAGCTGGTTTTGGACTGCGAGTGCGTGCGCTGCCTGAAACCGTTCGCCTACAAGCTGGTTTTGGATGGCTGGGCGCTGCATCTGCCGCTGGAAGGCGAGGACAAGGTGTCCATCGTGAACGATTCCGTGGACTTGACTCCGTTCGTGCGGGAAGATATGCTGCTTGAATTTCCGCAACATCCGTTGTGCAAACCGGAGTGTGCGGGATTGATGAAAAAAGCCAAGGTTCACAAGGCCGACGATGAAGAGAAAGCGCCGTCCCCGTGGACTGAACTGGATAAACTGAAACTTTGATTTAATAAATTTATGGGCGTTCCAAAAAGAAAACCTTCGACGAGCCGGCAGAAAATGCGCCGCGCTTATAACAGCGTGCTCAAACTTCCGCAATTGGGCAAATGCCCGCAGTGCGACGCGCCGGCCATACCGCACCGGGTCTGCCCGGCGTGCGGTTTTTACAAGGGTCGTCAGGTGCTGACCGTTACGGCGGGAGCGTAATCTTTTGTCTGGGCGCGGGAGGGATTTCCGCGCCTTTTCATTTCATCTATGCGAATCGCAGTGGATGTCATGGGGGGTGACCACGGTTGTGCTGTGGTTATCGCCGGTGTGAAGCAGGCGCTCGCGGAGAACAAGGAAATCTCCCGCATTTATCTTGTCGGCAACAAGGCTGACATCCACGCGGCACTCCCCGAGGGTGGCTTCCGCGACCATCGCGTGAAAGTCATTCATGCTTCCGAAGTCGTGGAGATGGACGACAAGCCGATTGTTGCGCTGCGGAAGAAAAAAGATTCCTCGATGGTGCGCGCGGCCGAAATGGTGGCCGAAGGCAAGGCCGACGCCCTCGTCTCGTTGGGCAACACTGGCAGCCTCTTCGCGACCGGAACCTTCAAGGTGGGTCGCATTGACGGCGTGGATCGCGGCTGCATTGCCACGGTGATTCCGCGTCAGGGAAATGAGTTTGTCCTCGTGGATGCCGGGGCGAACGTCGAGTGCAAACCGTTTCATCTCGCGCAATTTGCCGTGATGGGCAACATCTATTCGCGCGCCGTGCTTAAGCGCAAAAATCCCCGCGTGGGCGTGTTGAGCATCGGCACGGAAGATTCCAAAGGCAACGAACTTTCCCTCGCGGCTTTCCAGCTTTGCAAATCGCTCGACTTGAATTTCATCGGCAACGTCGAGGGTCACGACCTATTCAAGGATCATGTTGACGTTGTCGTGTGTGACGGCTTCGTCGGCAATATCGTTTTGAAAACCGCCGAGAGTCTGGCCGTGGCGATGTTCTCCATGCTCAAACGCGAATTGATGCAGAATGCCAAACGGCAGTTCGGCGCGATGCTCGCGAAAGATGCTTTTTATGCCATCCGTAAGCGGATGGATCCGGAAGTATACGGCGGTGCACCGATGTTGGGTTTCAATGGTGTCGTGCTCAAGGCGCATGGTTCCGCGCGCGACCGCGCCGTGGCCAGCGCCATCCGCGTGACCGCGCAGACCGTGAAAACCCAGATCAACCAGACCATCGCTCGCGAAATCGCCGAAGCCAACATCAAACTTGCCGAAGCCGAAAAAGCCCTGGCGGCGAAGGCGGCGAAAGCATGAAAAATCCGCGCGCCAATCATAATTTTCAAGGTCGGACCTGTTCCATCACCGGCGTTGGTTCGTATGTGCCAGAAAAAATCCTGACCAACGCCGAGCTCGAAAAAATGGTCGAGACCACGGATGAATGGATTACCTCCCGCACGGGCATCAAGGAGCGTCGCATCGCCGCTGCAAACGAATTCACTTCCGACCTCGCGACGAAAGCCGCTGAGCGCGCGATGAAAATGGCGGGTGTCACGGCGGAGCAAATTGATTTAATCATCGTGGCCACGCTCACGCCCGACATGCCGTTCCCCTCGACTGCCTGTCTCGTCCAGCGCAAACTTGGTGCGCTGCGTGCGGCGGCGTTTGACATGGAGGCCGCGTGCTCCGGCTTCATCTACGCGCTCGAAATCGGGATGCAGTTCATCAGCACGCGCACTTATGAAACCGTGCTCATCATCGGTGCGGAAAAACTTTCATCCATTGTGAATTGGAAGGATCGCAATACCTGCGTGCTGTTCGGCGACGGCGCGGGCGCGGCAATTTTGCAAAGTCGCGAAAATTCCCACGGCTTGCTCACCGCCGTGATGGGCGCGGACGGTAACAAGGCGGATTTGCTCTCGATGCCCGGCGGCGGCAGCGCTTGCCCCGCCACGCCGGAATCCGTCTCGGCTGGCATGCATTATCTGCGCATGGACGGCAAGGAGACTTTCAAGAACGCCGTCAACGCGATGGTTTCCGCCGCGAACGAGGCGATGCGCCGCTGCGAAGTGGACATCACCAAGATCAAATGCGTCATCCCGCATCAGGCTAACCAGCGCATCATTGACGCCGTGGGAGACCGCCTCAAATGCACGCCGGAGCAGGTCTTTATCAACTTACACAAATACGGCAATACTTCCGCCGCCTCCGTGGCCATCGCCTTGGATGAAGCCGTGGGTTCGGGCAGAATTTCCAGGGGCGACTTAATCCTGCTCGTCGTGTTCGGCGCCGGTCTGACTTGGGGCGCGGCGGTAATCGAGTGGTGACTATACTAAACAATCTTTCCGGCTAATTTGACGCCGGGCAACAACGTGATACTTTGAT
The DNA here is from genome assembly GCA_903827955.1 of uncultured Verrucomicrobia subdivision 3 bacterium. Classification (GTDB taxonomy): domain Bacteria; phylum Verrucomicrobiota; class Verrucomicrobiia; order Limisphaerales; family UBA11358; genus UBA11358. Next base: position 10,391 of record CAIKKJ010000170.1, read on the forward strand.
TCAGTTCTATGAGCGCAAAAAAATTCGTCAGTGGCCAAACATTTGAGAAACCAGTGACGGTTGTAGCGCGGCAGGCAACGTTGGAATTGTCCGCCGATACCGTCTCTATCCACAAAAGCGGCATTGAGTTTCGCAGCCCCTCGCCATTCAAGGAGTGGAGCGAGATGGTCGTGTCCCTCCAGTCGCCGATTGACGGCACGACGTTGTCCGCCAACGGGGTTATCGTGGCCTGCTCTGGTAGCAAACACGCTGGCTATCACGTTTCGATGCTCTTCACCGACCTGACACCACAGGCGCAGAACCGGCTCAAGGTCATGGCACGGTCGCCGCTGGGCACGATTTGATTCAACATTTTCAAAACGATTTGCAACTCCCGAACAAACGTTCGGGAGTTATTTTTTTGACCGCCTCCAGAATAATTTCTACCCTGTTTCCATGAAAATTTTGCTCACCACCACTTCCTTTCAAGACACGCCGGGCGCACACCACGATCTGCTCAAACAGACCGGTTGGGAAATCATCACCGCGCGCGGCCCGCTGAATGAAGCCGACACGCTCGCGCTTGTCGGCGAGGTGGATGGCTACATCTGCGGCGACGACGCCATCACGCGCAAAGTTTTGGAAAAGGCGCGCCCGAAGTTAAAAGTATTGAGCAAATACGGCATCGGCGTGGACAAGATTGACGTGAAGTCTTGCACTGAATTCGGCATCCCGCTGCTCTTCACGCCCGGCGTGAATCACACGACCGTCGCCGAGCACACGTTTCTGTTGCTGCTCTCGCTCGAAAAAAATCTGCTTTACCACACCGACTCCACGCGCAGCGGCGGCTGGAAACGCAAGACCGGCCACGAACTGTTGGAAAAGACCATCGGCATCGTCGGCCTCGGCCGCATTGGCAAGGAAGTCGCTATCCGCGCGAAGGCGTTTGGCATGAAGGTCATCGGCTTCGACGTTTATTGGGATGAGAAATTTGCCAATGAACACGGCGTGAAACGCGCCGCCACGCTTGATGAAATTTTTGCCGCGAGCGATTATCTTTCCCTGCACACCAACCTCACGCCGGAAACGCGCGACCTGATTTCGGCGAAGTCGTTTGCGAAGATGAAACCGGGCGTTTTGATCTTGAACTGCGCGCGCGGTGAGATCGTGAATACGAACGACATGATCGCCGCGTTGAAATCCGGCCAGGTCGGCGGTTACGGCACGGACGTTTTGGATGAAGAGCCGCCGGCCGCAGATCATCCGCTGCTCAAGTTGCCGAACGTCGTCTGCACGCCGCACGTCGGCTCGCGCACCTACGAAAGCGTGGTGCGGCAGGCCACCTGCGCCGTGAAAAATCTTATCCTCGCGATGAACGGCGAAAAACCGATCGCGCAGGTGAATCCCGAAGTGCCGGTGAAAAAAGCGGCCTGACGCACAAAACCACCAATCGGCAACTCATGCTATGCCAATGAACCGACTATCGTTTTCACCGCGCTGGCTGGCATTGCTGGTCTGCCTGTTGGCGCGCCCGGCCATCGCCGAAATTTCCACGACGAACGAGGCGTTGCCCGGCGTCTTCATCCATTCCGAAACGCGCACCAACCTGCCGCAACAATTGTTCGTGGCCGTGGTGGACTTGAAAAATCCCCGGCTGCACCTGCGCGTTTCGCGCGGTGGCCCCGACCCGGATGGCGACGGCAAGTGGGAAACAACCTTGATGGAGCCGACCAAAATCGCGGCGTGGGAAAAATTCGATTTCGTCATCAACGGCGACTTTTTCATCGCGCGCGGCGTCAATGATGGTGAGGGAACCAACTCGATGTTTCGTGCCCAACAGTGGGCGCTCACCGAGGGCGCCGCGATGACCGATGGCCTGACCTGGTCCACTTCTACCAACGCGCGTCCGTGTCTGGTCGTTCACAAAAACGGCACGGTGACGTTTAGCACCATCACGCAGCCTACGGGCGAAGATTGGGAAGTGATCGGCGGCAACACCTTGTTGATACAAGCCGGAAAAATCATTCCACACAAAAATGCGGCTCGCCATCCGCGCACGGTCGCCGGCCTCGACGCTTCGCATTCCAAATTGACACTGCTGCTCGTGGACGGTCGCAAGCCTGGAGTTGCTGCCGGCATGAGCTACGACGAACTGGCGGCGGAAATGGCGCGGCTTGGTTGCACCGAGGCGCTGAATCTTGATGGCGGCGGCAGTTCCGTGATGGCCGTGCGCGTGGCCGGCGAAATGAAAATTCTCAATCAGCCGACCGACGGCCGCGAGCGCGCCGTGGCGAACGTGCTGGGGATTTCCGTGGAGAAAAATTAAAACGATGCAGTGGCCATGGTTGGCGAAACAATTTCTACCGCGCTCGCTGAAGTGCGGGCAATTTATTCAGAACTAAACCGGCGGACGATGCAGCGCCATTGCAGAGCGCGGACGGAATGTTGCCAGTTCCAACTCACCGGCCTCACGCCGCATCTCACCAAAGGCGAGGCGCTCCTCGCCGCCAAAGCCCTCCGCGCCACGGGGCGCAAAGAACTTCCTGAAACCGATGACGGTGCCTGTCCGCTGCTCAAACGCGAAACCGGCAAGTGCCTGATTTACGCCGACCGGCCGTTTGGCTGTCGCACACATTTCTGCGCCGTAGCGGGCGGGCCGTATGCCCGCAAGGAAGTGATTGATTTGATCCGGCGATTGGAAGACCTGGACGTGCGGCTCAAAGGTGACGGCCCGCGTAAAATTATTTCCGCCGTGACGGCTGCGCTTGCTGAACTGCACTGAAACCCGTCACGCCGTCCGTTTTGCCCAGCGCAGTTTGGCGGAAACGGAACGCGGATTAAAATTCCGTTCCTCCGGCGTGGCGCGGATGACTTCGTCGGCAATCTCAGAATAAATTCCGCCCTGCCGGCCTTCGATAAAGGCTTTTTTTACGCGCCGATCCTCGCCGGAATGGAATGTCAGGATCGCCACGCGTCCGCCGGGTTTCAAAGCTGCGGGCAAGATGCGGAGCAATGTTTCCAACGCGGAAAACTCATCATTCACCGCGATGCGCAGTGCCTGAAACACGCGGCGGATGTGCAGGTGGCAATCTTCCTTGGCGACGAGTGGCAGCGCAGCGCGGATGGCATCGGCTAATTCGTGCGTGGTGGTAAATTTTTTGCCGGCGAGCGCCGCGCCAAGTTGCACGGCCTTGGGTTCGTCGGCATTGCCCATGAGGATGCGGGCCAACGCATCCGGTTTGGCTTTTTCCAAGAACGCCGAGACGGGCTGGCCGCGTTGCGGATTCATGCGCATGTCGAGCGGGCCGTCCTGCTTCACCGAAAATCCGCGCGCCGGATCGTCAATCTGCATCGAGGAAACGCCGAGATCGGCAAGAATCATATCCGCCCCAGAAATCTCATTCGCGGCCAGCACCTGCGGCAGACCCGCGAAATTGCTGCGGTGCGCGGTGAAAACGCTTGCATCAAATCCCAGCGCCCGCAGCCGCGCCTCGGTCTTCGGCAGCTCAATCGGGTCGTGGTCAAGGCCAAGCAATTTTCCGTCGGGCGAAATCTTGACGAGAATTTCCTGCGCGTGACCGCCGTAGCCGAGCGTGCAATCGGCGGCGATTTCGCCGGGCTGCGGCGCGAGGACTTGGAGAATTTCCGCGACCATGATGGGGCGATGTGTTCCCGCCGGTGTCTTGCCAGAAGCGAGAACTTTGGCAATGGTCGCGGTGTCGCGTTTATGCTCCTTGTATTTGTCCTCGAAACGGCGCGGGTTCCGGCCGCTGTAACGCACCCGCCGCTTATGTGGTGTCGCCGGCGCCGAATCGGTGGCGGGAGCATTTGAAACGGTTTCGTCAGTCACGCCAAAAAGTTTGACGTATATACGCGTGGGTTGCGAGTCTGGAAAAACTCGGTGTGACTAACCTGCGCCGGTTTGCTAAAAGTCATGGCTGCATGTTGCGACTCAAACCCATCTCCAGTCTCTCGTTCGACCCGCTGGAACCAAAGCGCCTGCGTGTCGTCATTGCGACCATTGTCATCAATGTCATCGCCGTGGCGCTGCTTGTGTTTGCGCCGTGGTCGGATTGGCGCACCGGGTTGGCGCTGAACTTGTTCGACAATGCGCTGCTGCTCGGCTTCGTCTGGCTGCACCGCGACGGGTTGCTCACGCGCTTCATGATTTTTGGGCTGGCAGCCGGTTTTGCCGAATTGGCGGCGGATGCGTGGTTGGTGGATTACACCCGCACGCTGGATTATTCCGTTGGCGGTGGGCCGATGCTCTGGCGTTCGCCCGCGTGGATGCCGTTTGCGTGGGAAGTCGTCGCGGTGCAATTCGGCTACCTCGGACTGCGGCTGCAGGAACATTTTGGAAAATTCGGCCTGTTCATCATCGGCGCGCTGGGCGCGGTCAACATCCCTTACTACGAGGAAATGGCGCGGCGCATCCACTGGTGGAAATACGGCGGCTGCCGGATGATTTCGGGAACGCCGTATTACATCATCGTCGGTGAATTTCTCATCGCCCTGACGTTTGCGCTGCTCGTGCGAAAATTCCGGCGGGGCAGTATGGTTTCCGCCGTGTCCACCGGTCTTGTGGCCGGCGCGGCCATTTTTATTTCCTACGCGATTGCCTACGGCATCACGGACGGAATTTTCCATCGCTAAAATGGCGAACCAAATCATCGTGGTCGGCGGCGGTGCGGCGGGATTTTTCGCCGCTATCGCCGCTGCGGAAGCTGGTGCGGACGTGATCATCCTCGAAAAAACCGCCCGCGTGCTGGACAAGGTGCGGATCTCCGGCGGCGGCCGCTGCAACGTCACCCACGCGTGTTTTGAGCCGCGCGATTTCGCCACGCGCTATCCGCGCGGCCAGCGGGCGCTGCTCTCACCCTTCTCAAAATTTTCCGCGCGCGACACCGTCGCGTGGTTCGCAGCGCGCGACGTGAAATTAAAAACGGAGAACGACGGCCGGATGTTTCCCACGACCGATTCTTCACAGACGATTGTGGATTGCCTCATGAACGCCGCGCAAAATGCGGGTGTGAAAATCCGGTTGAACTGCGCGGTTGAATCAGCGGCGAAAACTGCGGACGGAAAATTTGAACTGACGCTCGCCGCCGGCGAAAAAATTTCCGGCGACCAACTGCTCCTCGCCACCGGCGGCTGTCGCGCGGCGGCGGCGGGGCAACTGGCGGTTTCGCTCGGCCATACCATTGAGCCACCCGTGCCGTCGCTGTTCACGTTTCAAATCGAATCACCGTGGCTGCGTTCGCTCGCCGGCGTTTCGCTGGCGGCGGCGGAAGTTGCCGTTCCGACCGCAAAGTTGCGCGAACGCGGGCCGCTGCTCGTCACACACTGGGGCTTGAGCGGGCCGGCGATTTTGAAAATGTCCGCCTGGGGCGCGCGGGCGTTGCACGATTTGAATTATCAATTTCCGCTGCTTGTGAACTGGCTGCCGGATTTCAGTGCGGAAAAAATCGTCAAGGAATTTCAAGCGCGCCGCGAATATTCCGGCGCCAAGCTGCTCGTGAACGTCCCGCTCGCGCCGCTGACCGCGCGGCTCTGGGAGCAACTCGTGCTCGCGGCGGGCATTGCGCGCGAGACGCGCTGGGCGGCGCTCACGCGGGCGCAAATCCACGCGCTCACGCAGCAGCTCACCCGCACGGAATTCACGGTCGCCGGCAAAAGTTTGAACAAAGACGAATTCGTGACCTGCGGCGGTGTGAAGCTAACCGAAGTGAATTTTCAGACGCTGGGGAGCAAGGTTTGCCCCGGACTTTTTTTTGCGGGCGAGCTGCTGGACATTGACGGCATCACCGGCGGCTTTAATTTTCAGGCGGCGTGGACCACGGGTTTCATCGCGGGCAAAGCGATGGCGGATTTTTCCGGTTTGCCCTGAAACCAAAATTGAGCGACACTGCCTGTCCGCTTTTTGCGGAAATTTATGAAACCCCAAGTCGAAATCTACGACACGACCCTGCGCGACGGTTCGCAGGGCGAAGGCATCAACTTCTCGGTCGCGGACAAACTGCGAATTGCCGAGAAGCTGGATTCTTTTGGCGTTCATTATATTGAAGGCGGCTGGCCGGGCAGCAATCCCAAGGACATCGAATTTTTTGCGCAGGCCAAAAAGAAAAAATTTAAAAACGCCCGCCTCGCAGCCTTTGGTTCGACGCGCAAGAAAGCCACGCCAGTTGAGCAAGATGACCAAGTGCGTTTGCTCATCGAAGCAGGAACGCCGGTCGTGACGATTTACGGCAAGACCTCGATGCTACACGTCAAAGAAGTGTTGCGCTGCACGCCCGAGGAAAATCTCGCGATGATCGGCGACACCGTGAAGCACCTGAAAGACCACGGCAAATTTGTCATCTACGACGCCGAACACGGCTTCGACGGCTATAAGCTCGATTCGGAATATGCGCTCGCCACCTGGCAGGCGGCGGAAAAAGCGGGCGCGGATTTTGTGGTGCTGTGCGATACGAACGGCGGTTGTCTGCCGTCAGAAATCGCTGCGATCACAAAGGTCGCCATTGGCAAACTTAATTGCAAAATCGGCATCCACACGCACGACGACATTGGTCTCGGCGTCGCGAACGCGCTGGCGTCATTGGACGCGGGCGCGGTGCATGTGCAAGGCACGATCAACGGCTACGGCGAGCGCACGGGCAATTGCAATCTCACGAGCGTCATTCCGTGCATCGCGCTCAAGCAGAAAAAATCCTGTGTCCCAGCGAAGTCGCTGGCGAAGCTCAAGGAGCTTTCCATGTTCGTGGATGAAGTGGCGAACCTGCGCCACAATCCGCGCTTGCCGTGGGTAGGTTCCTCGGCGTTTGCGCACAAAGGCGGCGCGCATGTAAACGCCGTTCAAAAACTCGCGTCGAGCTATGAGCACATCAATCCCGAACTCGTCGGCAACGAACGCAACATTCTCATCAGTGACCTTTCCGGCCGCAGCAACATCGTCATCAAGGCGCAGGAACTGGGTTTCAAGATCACGAACGACACGCCGGAGTTGCGCCAGATTCTCGACACCATCAAGCAGCGCGAGCACGAAGGCTTTGAGTTTGAAGCCGCCGAAGCTTCGATGGCGCTCATCATCCGTGGCATCCTGGATCACAATCCTGCGCTGATGTTCACTGTGGAAAAATATCACGTCTCCATGCGCCGTGATGCAAAGCAATCCGTTTGCGAAGCGACGGTGCGCGTGCGCGTCGGTAAAAAAATCCACGACGAAGTCGCGGAAGGCGACGGCCCGGTGAATGCGCTCGATTCCGCGCTGCGTTCCGCGCTGGCAAAATCATTTCCAAAGCTGAAACGCATCACGCTCACGGATTACAAGGTGCGCATCCTCGACGGCATCGCCGGCACCGCCGCGAAGACGCGCGTGCTCATCGAATCCAGCGACGGTCAGCGCGAATGGGGCACCGTCGGCGTGAGCGAAAACATCATCGAAGCCAGCTTGCAGGCGCTCGTGGACTCGATGGAGTTTGCCCTGCTGAAGAAGTAATCAGGCGGCGGGCTTCGCTCGGAAGCTGGCGGAAATCTCGCTCGTCTTGGCGGAAACTTCCGCGATGTTTCGGTTGATGTCGTCCGTGGCCTGCACCTGTTCCTTCACCGCCCCGGCGATATTTCCCGCGCCCTGATTGATGTTTTGGATCGCGGCATTCACACTGTCAATTAGTTGCACCACGCCATTCACCGTGCGGCGCATGGCATCAATCTGCCGCGCGATGTCTTCCGTTGCCTTGGCGCTGCTGCGCGCCAGTTCCTTCACCTCGTTGGCCACGACGGCAAAACCTTTGCCCTGTTCGCCGGCGCGGGCGGCTTCGATCGTCGCGTTGAGCGCGAGCAAGTTCGTTTGGCCGGCAATCTTGTTGATGAGCGTGACGATGCTCTCGATCTTTTTGGTGGCGACGCTCATCTCCTTCACGGCGTTGCCGGCCTCGACTGACTGACGCACGGCGCTTTCAGTCTGGTCGGCGGAAGTGGCGGCTTGTCGGGAAATCTCGGCGTTGGATGAATTCAATTCCGCGCACGCGGCGGCCACCGTGGCCACATTCGTGGCAGTGTCAGCGGCGAGCCGCGCGGTGGCGGCGAGTTGGTGGCTGTTGTCCTGCATTTTGCAACCGGCTTGGTTGATGATGCTCGCGCTCTGGCGATACGCGCCTTTCAAACCGCGCAGAAGAATGGGCCGGTGAAAACGCTCCTGACTGCACTCGCTCATCGCGGCGGAAGCTTCGCGCGTGAACGAATCCGCGATGTCCAGCATGTGATTGATGGCGCGGCACAGCGCGCCAAACTCGCTAGTTTGGTCAATGCCAGTGATCCGGGCCTCAAGGTCACCCTTTCCCGCGCGTTCGCAGATTTCCGTGACGCGGTGGAGCTGACGGCTGAAATTTTCTGGCGCATTTGCCGCGGGGAACGCCGCTATTTTTGGCAATGGTTCTTCGAGCATGGCGTTCATAAATCAGGTGGTCGCGGCGGCGAGTTGCGTGTGCTCAGACAGGCTGAAGACGAAACGGTCGTAGTCCGTGCTCTGGCTTTGCAACAAGTCCACGACCATTTTGAACGAAGCCTCCATGCCAGCATTGGGATTGGCCGCGCGTTTTTCCATCGCCAGCAGTTGTGCGTAAAGCGGACGGATTTTTTCCAGCGCATCGGGATACGGCACACGGCGGTTGGAATGATAGCCAACATGCTGCCCGTTCAAATCGTAGCTCGGCGTGACGTGCGCAAAAACCCAGTAATGGCTGCCGTCCTTCGCGAGGTTCAAAACGTAGGCAAAAATTTCATTCCCGCCCTTGATGGTGTCCCAGAGCAATTTGAAAACGCAGCGGGGCATTTCCGGATGCCGCAAAATGCTGTGCGGCGCGCCGAGCAGTTCGCTCTCCGAATAACCGGACACGCGAATGAACACGTCGTTCGCGTAGGTGATGATGCCGCGCAAGTCCGTCTTGCTGACGATGATTTCATCCTCGCCAAAATGTTGTTCGCGGCCCGTGGGCGCGGTGTGAATTCGGCTCATATTTATGCAAGGCGCGGCGGGAAAAGCCATCATCCGCGCGGATTGACTTCACTTCTGCATCGGCCAAGCATCCGTTTACTTGAGTCGAATGCTTTTACATTTTTTGCCATGCGCGTGCAAAGAGGTGCCAACTCAGCCACCCGCCCTTGACTTGAGTTGCGCCGAACTCTGTGAATTTGCTAGTCTAGGCTTCGGTCGCCCGTGGATTTGCGCCGGGCGGCCCATTTAATTTTTATGTCTGAAATTTCCAAAGCCTACGAACCGCAGTCCGTCGAAGACAAATGGTATGACTTCTGGCTGAAGCAAGGTTGCTTCACCGCCGATCCGAAGTCCGCCAAGCCCGCGTATTCCATCGTCATCCCGCCGCCGAACGTCACCGGGATGCTCCACATGGGCCACGTCTTGAATAACACCATTCAAGACATCCTCAGCCGCAAGGCGCGCATGGACGGCAAGGAAGTCCTCTGGCTGCCCGGCACCGACCACGCCGGCATCGCCACGCAGGTGATGGTGGAAAAGCAGCTCAAGAAGGAGGAAAAGAAATCCCGCCACGATCTCGGTCGCGAGGAATTCCTCAAGCGCGTCTGGGTGTGGAAAGAAAAACACGGCGACATCATCATCAACCAGCTCAAGAAGCTCGGTTGCTCGTGCGATTGGACGCGCGAACGGTTCACGATGGACCCGGAATATTCCCGCTGCGTGCAGAAGGTGTTCGTGGAGCTTTACAAGAAAGGCCTGATTTATCGCGGCAAACGCATGGTGAACTGGTGCCCCGTGTCGCAGACGGCGCTCTCCGACGAGGAAGTGGAAATGAAACCGCAGAATGGTTTCATGTATCACTTCAAGGTGCAAGTCGCAGACTGTAGCGGCGCTGTGTCAGCGCCGAACTCGGCGGTCACAGACCGCCGCTACAATGAGAGCGACATCAAACTCACCGATACCTGGCTCACCATCGCCACGACGCGGCCGGAGACCATTCCCGGTGACACCGCCGTGGCCGTGAATCCGAAAGACCCGCGTTATGCGGCGCTTGTCGGCAAATTCATCGTGCGGCCACTGCCCGCCGAATTGCCGCTGGCGCAAAAGCTCATACCAATTGTCGGCGACGAGCATGTGGATTTTGAATTCGGCACCGGCGTGCTCAAGGTCACGCCCGCGCACGACAAGGCGGACTTCGACATCGGCACGCGCCACAAGCTGCCGCTCATCGAAGTCATCAACGCCGACGGCACGATGAACACCCTGGCGGGTGGGCCACTGGCTGGGTTGGATCGCTTTAAGGCTCGCAAAGTTGCCGTGGAAATTCTCACGGAACAGGGCGTGATGATTGAAGCCAAGCCTTACGAGAACAACGTCGGTTTCAGCCAGCGTGCGGATGTGCCGATTGAACCGCGTTTGAGCGAGCAATGGTTCTTGAAATATCCCGCCGTGCCGGAATCCAAAGCCTGCGTGGCCGATGGCCGGATGAAATTCCATCCCGACCGTTGGGCGAAAGTTTACGACCACTGGCTGACGAACATTCAGGACTGGTGCATCAGCCGCCAGCTTTGGTGGGGTCATCGGATTCCGGTTTGGGAAAGAACTTTTGACTGTTTCAGCATCGGTTCGGTTTACACCTCGGTTTCTGATTTGCTTTCGATCAGCGCGAAAACACAGGAATTCATTGGCAAGGAATCTTCTGATGTCGTTGTCAGCATTGATGGAAAGCAAGTAACTACCGATGCCAAAAAACTTTTGGATCTTGGCCTTGAATTAAACAAGACCGACGCAGAAGTGCGCGAAATAAAAGTTCAAGTTTGCACAATTAACCCCAAAGTTATTTCTGCATTGGAGCTTGAGCGTTGGACGCAAGATAGTGACGTGCTCGACACCTGGTTCAGCTCGTGGCTGTGGCCGTTCGCCACGATGGGCTGGCCGGAGAACACGGAGACGTTGAAGAAATTTTATCCGACCACCGACCTCGTCACCGGGCCGGACATCATTTTCTTCTGGGTCGCGCGCATGATCATGGCCGGCTACGAATTCATGGGCGAGGCGGAGTCCGCCCTCCCAAAAAAGTTCGCTCTCCCGGATGCGATGCCGTTTCAGAATGTTTATTTCACCGGCATCATCCGCGACAAGCAGGGCCGCAAGATGTCCAAGACGCTCGGCAATTCGCCCGATCCGCTCGTGCTCATCGCGCAATACGGCGCGGACGCGCTCCGCTTCGGCACGATGCGCAGTGCGCCGCTCGGCCAGGATGTGCTCTTCGACGAGAAGGATGTGGAACTCGGTCGCAACTTTTGCAACAAGCTTTGGAACGCCTGCCGTTTCCGCCAGATGCAAGGCGGCGAAGTGCAGGGCGAAATCGAACGCACGTTGCTCACGCCGGATGACAAATGGATTCTGCTCAAGCTCGACGCCGCGATCCGCGAAGTCACGATTGCGCTGAACGAATATAAATTCAGCGAAGCCACCGCCGCGCTCTACAAATTTTTCTGGAGCGAATATTGCGACTGGTATGTCGAGGCGAGCAAGGCGTCACTGCCGCGCCCGCCCGCCGAGGCTGCGCCCGGTGAAGCGCCGATTGCCGCTGTCGCACTGAGCCCGGAAGTCGAAGCGCGCAAAGCGAACACGATTGCCGTGATTGATTTCGTGCTCTCGCACACGATCCGTTTGTTCCATCCGTTCGTGCCGTTCATCACGGAAGAACTCTGGAACGGGATGGGTTACGCCACCGACATGCCGGACAATCAGGGCGGCAAGACTATCATGAACGCGCCGTGGCCATTGCCGTTCGACGAGGATTTCAAAGGCCACTACGGTCTCGACGATTGCTACGTCGAAATGACGGACACGAAATACGAACTCGTCCGCAACGGCCGCGATTTGCGCCGCGCCGGCAACATCCAGGCCGCGAAGAAAGTGAAATACGTCTTCAAGCCCGCGCAGCATCTCACGCCGCATGACGCGGAAGTCATAAAGCTCCTACTCAATGCGGAATCGCTCGAAGTGAACGACGCCTATCAGCCGCCGAAAGGCACGCCGGTTGTCGCCTCGCCGCTGGGAGAATTGTTCCTGCCGCTTGAAGGTTTGATTGATGTCGCCGCCGAAAAAATCCGCCTCACGAAGGAAGTGGAGAAGATCAAATCCGAGATCGTGAAGGTGGAACAGAAGCTGGCGAATCCGAACTTCACCACGAAAGTTCCGCCCGCCGTTTTGGCGGAGCACGAACAGCGTCTGGTGGAATGGCGCACGAGGTTGGCGCACACGCAGGCTTCGCTGGAAGCGCTAGGATGATGTTTGAGCCACGGATGAAACACCGATTGAACACGGATTCAGTTTCGTGTTCAATCGGTGGCCAAGCTAAAGATTTGATTGGCTTGCGTTGCGTTGGCTGATTATTTTCCCCGCCGTCATGGAGCACAGTCTCGTCACCGATATCGCCATCTGCATTATTGCAGCGTGGGTGGTCGCTGTGATTTCACAGGTCGCCAAGCAGCCGCTGTTGCTGGCATATCTCGTCGCGGGTTTCGCCGTCGGGCCGAACGGATTCCAGTGGGTCACAAATCCGGACTCAATCACGACCATTTCTGAAATCGGCCTCTCGCTGTTGCTGTTCATGATCGGGCTGGAAATTGATCTGAAAAAAATGATGAGCGCGGGGCGCACCATCACGCTCACGTCTGGTGTGCAAATTCTCGGGTGTTTGCTGATTGGCTGGCTGGCGTTTAGCTTCCTTGGCCCGGCTAAAAACAATCTCGAAGCGCTCTATCTCGCCGTCGCCGCCGCGATGAGCAGCACGGTCATCATTGTCAAAATTCTTTATGACAAGCGTGAATTGGAAACGCTCGTCGGGCGGGTCACGCTGGGCGTTTTAGTGATGCAGGACATCGCCACGATTTTGTTTCTTGCCGTCCAGCCAAACCTGAAACATCCGACGGCCAACGTGATGCTCGTGGCCGTGTGGCATGTCATCCTGCTGCTGGCGGTCGCGTTTCTCGCGAGCCGGTTTGTGCTGCCGCACGTGTTCAAATTCATCGCGCGGCTGCCGGAGCTCGTCCTGGTCGGTGCGCTCGCGTGGTGCTTTGCGATGGCCGGCTTTGCGGATTATCTGAAACTTTCCACGGCGATGGGCGCGCTCATCGCGGGCGTGATGTTGAGCACGTTTCCCTACACGCTCGATGTCGCCGCGAAGGTCACGAGCCTGCGCGACTTTTTTGTGACACTATTCTTTGTCGGCCTTGGCATGATCATTCCCGTGCCGACGCTGACCGTGGTGCTGTGGACGATTTTTGTCTGCCTTGTCCTCATCGGCACCCGGTTGGCAACGGTCTTTCCGGTTTTGTATTCCATGAAGCAAGGCTATCGCGTGAGCTTGTTGCCGGCGATCAACCTCTGCCAGATGAGCGAACTCTCGCTCGTGCTACTCACGCTCGGCAAGGCCAGCGGCGATGTCTCGGACAATATCATCGGCATCGCCGCGTTTTCGTTTGCGTTTCTGGCGGTCGGGTCCACCTACGCCATCATCGGCAACGACACGTTGCTGCGCAAAGCCACGGTGTTGTTCAAAAAACTGGAGTTGCACGACCTCGACCATACCGCGTTCCTCACTCGGGCCGACGCGAAGCTGCGGCGCATCTGCCTGCTGGGCTTTTCGTGGACCGCCAGTTCGCTGCTCGCGGAAATTGAACGTAACCGTCCCGACCTGGTTCCGGAAATTTGCGTGATTGATTTCAATCCCGTCGTGCACGAGAAATTGAAGGCGAAGAATGTTTTCGCCGTCTATGGCGACATCACCGCGCGCGATGTGTTACACCACGCCGGTGCGTCGCATGCCGAGGTGATAGTGTGTTCGCTGCCGAACATGGTGCTCAAAGGCGCGAACAATCTGAAGATTCTCCGCCAATTGCGTGAACTGAATCCACACGGGCAGATCATCGTCCACGCGGAATTGCTTTCGGACATTCCCGGACTTTACGCGGCGGGTGCCAATTATGTCACCGTGCCGCGCCTGCTGGAAGCGGGCGATTTGCTGCAAGTCGTCGCCGCCGCCGAAAAGAAAACGCTCGCCCATAAACGCGGCGAACAAGAAATGCTGCTCAAGGAACGCAGCGAAGTCATTCCGTGATGGTGTGTCGGCGGCCAACGCCGCATCGCTTCCAAGTTTGAATTCCCCTCCGGCTTCCCGCATCATGCGCGCTTGAAACGAATGAAACCCGTCTCTCTGAATTCCGCTTTGGCCGCCGCTGTCAAGGCTGCGCGCGTTGCCGGCAAAGTCATACACGCCAACTGGCACAAACCCAAGCGCGTGAATTCCGCCGAAGCCCACGATATCAAATTGGAACTCGATGTGCGTTGCCAGCTGCTCATTGAAAAGATTCTCGCCGGATCGTTTCCGCAGATTCCTGTGCTTGGCGAAGAGGGCAGCACCGGCGATACCGCCGCCGAATACCGCTGGGTCATTGACCCGATTGACGGCACGGTGAATTATTTTTTTGGGATGCCGCACGCCGCCGTCTCCATCGCGCTCGAACACAAACAGAAATCCGTCGTCGCCGTGATTTACGATCCGTTCACCGACGAAATCTGGACGACCACCAAGGGCGCCCCGACGCGGCTGAACGGAAAAATTATCCGCGTCAGCCAGCGCACACGGCTCAACGATTGCATCATCGCGATGGGCTTTTCCAAGAGCCGCGACAATTTGCAGAAAAGTCTGCCACACCTCATCCGCATCTCCAAGCAGGCCAAAAAAATCCGCATCATGGGTTCCGCCGCGCTGGAACTGGCCTATGTCGCCAGCGGACGACTCGACGCCTACATCGAACGCACGATTAACCTGTGGGATGTGGCGGCGGGAAGTCTGCTGGTAGAAAATGCGGGCGGAGAATTCTACGTCCTGCCCGCACCGAACGGCAAACTCCGCATGTGCGCCGACAACGGCAAGCTGCGGAAGCAACTGAAGATTGGAAGTTTGTTAAAATAGCCGTTAATCATTTCAATGATGTCACGCACCATCACGATTCTTGGTTTGATCCAAGCCCTGTTGATTGTCATTGGTTTTTTTGGCTTGGGAATGGTCATGAAAATCAACGGGTATCCGAATGAATCATACGGCATCAATTGGACATCGATGGCTTTGTTTTTACGACGTGAGGGATTGTGCCTGCTACTTGTTCCAGTGATTTGGACACTGCTTGCAGCAGTATCTCAAAATCGTCAAAGGCTTATCTTTTCAACCGATGGCTGGTGTATTTTAGGTATCATTTTTTCAGTTCTGATCATCGGTATTTTTCTTTACGCGTGTGTTTACCCATACACACGTCCCATTTTTATCGCTCGTTGAAAAACTTTTTTAACTTCGCCAACGCTTTCGCGCGGTGGCTTAACTTGTTCTTCACGTCCTCGCCCAGTTCGGCGAATGACTGCTTGAAACCGTCCGGCACAAACAGCGGGTCGTAGCCGAAGCCGCCGGCACCGCTGGCGGTGAATTGAATCCACCCCTCGCACGCGCCGTCGAACGTTTGCGCTTCAAATTCATCCGCAAAACAAACTGGCGACGCACTCTCAATTTTTCCATGCGGCACCGGCACGAGTGCAATGACGCAGCGGAATCTGCCGGTGCGTTTTTCCAGCGGCAAATCTTTCAGCAGGCGCAGCAGCTTGGAGTTGTTGTCCGCATCCTTGGAATTTTCAGATTTGTCGAGTGCGGCAAAACGCGCGGAATGCACGCCGGGCGCGCCGTTCAGCGCGTCTACTTCCAGGCCTGAATCGTCGGCGAGAACTAAATCGAGCTTTAAGTTTTGAGTTTTGAATTTTGAGTTTTCAGAAATCCAGCGGGCAAGTTCTACGGCTTTCTTCATCGCGTTGCCGGCAAACGTTTCCGCGTCTTCGATGACTGCGGGCGCGTCAGGAAATTCTTTCAGCGTGAGGCAATGGAATCTCGCGCCGAGGATGGTTTGGATTTCTCCGACCTTGTGGGCGTTGCGCGTGGCGATGAGCAGCGTCGTCATGCACGGAGTGTAGCGAAAATTTGTTGCCGCGCGAGCTTGACCCAAAAAATTTCCCGCGCAAAATCTGCGGATGAATTCACGCTTTGTTCTCGCGCTCGTTCTTTCATGGGCCGCGCTGCTGCCCGGCTTGGTCTCTGCGGATACGGTCTGGCTGGATGATCTAAATCTTGCCGCCGCCACACAGGGCTATGGTGAGCCGAAGAAAAATTTGTCGGTCAGCGACCAACCGCTGGCCATCGGCGGAAAAAAATTTGAGCGCGGCTTTGGCACACACGCGGACGGCTTGCTGAAAATCAACCTCGACGGCGCAGCGCAGAAGTTTTCCGTGAGCGTGGGCGTGGATGACGATGTGAAAGGCAACGCGGAGGCGAGCATTGAGTTCATCGTGGTGGGCGACGGCAAACAATTGTGGCGAAGCGGCACGATGCGCGCCGGCGACGCGGCCAAAGTTTGCGAGGTGGATCTGAGCGGCGTGAAATTGCTCAAGTTGCAGGTGACGGACGCAGGCGATGGCATGTCGTGGGATCATGCGGATTGGGCGGACGCAAAATTTGAAACGGCGGGCGGAAAAATTTCCGCCACCGGCGGCGAGGAAAAACCCGCCCCGGTTGCGCCGTATATTCTCACGCCCGCCGCGCCGGCCACGCCGCGCATCAACGGTGCAAATGTCTTCGGTGTGCGCCCCGGCTCACCGTTCCTGTTCACGATCCCGGCGACCGGCGAGCGGCCGATGAAGTTTTCCGCCAAGAACCTGCCCAGCGGGTTGAAGCTGGATGCCAAAACCGGCCGCATTACGGGAGCCTTGAAAACAAAGGGTGAATTTACCGTCACGTTGCGTGCAAAAAATTCGCTCGGCACGGCGGAGAAAAAATTCCGCATCGTCTGCGGCGACCAGATCGCGCTCACGCCGCCGATGGGCTGGAACAGTTGGAATTGTTTTGCCGGCGCGGTTTCCGCCGACCGCGTGAAGCGCGCCGCGAACGCGCTTGTTAAGAGCGGTTTGGTCAATCACGGTTGGACTTACATCAATGTGGATGATTTCTGGGAAAACCACCGCAATTCAAAGGACAAGACATTGCAAGGACCGTTCCGCGACACGAACGGTTTCATCGTGCCGAATGTGCGCTTTCCAGACATGAAAGGGCTGGCGGATTATGTTCATGGCCTCGGCTTGAAAATCGGTTTGTATTCGTCACCTGGACCGTGGACGTGCGGCGGTTGCGCGGCGAGCTGGCAGCATGAGCAGCAGGATGCGCAGACTTATGCCAAGTGGGGTTTTGATTATCTAAAATACGACTGGTGCAGTTATGGTGAAGTTGCGTCCGGCGGCAATCCCGATGCGAAGGACATTCCGCTCTGGGGTAAGACGGCGACGAACGACGCCGGCGCGATTTATCCCTATACCGTAATGGGTAAATTTTTGCGCGAACAAAAGCGCGACATCGTTTTCAGCCTGTGCCAATACGGCATGGCCGACGTCTGGAAATGGGGTGGTTCGGTGAACGGCAATTGCTGGCGCACGACGGGCGACATTGTAGACACCTGGAAAAGCATGAGCGGCATCGGCTTCCGACAGGACAAGGCCGCGCCATTTGCGAAGCCGGGCAATTGGAACGACCCGGACATGCTCATTGTCGGCGAAGTCGGCTGGGGCAGAACGCATCCGACGCGGCTGACGACGGACGAACAATACACGCACATCAGCCTTTGGTGTCTGCTGGCCTCACCGTTGCTTATCGGCTGTGACATGGAAAAATTTGACGACTTCACGCTGAATCTTTTGAGCAACGACGAAGTGCTGGCGGTGGATCAGGACGAGCTGGGCAGGGAAGCGACATGCGTCATCACTGCGGGCGATGTGCGCATTTACGAGCGACCACTCGCTGATGGCAGCCAGGCGGTGGGTTTCTTCAACCTCGGCGCCAAGCCGGTGGAATTGCAGTTTGGTGAATTTGCCAAACTCGGTTTGGTCGGCAAACAAACGGTGCGCGACTTGTGGCGGCAAAAAAATGTGGCCACGGTGGATGTGGCGAAAGATGCGTTGCCGCTCACGATTCCCGGTCACGGCGTGGTGCTCTATAAATTTACGACCGCCAAGTAAGGAGAAATTTCCAGCCGCCAGAAGGCGCAGAAAACGCAAAAGGCAAGCGCGTCCCGCTTGGCGTCTTTATGGTTGGACAGGCCGGCGATTTAATCCAGCAACTCCGCCAGCCGCGTGTTCTGGCGTTTCAGTTTTTCCAGCAGCCGGTCGTAGCGATGGATATGTAGCACGGCGCGCGTAATGAGATAAATCCCCAGCACAACGAGGCCAAGGTTCAGCAGCACCAGCGGCACCAGCCAGTGCATGACTTCGTGAATGTCGTAAGATTTGGACGTGGCGATGAGCACGCTCAAGACCGTGAGCGGAAACGCAAACACCGCGATGCCCGTGCGGAGTGCCGAGAGCGACGTGCGCTTTTCGGCGAGTAACAACTGCACTTCGTTGAAGGTCGTCGTGTCGAGCACGTTTCCATCGTTGTCGGGCGGCATTTTCATGGCTTATTTTATTGCGGGTGAATCGGCAGCCGCTTCTGCCGTCAGCGCATGAATGATATCTGTCATGAGATCCGGCTTTGATATATCGCGCACCAGCACGGGATATTTCTCGCCACCATGATATTCCAGCTTGATGGTCTTGTAAAAATCTTCGTTCACCGTGAGCAACTCGATGGGCGCGCTGTTGGTTGCGGCGGACTTCACGGCGTCGCGCAAAATTTTTGCCGACCACGCGCGGCCATCCACGGCGACGAGCTTCATGCCTTGAAATATTCCAGCTTTGTCAGCGGGCGAACCGGGCAGCACGTCGCCGATGCCGCCATCGGTGCTAAGCGTGAAGCCGAGCGAATAATTCAAGTCCGTGAACTTGCGCTGACCTTCGCGGATTTTCAGGAACGACGGAACTTCGTTCGTGTAAGCGAGCCGCCAGCCGCCGTGCTCGATGCCGCCAACGGGCGCGTGGGTATTAATCTCGTAAATGCGTTTCTGAAAAAAGCTTTTCCAGTCGTAAGGCGCAACTTCGTTGAGTGTCTTCAACACGTCGTCGAAGGAGTAGGGGACGACCTTGGGCGCGGAACTTTCGCCGCCGTGAAATTTTTTGCAGAAGTCGTCCAATGATTGTTTGCCACTTGTCTGTTCGCGGATGAGGGTGTCGGCCTCCAGCCAGATCAGGTCGCCCTCGGGATAAAAATCCACGCTACGCCTGCGGCTGACGCCCACGCCCGGCGAATCGTAAAGCAGTTGCGCGGCGATGGCGGTGTCGGCGAGCGCGCGCCACGAACGTCCGTCACGGTGGTCGAGCATCGCGGCGGTGAGCGCGAAGGCGGCGCGGAAATTCGTCGCCGTCATCAGCCCGCTGCGCGTGGCGAGGACTTTGCCGAGATAATCCGTGAGACCTTCATAGACCCAGAGCAGTTCGCCCTGCATTGGCTGCTGGTAATCCGGCGTGGCAAGCCCGGCGGGTCGGCGGAATTTTCCGTTCCACGAATGCGTCATCTCATGCGGCAGCAGGTCGGCGCTGGCGGTGCGCGAGTCTTCGTCGGTCAGAAAATTTTCCGCGGTGCGGTTGTCGCTTGATTCGTGATGCTCCAAACCGAAGTGTGCGACGTGGTCGCTCAACGTCAGCAGGAAGTGATAATCGCGGTAATGATGCGCGCCGAACAGCGCGTTCGCTTCGTGGACCAGCCGCGTGAAGCGCGCTTCATCCTCTGGCTTCATCTCCAGATCGGCAGCACTATCGGCGACGATGTGGATGTAATACGAAACTTTTTCACCTGGCGTCAGGTCGATCGTGCGGAAAAATTCCCCGGCCAGCACCGGCGAATCAATGAGCGTTTCCAGCGGGGCAGGGGAGAATTCCACCTTGCCAGGTTTTGTTCTCGTCGAGGTTTCGATGGGCAGCGCCGTTCCGAATTTCCAACCAGCCGGAAGTTGCAACGTAGCGACGAAAGGGGTTTTCAGCGGCGCGTCCGTCTGCGAATACAGCAGCAGTTGGTTCCAACTCAAGTCCAGTAATTTTGTCGTGGATGAACCACCGGACGAGTATGAGCCGCCGCCCGCCGACAGGAGGAAATCAAATGACACATCTATCGCATCCGTGTCCGCTGGCACGACGAGATGAAACGTGAACATGTCCTCCGCATCGCGTTGCCAGTCAAGCGGGATGCCGTTGGCGGAAAATTTCAGGCCAGTCACGTTGTTGACCGGGCCGGTGGGCGAATGTTCGCCGGGGATCCACTTGGGATAAAACAGTGTGAGTTTGCCGGGCGCTGCCGGCATGTGCAGGCGCGTGTGCAACAGGTTGCGCGGTGCGTCCGTGGCGTCCACGTCGAGCGATATCGGCTTGTTCTCGCCAAACACCGAAGCGGCCAGCAGAGTGGACGCGATGAGCGTGGCAAAAAATCCTTGTTTGATTTCCATGCCGACACGATGTCCAAAACCGGCGGGAAAGGGAATGAGAAATTTATTTCCTGCCGGCGAGCAAGCCGCACAAAGTCGCTGCGGGCGACTCCACCAGCTTCGCGGTCACGGCAAACTTTTTAACGCGGCTGGAAGGCAGTTGAAATTTGAAATCACGGAAGACGCGTTCGCAAATGGTCATCAGGCCCCGCGCGCCGGTCTGTTCATTCACGGCCAGTTCGGCAAGGCGACGCAGGCCATCGTCCTTGAAATCGCAGTGGATGCCGTAAGCGGCGAAGGCCCGTTCGTATTGATGAATCAAGCTGCTCTCGCTTTTGCGGAGGACGTTGAATAAATCATCCGTGTCCAAGCCGTGACACGCCACGCGCACCGGCAGCCGACCGACGAATTCCGGTTCCAACCCGTAGGTGATGAGATCGGCAGTGGAGGTCTGAGCAATCAATTGATCCGTCGCCTGCTTGATCTTCGCGCCAAGACGATGCCGCACAATTTCTTCGATGCCCGAGAACGCGCCGCTGACGATGAATAATATGTGCCGCGTGTTAATCGTTTCCGGCTGCGCCCCGCCGCCGCCGCGCATCGCGGACATCGCGCTTTGCAATTGTCCGGTCATGTCGTTCGGCGAGACTACCGGCACATCGCCGTCTTCCATCAGCTTGAGTAAATTGGTTTGCACGCCGCGGCCGGACACATCGCGTCCGCCGCTGTCGCCGCGCGTCGCAAGTTTGTCCACCTCGTCGAGATAGATGATGCCGTGCTCGGCCTTCTTCACATCGCCACCGGCACGCCGCAGGAGGTCGCGCACCAGATCATCCACATCGCCGCCAACGTAGCCGGTCTCGCTGAACTTCGTCGCGTCCGCCTTCACGAACGGCACGCCGATGAGTTCCGCCGCCGAGCGAATCAAGTGCGTCTTGCCCACGCCGGTCGGGCCGAGCAGTAGCACGTTTTGCTTTTGATAAAACGGCGCGGCCTGGCCTTCGAGCGTGAGCCGGACGTGTTGAAAATGATCGCACAGTGCCACGCTCAAAACTTTTTTTGCCTCGCGCTGGCCGATGACGAAACGGTTCAAATGCTTGGCGATATTGGCGGGCTTGAGATTGAAACTGAACTGCGCCTCGGCTGGCGCGGCGGTTTCCACCACGCCGGGTTTGGACAATCGCGCAGCGCGAATTTTTTTCGGCACGCCTGCTGTAATGGGGCCGAGATCGTTGGGTTCTCTATGGTTGGAAGATGACATTTTCAACTTTTGTTTTTGAAAAAATTTCCGGCGCTTAAATTGGTTTTACCGGTCTGCCAGAATTCGACGACGGCCTTCCAAAATGTTTCCGGACTTTCGCCGAGTTCAACGTGGTTGCAGCCAGGATATTCCCACAACC
Organism: uncultured Verrucomicrobia subdivision 3 bacterium; assembly: GCA_903827955.1. Classification (GTDB taxonomy): domain Bacteria; phylum Verrucomicrobiota; class Verrucomicrobiia; order Limisphaerales; family UBA11358; genus UBA11358. The sequence continues at coordinate 32,212 of CAIKKJ010000170.1, forward strand.
GTTTTGGTCCAGCGTAGCCATCGAAAAGCCGGTGGCCAAAACTTGCAGGAATCACCTCATCCTTCCCATCCACCATGACGCCGACCAGCCCGTGATAGCCGCGCAGATAATCTTCCGAACGAAAATCATCGTGCAAAAGCCAGCGTGCGGGCAGAAACGGATAGTGGCTTTGGGCGACATCGGCCAGCCGGTGATACGGTGAAAGCAGCATGAGACCAGTGATTTTCCCCGGAAACTTGCCGGCCAAGTATGCAGCGACCCCGGTGCCAAGTGATTCACCGATGAGATAAACGGGCTTGTTGGTATCCAGCAAAGGAAATGCTTCGTTCGCGGCGGCCAACAAACTTTCCCGACTTGGCGTTCCTGATCGGTCTTCGTAACCGGGATATTCCAAAACATAAAAATCCAGCGGGGCCTCCGGTTGGATGACATCAGCGTAAACTGCGCAATGAACCGCCGTGCTGCCGTTGCCATACAACATAAAAACGCTGCCCACCGTCGGCTGGTTGGTGGCGAGACGCTTCAGGCCGATGAACTGACCGGTGGCATTCGTCCAGCGTCCCATGCGCGCTTCGTGCGCCAGTTGATCCACCTGTTCAGCCGAGCGGACGATGGGATGATACAGTAGGCTCCGTTGAAAAATAAAAACCAGCACGCATACACCCGCATAAAAAATCACCAGCGCGACCAGCATAAGCCGGATCCAGCGGAATAAAATCCCGGGCGCTTTTGATTTTTGTTCCATGCGGCGATGATGGCAAAATCCCTGCGGTTGAGAATTAAAAAGGCGGACGGAAATTTCCGTCCGCCTTTTGTGTGTTTTATTTTTTAGTAGCGGTAGTGTTCCGGCTTGTAAGGACCTTCGGACGGCACGCCGAGGTATTCGGCCTGGGCCTTGGTCAGTTTGGTCAGCACCACGCCGATTTTTTCCAAGTGCAAACGCGCGACTTCTTCGTCGAGCTTCTTCGGCAGGCGATAGACGGTGTTCTCGTATTTGTCCTTGTTCGCCCAGAGATCAATCTGCGCGAGCGTCTGGTTCGTGAACGAGTTGGACATGACGAACGACGGATGGCCGGTGGCGCAGCCGAGGTTCACGAGGCGGCCTTCGGCGAGCATGTAAATGCTCTTGTTGCCGGGCAGATAGTAGCGGTCGTATTGCGGCTTGATGTTCTCGATGGTCACGCCTTTTTGTTTCTTGAGCGCGTCCACTTGGATTTCGTTGTCGAAATGGCCGATGTTACAAACGATTGCCTGGTCCTTCATCGCCAACATGTGCGCGACGGTGACAATGTCGCAGTTACCCGTCGTCGTGACGTAAATGTCGCCGACGCCGAGTGTGCTCTCGATGGTGTTGACTTCGAAACCTTCCATCGCGGCTTGCAGCGCGTTGATCGGATCAATTTCGGTGACGACCACGCGCGAACCATAAGCGCGGAGCGAATGCGCACAGCCTTTGCCTACATCGCCATAACCGCAGACCACGGCAACTTTCCCTGCGAGCATGACGTCGGTGGCGCGCTTGATGCCGTCCGCGAGGGATTCGCGGCAGCCGTAGAGATTGTCGAACTTCGACTTGGTGACGGAGTCGTTCACGTTGATGGCGGGCACGAGCAACTTTCCGGCTTCTTTCATCTGATAGAGGCGATGCACACCTGTCGTGGTCTCTTCGGAAACGCCGCGCCAATCTTTGACGATCTTCGTCCACAGACCGGGCCTCTCTTTCGCGAGGCGGCGGAGCAAAGCCTTAACGACGGAAACTTCGTGGCTGTCGCCCTTGGATTCGTAGGCCCACTTGGAACCTTTTTCCAATTCGTAACCTTTGTGGATGAGTAGGGTCACGTCGCCACCGTCGTCAACGACGAGCTGCGGACCTTTGTCGCCAGGAAACAAAATGGCCTTGAGCGTGAGTTCCCAATATTCTTCGAGCGTCTCGCCTTTCCACGCGAACACCGGCGTGCCGGTCGCGGCAATCGCGGCGGCGGCGTGGTCTTGCGTGGAGAAAATGTTGCAGCTCGCCCAGCGGACGTCCGCGCCGATGGCGACGAGCGTTTCGATGAGGACGGCAGTCTGGATCGTCATGTGC
>CAIKKJ010000171.1 GCA_903827955.1 uncultured Verrucomicrobia subdivision 3 bacterium
CACCGGCAAAGCATTTCCGAATGATCCTTGGGATCAATTGCGCGGCGCGGCTGGCGCGGTGTTCGGTTCCTGGATGAACGATCGCGCGTGCGTCTATCGCCGCAAATACAACATCCCCACGGAATGGGGCACCGCCGTCAATGTCCAAGCGATGGTGTTCGGTAACACCGGCGAAGATTCCGGTTCCGGCGTGGCATTCACGCGTAACCCGGCCAACGGCACGAATGAATTCTACGGCGAATTCCTCATCAACGCGCAGGGCGAAGACGTAGTCGCTGGCGTTCGCACGCCCGAACCCGTGTCGAAGCTCAAGGCGCAGATGCCCAAGAGCTACGCGGAACTCATGGCCGTCCGCAAGACGCTGGAAAGCCATTTCAAAGATGTCCAAGACATTGAATTCACTGTCCAGAGCGGCAAGCTGTTCATGCTCCAGACGCGTAACGGCAAGCGCACCGCCGCTGCCGGTTTGAAATTCGCCGCTGACATGGTGAAGGAAAAATTAATCGATTGGGAAACGGCCATCATGCGCAACCCGGCCGATCAGCTCGAACAATTGCTCGCGCCGATCTTCGACTTGAGCGAAGTCAAGAAGGCCAAAGTCATCGCCACCGGTCTTCCGGCTGGTCCTGGTGCGGCTACTGGCAAAATCTATTTCAACGCCGAACGTGCCGTTGAAGCGGAAAAGAAGGGCGAAAAAGTTCTCCTTGTTCGCGTCGAAACTTCCCCGGAAGATTTGCGCGGTATGATCGCGGCGGAAGGCATTCTCACCGCTCGCGGTGGTGTCTCCTCCCACGCCGCGCTCGTCGCTCGTCAGATGGGTAAAGTCTGCGTCTGCGGCGCTGCTGGCGTCGTGATCGATTACGACAAGAAGACGACCACGATTGACGGTCACACCTTCGGCGAAGGCGACTTCCTCTCCATTGACGGCACCTCCGGCCTCGTTTACGCGGGCCAGATCAAAACGGCTCCGTCCGAAATCATCACCGGCCTCTTGAACAACGACAAGGTTGCGCAGAAGACCGAGAAATATAAGAACTACGTCCAGCTCATGGCGTGGTGCGCGAAAGCCACCAAGCTGCAAGTCCGCACCAACGCCGATACGCCGGAGCAGACCGAGCAGGCCATCGCCTTTGGCGCGGTCGGCATCGGTCTCACCCGCACGGAACACATGTTCTTCGAAGGCGACCGTATCGACGCGATGCGCGAAATGATTCTCGCGGACAATCTCCAGGACCGCGAAACCGCGCTTGCGAAATTGCTCCCGTATCAACGCGAAGACTTCTTCGGCATCTTCAAGGCTCTGAAAGGTTATCCTGCGACCATCCGTTTCCTCGATCCGCCGCTCCACGAGTTCCTCCCGAACTCCAAGGAAGCGCAGATGGATCTGGCCCGGAAGCTCAACGTTCCGGTGGAAAAAATCATGGCGCGCGTTCACGAGTTGCATGAGTTCAATCCGATGCTCGGTTTCCGTGGCTGCCGCCTCGGCATCAAGTATCCGGAAATCACCCGCATGCAGGCCCGCGCCGTGCTCGAAGCCGCGGCCGATGCGACCAAGAAAGGTTTCAAAGCCAAGCCCGAGATCATGATCCCGCTCGTCGGCTTCAAGAAGGAACTCGACCTCCAGGTCGCGATTGTTCACGAAGTCGCTGCCCTCGTGCAGAAGGAAAAGAAAGTGAAAATTTCTTACTCCGTCGGCACGATGATTGAAATTCCTCGTGGCGCGTTGACCGCTGACGAGATCGCGCAGACCGCTGAATTCTTCAGCTTCGGCACGAACGACCTCACGCAGACCTGCTTGGGCATGAGCCGCGACGACTCCGGTTCGTTCCTCGGTGCTTACACCGAGAATGAAATCGTGAAGAAAAATCCGTTCGCCTCGATTGACCAGACTGGCGTCGGTCAGCTGATCCAAATCGCGGCGGAGAAGGGCAACAAGACCCGCCCTGGCATCAAGCTCGGTATCTGCGGCGAACACGGTGGCGATCCCGATTCCGTGAAGTTCTGCCATCGCGTCGGTTTGACCTACGTGAGTTGCTCGCCGTATCGCGTGCCGGTGGCACGTCTTGCTGCTGCGCAAGCCGCCATCGAAGAGAAGCGCGCGGCTGCGAAGTCAGCCAAGAAGAAATAATTCACTTCTGACAATTCAAACGCCGCTCCGGGAAACTGGAGCGGCGTTTTGTTTTACACTTGCCGCAATAATTCCGGCGCGGATACTGGGCGCACGATGGAAGCGCTTTATGATTTCAAGACAACCACGTTGCTGGGCGAACCGGCCAATCTCGCTCACTATCGCGGTAAGGTGACACTTGTGGTGAACCTCGCGAGCCAATGTGGCTACACGCCGCAATATGCCGGCTTGGAAAAATTGCATCGCGAGCTGGCGGGGCAGGGGTTCGCGGTGCTGGGTTTTCCGAGCAACGATTTTGGCGCGCAGGAGCCGGGCACAGCGGAAGAGATCGCGAGTTTTTGCAAACTGAATTACGACGTGACGTTTCCGCTGTTCAAAAAACTCTGCACGCAGCCGGGGCTGGAGCAGTCGCCGATTTACCAATTTCTTGGCAAGTCGGGCAATTTGCCGGACTGGAATTTCAGCAAGTATCTCATCGGTAAAGACGGCGTGGTGCGCAGGTTTTTTTCGGGCGAAGTTGCGCCGGACGCGCCGGAGTTGCGGCAAGCGATTAAAGCGGCTTTGGCGGAGAAATAATTTTATAGCTATGCGTCCATGAATTTTTCCACGCCAACTACGCCATCACTTTCACTCGATGTATATTGGCCGATGATGCAAAGCGCCGCGCTCATCGCGGCGGGCGAACTCGGAGTCTTCGTGGCGTTGGGTAAAGGCCCGTTGCTCGTGGAAGAAATCGCGGCGCGCATTAGCGCGTCGGTGAACGGCACGGCGAAACTGTGCGCGGTGCTGTTGCAAACGGGTTATCTGGAACTCACGTCCGAAAATAAATTTCGTAACAGTCCACACGCCCAGGCGTGGCTATCGCAAACGGGGGCGCAGGATTTGAACAGTGAGCTGCGCTGGTTCGCGCTGGCGTGGCAGTTGATGGGCGGATTACGCGACGCGGTGGTCAATGGCCAGCCCAAGACGGTGCTGTGGGATTTGATGCAAACGAATCCGGCGATGGGGCCGACCTTCGCGGCGTTTATGAAAGATCACGCGGCCACGGTGGTGAACGATGTGCAACGCGCGGTGAAATTGCCCGCTGATGCGAAGACGTTACTCGATGTCGGCGGCTCGCATGGCTTGCACGCCGCTGCGTTTTGTCGGCGTTTTCCGGAATTGCATGCAGTCATTTATGATCTGCCGGTTTCACTAACGAATACGCGCGACTTGATCGCGGGTTGGGGATTGAGCGAACGCCTTCGCTGCGTCGCGGGCAACATCGTGAACGATGCCATCACCGGCACATTCGATGTCATCACTTATTTTCTCGTGGCGCACAACCAGACGGACGCGGACAACGCGCGCATCATTCAGAAGCTGGCGGCGGCGTTGAATCCCGGCGGCGTGATGTTCGTGTATGAATATGTCCGCGAGTCGGCAGCGCGCTACACGGTTTCCAGCACGGAAGCATTGGCGTCGGCGTTTGATCTCACGTTGCTGGTCGAGACGGGCACATGCCTCCACACCGCCGAACGCATTAACGCCTGGCTGCTCGCCGCGGGGCTGGGCCACCTCCAGCGCACCGATCTCCAGCCGATTGAAAAAGGTTCCATTTTCAGCGCGCAGAAGTTGCAATCGCCGTCACCGTAAATCCTGACCAAGCTGGCAAAGCTTTTTCGCTTCGGCTTTGAAATGTATTTGCCTACTGTTTCTACCGATGGCTATGAATACGAAACCTACAAAAAGACTTCATTGTTTTCTGTTTGCGTCGATGGTGCTTTGCCTTGCCTCCAGCACGCCGGCGGCGGATAAAATTTCGGAAGTGGCGAGTGCGGTGAAGCCGACGATTGCGCCGCCGACCGCGTGGGTCAAACCGCAGATGTTTGACCGACGCACGTTGGTGAACCGTCCAGAGGGCGTGGTGGATCAGCACTGGCTTTTGCTCGAACGGCAGATAGATGTGGCGGCTAACGAGACGTTTATTCACTGCGCTCGTCAAATTCTGACGGTGGCCGGCGTGCAAAATGGTTCGGATTTGAAGATTGATTTCAATCCGAGTTTTCAGGCGTTGACGTTGCACTGGGTGCGGGTGTGGCGCGGCACGAATCATCTGGACCGGCTGGCGGCGGACAAAATTCGCGTGGTGCGGCAGGAGCGCGATCTGGAGCAGCAGCAAATTCTCAACGGCGAACAGACAGCGATGCTGGTGCTGGACGATGTGCGGGTGGGTGATGTTGTAGATTATGCGTATTCGCTCAAGGGGGCGAACCCGGTCTTCGCCGGAAAATTTTCAACCAGTCTGTCGTTGCAGTCGGCGGTGCCGGTGGAGCGGTTGGTGGCGCGGATGTTGTTGCCCGCACAACGACGGTTTTTCCCCAAGACGCACGGCGGTGCGGCTGAGCCGAGAATCACCACGCAGACCAACGTTATTGAATGTGCTTGGGATTTGCGCAGTGTTCCCGCGACGCGGTCAGAGGATGCCGTGCCGGTGTGGTTCGATCCGGAGCCGTGGGTGCAACTGAGCGAGTTCAAAAGCTGGACGGAAGTGAACCAGTGGGCGCTGACGCTGTTTGAAAACAAATCCGCGCTGACGCCGGAGCTCGCGCAAAAAATTGCGGGCTGGAAACAGTTGCCCGACCGAGAGCAACAGGTGCTGGCGGCGCTGCGTTTCGTGCAGGATGAAGTCCGGTATTTCGGAATTGAAATCGGCGTGAGTTCAGAAAAGCCAGCGGACCCGGCGGCGGTTTTGACCCGCCGCTTCGGCGATTGCAAAGACAAGTCGCTGCTATTTGTGACGCTGCTGCGCGGGTTAGGGATCGAGGCGTATCCGGTGCTGGTGAACACGCAGGCGCGGCAGACGATTGATGACTGGCTGCCGGCGGCGAATATTTTCGACCATTGCATTGCGGTGGTTTTGCTCAACGGCCAAATGTGGTGGCTAGACCCGACGGCGGGTTATCAACGCGGTCCGCTGGCGGCGCATTATCTGCCAGCCTACGGACGCGGCTTGGTGATTGCGCCCAAGACCACGGGACTGACGCCCATTCCGCAAACCACGGGACTGCCGTTGACAGTGACAACGGAATATTTTGACCTCGGCAAAAAATCAGGCGTGTCTGATTTGAAAGTCGTTACGGTGGCGGAAGGTCGTGACGCGGAAAGTCTGCGAGCGATGTTTGCCGACATGAAGCGTGGCGACATCGAGAAAAATTATACGCACTTTTATGCCGAGTCGTATCCCGGCACGCAGATGTCCGCGCCGATGGAGGTGCAGGACGACGAGGCGCAAAACCGTTTTCAATTCACGGAGCACTACACGATTGACCAGGTCTGGGTGAGGTCCGACAACGACGGAAAACTCCGCTGCAACTTTTATCCTGTTTCCTTTTCCTCGCTGATCAAGAAGCCAGTGGACGCGCGGCGGAAATTCCCGCTGGCCGTGGCTTTCCCGCAGCACCAAATTTTGCGGACGGAAATAACTGTTCCCGTGAGCTTCGACTATGCGAAGGAAAACAAAAACGTCAACGACCCCGCGTTTGCTTTCGCCAAACAAAGCAAGCACATCGGCAGAAAACTCATTCTGGAATATGGCTACCAGTCGCTGGCCGATTTTGTTCCGGCGGCGCGGACGGATGAATACCTTCAAAACCTCGACCAGATTTCCAAAAGTTTTGGTGATGGTTTTGTGTGGCGATAAAACCGCAAATAAAAAAAACGCCCAAAAAAATGCGGGCGGCTTTGGTTTTGTGCGAAGAAATTATTTCATCTGCGAGAGAATCTGATCCGTGATGGCTTTCACCGCCGCTTCCGCTTCGGCGTCGAGGCCTATGGTCGGTTCGCCGGATGGCGGAGTCTGGCAGGTCGCGCCGGGACGCCATTCGCCGCTGTCGCAGAGTTCGCATTCCTTCATGCCGATGCGCGGATCCACAAAGCCTAGGCTCTGCTTGATGTTCATGATTTCTTTCATCTGCGGTCCGGTAAACGTATTGATAGGTTTGCCGAGTTGGCCGGCGACGACAATCGTGCGGCAATACGCCTCGATGATTTCCATGCGCCAGTAGGCTTCTTCGATGTTGTTGTGGCTCCAGGTCACCACGCCGTGATTAGACATGAGGATGGTGTTGTAATCATCAGTCAGATCGGCAACGAGCTTGCCCATGTCGGGCGAACCGGGGGTGCGATACGGCGCGACGCCGACGGAACAAAAAACTTCATACTCCGGCAGCATACACGTCGGCGGCGCCTGGCCGACGACTGCAAACGCCGTGGCGTAAGGCGGATGACAATGGCATGTAGCGACAGCCTTTGGCTGCTTTTTCATCATCTGCAAGTGCATCAAGATTTCGCTCGTGCGTTTTTTCGTGCCGCAAATTTGGTTGCCTTCAAAATCCACGAGGCACATGTCCGACGGCTTAAGCGAACCTTTACTGACGAGCGTGGGCGTGCAAATGGCGATGTCTTCGCCGACGCGGATGGCCATGTTGCCGCCGTTGCCGTCCACATAGGCGCGCTTCCAGAGGCGATGGCCCATCTCGCAGATTTGCTCCTTCAAGCTGTGCGCGTAAGGCGAATTGAAAAACGCCTCCAGTTCCGACCTCGGTGATTTGGAATTTAATTTCTTGGCCGGCGGAGAAAATTTGTCTGCGCTGGCGGGTGCGGCGGCGTTGCCGGTGGCGATGGCGCGTAGGCCATCGGTTTCAATGTCTTGCAACATCTCGCGCGCCGAGGGCGTGACGATGGCATCGACGGGGATGCTGACGCCCTTGCCGCTGCTGATCATTTCCTGAATGTCACGGACGCTGATAACTTGGCTCATAAAAATTTAATTCAACTCAACCCTTCCACGGGCTGTAAAACATTTCGTCCACCAACGCGGCGTTGATCGCGTCAATTGGCGGCGATACCTCGAATGGCTGCGCTGCCTCCGCGCCTTCTTCGTATCCGATCACATCGCCCACGCCGCCACCGAGATTGTCATAGACAACCAGACTCGGATCGGTGCCCATGCTCGGCTGGGCATTGATGCCTTTCGCAAACTGTTCGCGGTTAAATGGACTGACCACCAAAAAACGTCCGCCCTTCAGCAAGTCCACCGACTTGCTCAATGTAACGCGACCGATGACAGTTCCGAGTTTCAAATTCTTACTCCCGGTTCATGTTCATCCACGATGCCGGTGACGAGCCAGCGCACAGGACTTTTATCCACGCCCACCGCCTTGCGCGCCGCTTTGCCGTCCGACGAAATCACCACCTGCTGGTGCATCCCCGCGCCGTGCGAATCAATCGCGATGACCGGTGCGCCTTCCGGTTCGCCGCTCTTGCCGATCGGCTGGCAGATCACCAAACGCCACGCGTCATAACTCGGATGTTTCCGGGTCGCAACGATGTTGCCTTCGACGCGCGCGAGTAACATGGCTCAATAAATCCGCAGATTGTCCACCATCACGCAGCGGCGGACGCGCGTGAATGTGCGGGGATTCGTGATGCCTTCGCCCGTCGGCGTGGCGATTGAAAAACTCAAATATCCTTCGCCACCCAAGCCGAGGCCGGCGGCGGACGGTCCGTTCTTGACGAACAAAGTCGTGTCCAGCGCGCGCGCCATCGCGGTGATGTTTTCCACGTCGTGCGAGTGGATGATGGCGGTGTGCTTGTAATTGTGTTCGGATTGCAGCGAGCGTTCGATGCCTTCCTCGACACTCTTCACGCGCACGATGGGTAGCATCGGCATCATCTGTTCTTCCTGCACGAACGGGTGCATCGCATGCGTTTCGCCGAAAAGCAACTGCGTGCCCGCCGGAATGTTCACGCCCGCCGCCTGCGCGAGCACCGCCGGATCTTTGCCGATGAAATCTTTGTTGGTGTGAGCTTGCGCGCAACCACCGCCTTGACCGGGCGTGATTGTGAAAGCAGCTTTCGTGAGTTTTTCCACCTGCGACGAATTCAGTTTCACCGCGCCATTCTCCGACATTTTTTGCATCAACTTGTCAGCGACGTGATCGAGAACAAAAACTTGTTTCTCACCGATGCACAAAAGGTTGTTATCAAACGACGCGCCGGAAATGATCGCCTTCGCCGCGCGCGTTGGGCAGCAAGTATCGTCAACAAACACAGGCGGATTACCCGGCCCGGCGCAGATGGCACGCTTGCCGGTTTGCATCGCCGCTTTCACGACCATCGGTCCGCCGGTGACAAGCAGCAGGCGGGTGTTTTCGTTTTTGCAGAGTGCGTTGAAGGAATCCAGCGATGGCTTCTCGATGATGCACGCGATGTTCTCGATGCCCGTCTCGCGGTAGATCGCTTCGTTGTAAGCGCGCACGGCAATCGCCGCGCAACGCGCCGCACTCGGATGCGCGTTGAACACCACGGAATTTCCCGCCGCGCAAATATTCACGATGTTGCCGCTGAGCGTGGGAATGGAATGCGTGCTGGGAGTGATCGCACCAACGACACCGAACGGAGTAAATTCTTCCAGCGTGATGCCATGGTCGCCGCTGCGCGCATCGGGGCGAAGCCAGTCAACGCCGGGCACGAGCTTGATGATTTGCAGCTTCGCGATCTTGTGATCGAGGCGGCCAATCTTCGTTTCGTCAAATTCGATCTTGCCCCAAGCCTCGGCATTTTTCTCTGCGAGCGTCTTGACGATTTCCTCAATCTTGCGGCGTGCAGCAATTCCTTTTTGCTTCAATTGCAAAAATGATTCTTGTGCTGCCTCACACGCTTCCTCCGCCGTGGCGAACACGCCAAACTTGCCGCGCAACGCTGGTGCGGCGGAAACTTTCTTGGTGCTACAGCCGCAGGAATCTGATTTCGGCGCTGGCGCAGACGGAGCAGGGGACGGCTTGGCAGTCGCGGTCGCCGTGCCACCGAGTTTGCCCAGCACTTCGGCCACCACGTCACGGATTAAAGTTTCGTTCACGGCACTCATATTTCAATTAACGCACTTTTGCACTGAAGATTTCTTTTCCAAAAACATCCACGCTGTCCACGAGGCCGATGATGACGGCGTCCACGGGCACGTCTTTCATTCCGGGCGCGAGGCGCGCGGAACTGCCTTGGCAAAACAAAACCAATTCGCCCTCGCCGGCACCAAGCGCGTCCACCGCGACAATCGTGTTCGCGCCCGGACGAAACTTCGTCGGGTCTTTTTCATCCACGAGTTGTGGGCGGAGCAACAAGAGTTTGCGACCCGACATGTTCGGGTCTTTCTTGGTGGCTACCACCTGGCCTTCGACTTTGGCGAGGAACATAATTTTATTGGTAGGGCAAAGCTGCGGCTTTGCCCAGATTTGAAGGCGGCGCGGCAGCACCGCCCTACCGAAATTATTTCTTCTTGGGCAACACCGCTTCCACGTCGCTGTGCGGGCGGGCGATGACGTGCACGCTGACGATCTCGCCTTTGATGGCTTTGATGGCCTGCGCGCCGGCATCGGTGGCGGCCTTGACGGCGGCGACATCGCCGACGACACACGCGGTGACGAGGGCGTTGCCGACCTGCGTCATCGGACCGACGAGTTCGACGTTGGCGGCTTTGAGCATGGCGTCCGTCCCCTCGACGAGGGCGACGAGTCCGCGCGTTTCGATCATTCCAATGGCTTGTGGCATATAATTACTTTTGGTTGTTGGTTGAGAGGTGTTGATAAATTTAGTTTTTCTTGGCTTCCAAAAAACGTTTCGTTTCGCGCGCCACGACGAGCTCCTCGTTCGTGGGAATCACAAAAATTTTCACGGTGGAATCCGCCGCGCTGATGATGGCTTCGGTCGCGCGGCAGGAATTATTTTTTTCCGCGTCCAACTTGATGCCGAGGTTTTCCAAATTCGCGCAAATGGCGGCGCGCAGTTCGGCGCGGTTTTCGCCCGTGCCAGCGGTGAACACGATGGCGTCCGCGCCGTTCAACTGCAAAAAGTAGCTGCCGATCCAATGCCGCGCGCTGGCGACAAAAACTTCCAGCGCGAGCTGTGCCTTCGCGTCGCCCTTTTTCGCGGCTTCGCCGATATCGCGCACGTCGTTAGAAACGGCGCTGATACCCTGTAATCCACCTTGCTTGGTCAATTGCTTCTGCGCTTCTTCAATCGTGATGCCGAGCGTTTTCACCGCGTAAGGCAAAGCTTCCGCATCAAGATCGCCGACGCGGTTGTTCTGCGGCAAACCGGATTGCGGGCTCATGCCCATGCTCGTGCCGATGGACGCGCCGTTTAAAATTCCTGTCACGCTGGAACTGCCGCCGAGATGGCAGGAGATGACGCGCAACGGCGCACCGGAAATTTTTGCGCTGCCGTTGTTGACGTAAAGCTGGCGAGCACGTTCGGCCACGTCGGGGCGGCAGAGCAATTCCGCCGAGCGTTCGGCGATGAACTTGTGGCTTGCACCATGAAATCCCCAGCGACGCACACCGATGTTCAACCAGGAATCCGGCACGGCGTAACGCTGTGAAGCTTCCGGCGCGAACTGATGAAACGCTGTTTCAAATAACCCGATGAGCGGAACTTTCGGCATCCGTTGTGCGAACAGTTTGATGCCGGTGATATACGGCGGGTTGTGCGCGGGCGCGAGGCCGTTGTAATCGGTCATCGCCTGCAACACGCGTTCGTCGAGCCGCACGCAGCCGGTGACGTTCTTGGCGATGACGGTCTTGAAACCGACGGCGCTCAATTCGCTTTCGCTCGCGATGGCTTTTGCGTTTTTTAATTCAGCGAGACAGTCCTCAATCGCCTTGGGATAGTCGGTCACGCGCTCAAAACCGCCTTTGTGCAAAAGGCGCTCGGCGTTGTTTGCAAAATCAAACAACCGCCACTTGAGCGAGGTCGAACCGATATTGGCGACGAGGATTTTCACAAAATGATTAAAGGTGGAGGCCTGATAATACTTCATCAAGCCGTCCGCTTTTCTTCAAGGCATCAACTTTAATAAGGTGTAATTGAGTAACAAAGGCAGCCGTCTTTGCATAATTGGCTCTTCCAAGAAGTATTGTGGATCCAAGCAGAGCTAACCCGGCAATTGTCCAACCAACAGGGCCTGTTAACACTGCGGCCGTAGCGGATGCCCCCGCATACCCAGCGAAGGGGAGCGTTATACCTAAAAGGCCTGCTGCTTCAAACGTGAATGCGCTTATTGAAGTGTAAAATGCAAACCCCGCAAAATACGCTGTGGCAGAAAGCGCGGCTAAAGCCACTGAACCACCAGCAAGTGCAATTCCTGCCTTATCTTTGATGTCTCCTTGCTTGTCTATTGCCTCAAGGATTTTTTTTCGCTGGTCGGGCGTCAGCTTGTCCCAGATTTCCACAAAAAGAGCATCCAATATTTTTCTTTCTAAAAGAAATGTAGGCGCTGCATTTATGTAGTTGCCTTGAACATGATATTCGTTTGCAAGCCATTTCAATATTTCATCGTGATAATGATAACCGACCTTATCCTTAAAAGGGTAAGTTGCCACATTCGACGCCAACCACTGAACTTGTTTTTTTACTTCATCAGCATTGAACGTGTCATTTTCTTTTTGTATTGAGGCCAGAACTAATTTTTGCCTAGCCCCATCCAAATGGGATAGAAAATCGGTTAACTCATTAGCAGACCAAAAAAGCATCGGCTTTACATACGGATACAATGGGTCTGTTGGTTGTGCTTTGTTTTGACCTAAAAACTTATAGCCACCGTAGCCAAGTGCAAACAAGCCGACGGTAGAACCGCCAACTATCAATGCTTGTCGCCTTGAAATACTCATAACGAGTTTTGGTTGCTAATAGTTTTGTGGGTTTATTCCAGCCATTTGCCGAGGCCGCTCAATCCGTCGTGCGGACGCGGAATCACCTGGACGCTGACAACCGAGCCGACTTGCGCGGCGGCGGCGGCACCAGAATCGGTGGCAGCTTTCACGGCGGCGACATCGCCCCGGAAAAACACGGTGACGTAACCACTGCCGACTTTTTCCCAGCCGGTGATGGTGACGTTCGCGGATTTCAGCGCGGCGTCGGCGGCTTCCACGGCGGCGCAGAAACCTTTGCATTCAATCATTCCAACAGCTTGTTTTGACATATTCGTTAAAAGTTAAAATTTAAGTTGGTTGAATTATTTTTTCGCGGCGGCCGTGCCGATGAAGGCGGCGAGGAGTTCTTCGTGCGGACGCGCGATGATGTGGCTGCTGACGAGTTCGCCGACTTTCGCGGCGGCCTTGGAGCCGGCGTCAACGGCGGCTTTGATGCTGCCGACATCGCCCTGCGCGATGACCGTGATGAGTCCGCCGCCAATGGCGACGGTCTTGATCAGTTGAACATTTGCGGCTTTGACCATGGCATCGCTAGCTTCCACGCTGCCGACATAGCCTTTCGTTTCAATCATTCCTATTGCTTCGCTCATATTTTTGTTTGTGTGTTGATGGTTGAGAGTTGAGGGGAAATTTATTAGACCAGTTCCACCGGTGTATCCGGCTGCAAATTGCACGCGTTGCCTTCATCGGTATCAATGTGCACTTCCAGTTTGAAACTCGGATCCACGCGCACCAGCATTTGATCGAGCGTGATGGCGCATGGGCCGCCGATTTTCAACTTCATGTGGTCGCCAGCTTTAACGCCGTAAAATTCCGCATCCATCGGGCGCATGTGAACGTGGCGCTTGGCGCGGATGACGCCCTGCGGCATTTCAAAAAATCCAGCGGGGCCCATCAACATACAGCCTGGCGTATCCTTGATGTCGCCGGAACTGCGCAGGGGAATTTCGAAACCGAGCGCGACGGCGTCGGTGTAGGCGAGTTCGATTTGATTCAGATTCCGGCACGGGCCGAGAATCCGCAAATTGGAAATCACGCGGCTACGCGGGCCAATGAGCGTGACGGTTTCCTTCGCGGCGAACTGGCCATCCATGTAGAGCCACTTGTGAACGGAAAGTTTTGCGCCTTTACCGAAAAGAGTTTCGACCGCTTCTGGCGTGAGATGACAGTGACGCGCACTGACGTTGACGACGAGCGGGCTTTGACCGGCGGCGATGCGCGGGAGCGGCTTGCCAAGCTTGGCATAAACCGCTTGTCGAACCATGTGTTCGACGACGGCGCGATGAGGTGCAGGTGCGGCAACAGCGGACATAAATCTTGGCTTACTTTGGCAAGTTTTGGATTTAAGTCAACAATTATCTTGCAAATAATTCCATAATCTACCAATATGCCGAAGAAATGACCGCAGAACAGCGAAAGCATCGCATTGAAGCTTACCTTCAAAGGGTGGAATTCGCGTCGTTGGAAGAATTATCCCAGCACGTCGAGGCTTCGGTTTCCACGGTTCGACGCGATTTAACGACGCTGGAGGCGGCGGGAAATTTACGCCGCACACACGGCGGTGCGCGCATCATCACGCCTAAGACGGATGAATTTGCTTTTACCGCGCGCGACACGCATCAGCTTTCCGAGAAGGAAGCCATTGGTAAAGCCTGCGCCGCACTCATCGGCGGAAATCAAAGCGTGATCCTGGATGCGGGCACGACGGTGTATCACGTCGCGCGGCATCTTGAAGACAAAGCGCCGCAGATCGTGACGAACTCATTGCCGGTCGCGAATCTTTTTGCCTCGGCAAATAAAGTGGAAGTGATTTTGGCGGGCGGCGTAATTTATCCGCGACTGGGCGTGCTCGTTGGGCCGATGACGGTCGAGGCATTTTCCAAAATGCGCGCCGACGTGGCGGTGATGAGCGCGGGCGGAATTACCTTGGAAGGAATTACCAATTCGCACGCGCTGCTCATTGACATCCAGCGTGCGATGCTGAAAGCTGCGCAAAAAATTATTTTCTGCCTCGACCACACGAAATTTGGCCGTCAATCCGTCTCGCAATTATGCGGGTTGGACATGATTGACGCCATCGTGACCGACCACCGCGCGCCGCAGGAGTTGGTTCACGGCCTGCGCGAACGCGGCGTGGAAGTCATTGTCGCGCCGCCCGGCCTGGCAGTTTGATTTGCCCGGCCTGCGTTTTCTGTTTGCCGAAACTTCCGCCAGTCCGCAAATTTGTCGCGCACAAATGCTGACTACGCTGCGCATCAAGAACCTCGCCCTCGTGAGCGACCTCACGCTGGAACTCCAACCCGGTTGCAACGTCATCACCGGCGAGACCGGCGCAGGCAAATCCATCATCATCGGCGCACTCAACCTCGTCCTCGGCGAACGTGCCGACCGCACGCTTATTCGCAGCGGCGAGGAAAGCTGCTCGGTCGAAGCTGTCTTCGATACAAAAAAACTCCGCGCCCCGCTGAAAATTTTTCTGGAGGAGAACGGACTGGAACCGTGCGATGACCATCAGCTTGTCCTCAAGCGCACGTTCACGAGCGCAGGAACGAATCGCCAATTCATCAACGGCTCGCCCACCACGCTGGCCACGCTCGGCAGCATCGGCGAATGGCTTGTGGATATGCACGGGCCGCACGATCATCAGTCGCTGCTGCACACCGGGAAGCAGCTTTTGATTCTCGATGCATTCGGTGGGCTGGAAAAGGATCGTGCCGCGTTTGGAGAACTCATCCGTCGCCGCAGTGTTTTTGAAAATGAAAAATCCGCGCTCATCGTGGACGAAAAAACCTACGCGCAGCAACTCGATCTGTTGCGTTTTCAAGTGCAGGAAATTTCCACCGCGCGTTTGCAACCGGACGAGGAGAAATCTGTAGAAGAAGAATTCCACCGCGCCAGCAACGCCGCAAAGCTCCTGCAATTGAGCCAGGCCGCGCTTGACGCTTTGAGCGAGAATGAAAACTCTCTGCTCACGCAATCCGGCGTCATTGGCCGTGTGCTGGCCGAACTTCAGCGCGTGGATGCCGGGGCGACGAATCTCATCGAATTGCACGCGCAGGCCGGCGAGACTTTGCGTGAGTTGCAGACTGCGCTGTCGCGTTACGCGGACAAGGTGGACGTTGATCCCGCACGCCTCGCAGAGTTGGAGGAGCGTTTGAATCTCATCCACACGCTCAAACGTAAATACGGCGCGACGCTGGCTGAAGTCATTGCCTTTGGTGACGATGCCAGACAGAAATTATCCGTGCTCGAAAGCCGTGATGCTGAACTTGCGCGACTCAACGTTGCGCTTGCCAAACTGGATGCGGAGATTTCCATCGCCGGCAAAAAACTATCCGCCGCCCGCCAGAAGGTCATCCCGCAACTTGCCAAAGCCGTCAGCAAGCAGCTTGAAGATTTGGGCTTCAAGCAAAGCAAGTTCGACGTGGCCATTTCTGCCGCCGCACAACCTTCCAGCTCTGGCTTGGATGGGATTGAGTTCCAGTTCGCGCCCAATCCCGGCGAACCGGCCAGACCGCTGCGCGCGATTGCTTCCAGCGGTGAAATGGCACGCGTGATGTTGGCGTTAAAAACCGTGCTGGCGGCCGAAGACGAGATTCCGGTTTTGGTTTTTGACGAAGTGGATGCCAATGTCGGCGGCGAAACCGCGAATGCCGTTGGCGAGAAAATGCAGCAGATTGCCACCAAACGTCAGGTGTTTTGCATCACGCATCTCCCGCAGGTGGCGGCGCCGGCAGATGCGCATTACGTCGTGACCAAGCAGATCAAGAACGGCCGGACGATTTCCGAGATTGCGTTGCTTGATAAAAAATCTCGCGTCACTGAACTCGCGCGGATGCTCGGCGGCCAAACGGATGCGGCACGCAAGCATGCCGAAGCACTGCTCAAGTAGTTTTTGTTTTCCGCAGTTTTGACCACAGCAAAATCCCGGTCGCACCCACGCAGCCCCATCCGAACCAGTCGCCGTGGCGGTTATAGTAAGTCGGCGCAGATTTTTCGGTGGCGCGAAACTGCGGCACTTGAATTGTCAGCGCGCCTTGACCGTATTCGCTGCCGTGATCGTCGCGGAATATTTTTTCCACGCGACCATGCGCATCAATCATGCAGGTCACGCCGTTATTCGCGCAGCGGAGCAGGGGGACCCCGTTCTCCACGCAGCGGAAAACGGAGTTCGCCATGTGTTGCCATTGTTCGGAACTGTCGCCGAACCAGCCGTCGTTGGTGAGGTTCACAAAAAAATCCACGTCGTCCTGCGCTGCGCTGCGCGCCACGGTGGCAAAGGTGTCTTCAAAACAGATCAGTGCGGCGGCTTTGGCGTGGCCAATCGGGAACGTCACCGGTTTTTCACCCGGCGTCCAGCCGCCGACGATGGGCGTGAACCATTTCAAAAATGGCAGCCAGCGCACTAGCGGAACGTATTCGCCAAAGATGACGAGCTTTTGTTTGTGATACGTCGCGGCAAGTTTGCCTTCCGGATTAACAAGGTAGGCGGCGTTGAAGTAATTCGTCGCGGTGGGTAAAACCGCCAGATCCTCGCCATTGAGCACGAGCCAGGCGTGGTGCTTCTGCGCAAGATTACTGATGGCGCGGCAGTTCTCCTCATTCATCTCCGGCACGGCAGATTCCGGCCAGATGAGCAGGTCGGTTTGGTTGGTCAGCGCAGCTTCGTTTTGCGCCAGAAACTGCCGGAAACTTTTTTCGTTTTCGTCAGGATTCCACATGACCGTTTGCGGAATGCTCGGTTGAATCATCGTTACGCGGAGAACATTTTCCGCCGTGTCCCGCTGGTTCATGTGAAACAATCCGCCGGTGAAACACGTGACGACAACGACGAGCGGCAGAATGATTTCCGCCTGCCAGACATGGCGTTTGGCGGGATTCTGCAAAATCATCTGTGCCGCGCAAAACAGGGCGAGTGAAAACCACACGACCAGAAACGACACGCCATAAACACCGGTGACGGACGCAATCTGGATGAGCGGGACGAGCTGGTATTGTGACACACCGACGAAACTCCACGGAAATCCGCCAAGCAGTCGCGCGCGCATCATTTCCAGCGCAACCCAGGCGGCTGCTGCAGCGAACGACCAGATCAAACGACGATTCCAGGTTGAAAGTTGAAAGTTGAAAGTTGAAATCAGCCACGTCCACGTGCCGGTAAAGGTTGCAAGATAGGCCGCCAATAAAATCCAGCCAAGAATGGGCAGACCGCTGACGGGAATCAGCAGCAGCCAGTAAAGCGACGCAAGCCAGAACACCAATCCACTGACGCAGCCAACACGAAACGCATCCGCCCCGATTTTGCGGCGGGCGGCAAACATCAGGACCGCCGGTGCAATCCAGGCAAACCCGGCGAAGCTGGCTTTCGGAAACGCCAGCGCCAGCAGCAATCCGGCGATGACGGCCACCAGATAACCACTGCGCCAAAAAAATTCCGTGCAAACGCTTTTAGCGACGGTGAAAGGCGAAAAGTTTTCGCAGAATGTGGGGCCGAGCGCGGTGCATTTTGCAGCTTCACGCAGCACGGCGGGGCTGGCGTTCACCACCACGGCTTGCCGCGAACCGCGCCACACGGCAAAGTCGGCGGCGGAATTTCCGGCGTAATCAAAGCCGCGTTCGCCAAATTTTTCCGTCAATGCGCGCAATTTGTTTTCGCTGCGCAAATTGGTTTTGCCGTCGCTGGCAAGAACCTCGTCAAACAGACCGACGCGACTGGCGATGGGTAGCGCCATCTTTAAGTCCGAGGCGGTGGCGAGGATGATTTTGCGGCCGGCCATTTTTTCCGTCCGCAGCCACGCGAGAAATTTTTCATTGAGTTCGAGCATGGCCGGATTAACGGTGACCCGCGCGGCAAGTTTTTGTTTCAGCCGGGCGCGACCGCGTGTCCACCAGAACAGGATTTGAAAAATGACGAATGGATTGCGCCGCAGCAAACGTGCGAGTGATTCCCACATCATGTCGGAGCGAATGAGCGTGCCGTCGAGGTCAACGACAAGCGGGGTTTTCTGGTTTTCGGCCACGGCGTATGCTGGCGGATTGAGTTGGCCGCTGGCAAGACTTCAACTAGGCTGTGCGCGTGAAATTTAGCCCGCGAAATCCGGTTTGCATCGTCGGCCTCATCGTGCTGTGGCGTGTGTTGCTGCTTGTCCTGACCGCGCAGCCGGTGCCGGCGAATGATGCCGCTTTTTTTGACGGGGCGATGGTGAACTGGTTTTTACACGGCCATTATTTCAACCCTAGCCTGGCCGCCGTCTTCCCGATTTCCGGCCACCAAATCTATGCCGCCTATCCGCCGTTGTATCAGGTGGCGCTGCTGGTTTGGATGAAGCTGTTCGGCACCACGGTGATTTCGGCAATGGCTCTGCATGTAATGCTGTTCGCGTTTGCCAGTGTTTTAGTGGTTTTGATTGTAAAAAAGTTTTTCCCGTTATCGACAAATTACGCGCTGGTGCCGTTGATGCTTCTGGCCGTGACGTTTGATGACCGGCCGGAGGGTCTAGCGCACATCTTTGGCCTGAGCGCGCTGTTGCTGACGACCAAGGCCATCGCCAATGGCGGCAACTGGCGGCTGTCGGCTGGCGTAGCACTGGCGTTGTTGTGCGCGCTTTACACCTCCGTCATCGTGGCCGCGATGTATTTTGGCATGGGCTTCATTGCCGCAGCCGTTGCGTGGCTGTCATCGCGAAGAAACATTCTGCTCGCGCCATTTTTTGTGGCGGCGGTTTTGTTTGTAGCCATCACCTGTTGCATCGCCAAAATCGAGCCGCTCTGGTGGGCGGGCTTTCAGGAGAATGCCCGGCAGACGCCGGTGCTTTCCATTGGATTCCGCAAACCGCAGTTGCTTGAAATCCTCAAACTCATCCGCACCGCGCCGGTTTTTTTGTTGGCGCTCGCATGCCTGCCATTCCTGTGGAGATGGCGAAAAGCAATCCTTTCATCGACTGAACCCTGGCTTGCGCTGTTTGCGGGCATCTTCGTGATGGGCTGGGCGCTGCTGGTGGCGGACATGACATTGCTGGCGGCAAATTACGTTGGCTACATTTTGTTTGTGCAGGTTTTGCTCGCGGCCGGGCTGTTAGCTCTGGTTCGTAATTATTATCCGGCGCGGCAAAATTTATTTCAGCTCGCAATTGTTGGCTGCGTGATCATTTCGTTTATCCGAGCGGTTGGGTTGTCCACCTGGGGGGCGGCTTGCGCGTGGAAAAATTCCTATTCGCAAACGCATGAAGTATTGCTCGGTGAATTTGCGCCGTTTGCCCGGACTAATTTTCCGGTCATCATGTCTTCCGCATATCTTTACACTGCGCTAGAGGCGGGCGTGCAGAATCCAGTTCACTCGGACTGGTATTTTGACCGTGGGAACTGGACGAATAACGCCGACCTGATTGGTTTCATCGCCGTGCAACCACGCCGGTTGGTGCTGGTGCAATACGACTATTACCGTGCGTTTGCGCCTTTGCTGGAACGGTTGCGACTGGAACAGGCGGAGGTAAAAATCACCGTGCGCGATCTGACAAAAGTGCGCACGCCGGATTCGATTCCGCCGATGCAGCGGGTGCTGCAGCACATTTCCTGGGCGCCGGTGATTGTGGATCTGGAATGGCCGCAGCGCGGACACTAGTGTTGAATCCAGTTCGTATAAGCCCGCTCGCCGAAGTATTCGTAGCCCTTGCCCGCGTCCGCCGTCCCGGAAAGCAATGCTTGGATAAAACCATTCTGCTCGACTTGCACCGTGTGGAAAATTTTGCGCTCGGGGTTTTCCTCCAGTAGAAATTCAATCTGTCCATTGAGCGCGGTGAATGTTTCCAGCCTGCTGTTTGTCGTGCTTGTGAATTGGAATTGTGTGCCGAGATCGTTCAGCATCATCCGACTGCGGCCCCACGTTCCACCGTTTTCGCTCACGAAAGATTTGCCATTCAGCACCCCCAGATAATCCTGATACGCCAACACGCACAAATGGTTTTCGCCGGAAGCCGTGAGCCAATTTTTGATTTTGTCCGTATGCAGCTTTGGATCGTAATTGTAATTGCTGTCAAGAAATGCGATGCGCTTCACGTCGTCGGGGATTTTTTCCATCGCGTTCAGATAGCCAAAAATCAAACTTCCGCCACCGCTGTGGCTCGCGAGAACAACCTCAGTTTTATTGGATGAAAAAATGCCGCGCACGCCATCGAGAATTTCAGCGATTCGCGTGTCCGCATATTTTTTCCGCCACGCCGGCCAGCTTTTCATCCCCGCCTCGAGATACGCGATGACAATGGTTTTATTGGTGATGACTTGTCGCAGCCAGCGCGTCTGCGCGCCGACGTGCTGGATGTTAAAATGCCAGTCTTCATTGGTCGCGATGGTTTTGCCGATGGTCTGTTCAATGGAGTTCCCGTTCGGCAATGCATAAAAAACCAGTAGCACCGATTGGTTTGTGGCGAACGATTCACGCGCCGGTGTATTGACGAGAATCCGCACCTCGTCAGGTAATTTTATTTCCCGCACCATCTCGCCGAAGTTTGTGCTGGGCGAAAATTTTTGCGGCCACGGCTGAGCGATTCTTTCGCTGGCAGCGTTGAGCGGCGTTGGCGGGTTGGTTGGATAGCGGGCTTGCGTGACAATGCCTTCATCGCTGATGAGTCCGCACAATTCGGGATTCGCTAAAACTTCTGCAACCGATTTTTTCTCGCCGTTCACCAGCATGGTTTGGGAGATGAGCCGGATGCCGTGGCTGTAATCCACCCACGCGGACGTGTGCCCGAGGTAGAGCGGCTGGATCGCGACGCCGTTGGTCTGATGCCAGCCGTAGATCGCAACCTTGTTTGTTGTGGTGGCCAACCGCGCAGAAATCACCACGTCTTTTTTGTGCCCCGCGACGAGCGCGCCGAGCGGATGCGAATTCAAAACGGCTGAGCGTTGAGTGCGGATCGTTTCGTTGATTTGAGAAAAAATCGGAACCGTAGTCATCGCCGATGTCGGTGGAATCGGGGACGGTGCGAGTTTCACTTCCGCCGCCGTGTAAATGGCATCCACCATTTTGCGCGTCGGCAAAACACAATCGAGTTTATCGGCAATTGTCTGGGCGATGTTCGGCGAAATTGGGACGAAAAAATAATCAGCATCCGAGCCAACCGCGAGGTAATCCGGTGCAACAAAAAATGTGGCGACATTCGTTTTGACTTTGAAAACATTGGTGACCGTGACGCGACAGAATTTCCTAAAAAACGGTGGGAGATTGCCAGTGGCAACTTCCTGGATCACCGCTTGTTCGCGTTGCGTGAAATTCAGTGCAGAGATGTTTTTGATGAAAGCACCGCCGCCGATCGCGTTGGTGGCGCGCGGTGGAAGTGTGATGGTTTGGGCCAGAACGCTACTGCTCAAACAA
Source organism: uncultured Verrucomicrobia subdivision 3 bacterium (assembly GCA_903827955.1). Taxonomy (GTDB): domain Bacteria; phylum Verrucomicrobiota; class Verrucomicrobiia; order Limisphaerales; family UBA11358; genus UBA11358. The sequence continues at coordinate 21,245 of CAIKKJ010000171.1, forward strand.
ATCAAAACGATTTGCAGCAGCGTTTTCACGGCTTAAACATCCTTGCGCGGGAACAGCGGCGCGGGTTCGCCAATCGTATGACCGGCCTGCAAACCACCCCACGTCGCATCGGCCAGTTTGTCCGGCGAACTGGTCAAGCCAAGCTGTGCGTAAATTTTCGCCGACGTTCCCGGCAGAAACGGATTCAGCAATACCGCTAGCACGCGGCAGGATTCCGCCAGATTGTAGAGCACTTCGTCGAGCCGCTGCGCCTGCGCGGGATCTTTCGCGAGCTTGAACGGCGCGGTTTCATCCACATATTTATTGGCGCGATTAACGAGTCCCCAGATGCTTTGCAACGCGGACTGGAGCTGGCTTTGCTTGAACAAGGCGTGCGTTTCATCCGCTGCTTTCGCGGCATCGGCGGCGAGTTCGTTGGAGCGCGCGGGCACGATGCCGTTGCGATAGCGCTTCAACATCGAGAGCGAACGGTTGACGAGATTGCCGAGGCCGTTGCCGAGTTCGGCTTGATAGCGCGAACGGAAACCGGCTTCGGTCCAGTTGCCGTCCGGGCCGATGTCGAGTTCGCGCAAAACATAAAAACGAAATGCGTCCACGCCCCATTCGTTGATGATCGCAATTGGGTCAACCACGTTGCCGGTGCTTTTGCTGATCCGCGCGCCGTCCTTCTGCCAAAAACCGTGAACCAAAATCTGTTTCGGCAGCGGCAGGCCCATCGCCTTGAGCATGATCGGCCAATATACCGCGTGGAACTTTACGATGTCCTTGCCGATGACGTGGATGTCCGCCGGCCAAAGTTCGAGCGACTTGTGCGCGTGCGCGATGCTGGCGTAATTCACCAACGCATCGAACCAGACGTAGGTGACAAACTCTTTGTCGAAGGGCAGGGGAATGCCCCAGTTCAAACGCGCGAGCGGACGCGAGATGCACAAATCTTCGAGCGTGTTGTTTTTGAGGAATCCGAGGACTTCGTTGCGGCGAAACGAGGGGGCGATGAAATCGGGATTCGCCTCGATGTAATCAATCAGCCATTGCTGGTGCGCGCCGAGCTTGAAGTAGTAATTGTCTTCCTTGAGTTCGACGACCTCGCCGTAGCTCGGATCAAATGTGCCGTCGGGCAGGCGATCTTTTTCAGTAAGAAATGTTTCCTCTTTCGCGGAATAAAAGCCGGTGTAAGTCGCCTTGTAAAATTGCCCGGCGTCATTGAGTTTCGTGAGCGTGGCCTGCACGAAATCTTTGTGGCGCGGCTGCGTGGTGCGGACGAAATCGTCGTTGGTCAGCTCCAGTTTTTTGGCGAAGGCCTGCCAGTCCGCCGCGAGCGCGTCGCAGTAAGCCTGCGGTGTTTTCCCCTCGGTGATGGCAGCTTGCTGCACTTTCTGGCCGTGTTCGTCGAGGCCGGTCAGAAAAAAAACTTCCTGACCTAGGCTGCGCCGCGCGCGGGCGATGACATCGGCAATAATTTTCTCGTAGGCATGACCGAGGTGCGGCTGGCCGTTGACGTAATCAATCGCGGTGGTGATGTAAAACCGTTTGCTCATTAAGGCGCGTAGTCTGGCGGACAAACGAAGTGAAGGCAAACGGGAATGAAGGTATTAGCGGTCGGAAAATGAAAAAGCCACCGATGCCCGCAGCGGCCAGAGCAGCGTGACGAGAGGTCAGGGGGCGGTTCAATTTTTGATGATCAGCACATTGAACGTGTCTCCAATTTGCATGGCTGAAGTATCTTCGTTGAAAATCATCCAGTAACCATATTGATAGATCACGCTTCTCGGTATATTTTTAAAAGTCCCTAGCGGGCTGGCATCTCGGGTAATAACCAGAATTGCGTTTGGGTCACCGTTGCACAGAGGATTGTCAATTATCGTGTAGACATAGTTGTAGATGTTGGTGCTGTTGACCACTTGTTTGAAGGCGAACGTGCCGGTGTTTTGGCCCGCGCCCGGTGAACGCAGGGCGGCGGCGGAGACCGTCCCGTCTCCAGCAATGCGCACTTTTTCGGCGAAGTTCGAGTTGTTGCCGACGCCGAAAACAAAACTGTGGTTTGTGCTGGGGACATAGAATTCCATCCGGGCCGCACCAATTCCGATTCCATGAATCGCGGTTCCATTCTGTCCATACAGGCTGATTTTTTCACCGGCGGCATCGGCAAATGACAACGGGAAGTGCGGCGCGGTCGTGCCGATGCCGATGTTGCCGAGCAGGACGTTCTCGTTGCCAAAAAAGACAGTCTGGTCGCCATCGAAGGTGTTCCCGCCCTCCCGCAAAGCCACGTTCGCGGAGAGCCGCGCGTCGGCCACTGTGCCGCTGGTCAAATTGGCCGCATTGAGCGAGGTCAACCCGCTGCCGTTGCCGGTGAAATTGCCGATGTAGGGCGCCGTGTTGAACAACACCGTGAGCGTATTCGCACCATAGTTCGCGCTAATCAAATCCACCTTGCCATCGCCGTTGACATCCGCTGCCGCGACCCAAGCCGGCCCGCTGCCCAGGCCCGGCGAGGAGGCTGGCGCGAATCCGCCGCTCCCGTTGTTCGTCAAGATCGTCAGGGAAGCGAAATTGGCGTTCGCGCTGATCAAATCCACCTTGCCATCGCCATTGACATCCGCCGCCGCGACCGAAATCTGAGGGCTGCCCACGTCTGGCGAGGAGGCCACCACGAAACCGCCACTGCCGTTGTTCGTCAACACCGTGAGCGTATTCGCACCATAGTTCGCGCTGATCAGATCCGGCTTGCCATCGCCGTTGACATCCGCCGCCAAGACCTCAAGCGGGCTGTTCCCCACGGCGGGCGAGGAGGCCACCACGAAACCGCCGCTGCCGTTGTTCGTCAACACCGTCAACGAGCTGGCATTGAAGTTCGCGATGATCAAATCCACGTTGCCATCGCCGTTGACATCCGCTGCCGCGACCGAAACCGGCCCGCCGCCCACGCCCAACGTGGAGGCCAGCCCAAAGCCGCCGCTCCCGTTGTTCGTCAAGATCGTCAGCGAATTGCCATTGGCGTTCGCGCTGATCAAATCCACCTTGCCATCGCCGTTGACATCCGCCGCCGCGACCGATTCAGGCGTGCTGCCCACGCCCAACGTGGCGGCCAGCCCAAAGCCGCCGCTCCCGTTGTTCGTCAACACCGTCAGCGTGTTGGCAGCGTAGTTCGCGCTGATCAAATCTACCTTGCCATCACCGTTGACATCCGCTGCCGCGACCACAAAAGGACGAGAGCCCACGGCCAACGTGGAGGCCAGCCCAAAGCCGCCGCTCCCGTTGTTCGTCAACACCGTTAACGAGGCGTCATTGTAGTTCGCGCTGATCAAATCCACCTTGCCATCGCCGTTGACATCCGCCGTCACGACCGACCGCGGCCCGTTGCCCACGCTCGGCGAGGAGGCGAGCGTGAAAGTTCCCGGACTGTTGGTGGTAAAAGTGATGGCACCGAGGCTGTTGACCGTTCGCAAGTCCACGCCGGCAAGGCCCGCGCCATTGCCGGAGAAGTTGCCGGAAAGGTTGAGGCCGCCCGCGCCATTGGTCACCACGGCGGGGGGCAGTTGCGCCAGCGGGATTGTGCCGCTGATGCTGGCGGAGGAAATCGGCCCGCTCACGTTGGCGGCGGTGACGGCATACGGCAAGGGCGTGAGCTGCTGGCGCGGAGACAGCGTGGAAAAATTATTGGCGGCGTTCGTACTGACGGCGATCTGCAACCAGTTGCTCGTGCCGTAAAAGACGTTGCCGAAATCCACGAGCGTGGTGAACAGGCCATTGGTGACGCCGACGGCGGAGTTCGTCACCGGTCCGGCAAAGAGGCTGCCGGTGACGTTGGTGGTGTAGAGCGTGAAGGCGAGGTCGTAGCTGCCGTTCGCGGGCGAGCCGCCGGTGTTCAACCGGCCTTGGTAGGTGAAGGCCGTGCCTTGGGCGTGGGCGGTTATAGTTTGAAGGCTGCCGATGGCCAGCAGCAAAAAAGACACCGCCACTTGGAGCATTTTTTTCATAAACGGTAGGCTTGGATTTCAGACTTGAAATGTCCGGACAAATTTCCCACAGCCACTTCGTTTAGGTCAATGCCAAAAACCGCTTGCAAAAGCAGGCTGATATGAACGGTCGGCGCCGCGCATCGTCACCGCCGCCGCCCGCCTGCGGCCCAGCCTTGAAAGGCTGGGCTATTTTCGGAAATTCGTCAAAAACGGGTTTGTTGCCCCCAACCACCCCAGGCTGCGCCCTCGCAGAACCTGTGTGGGCGGTGTCGCCGGGCGTGATGGCGGTGTGAGTGAAACCAAGGTTGGAGACGCGGCCGGATGAAATGATTTCATCCGGCTGAATTGTTTTGCGGGTGGGATAGGGCATGATACCATGCCTCCGGCTGTCGCGGAAAACCAGCCACGAACAAACACCGCATGAATCCAGAACTTTCTCAATTTGCCGCGCGCCTGCGCGAACTCATCCAGGGTAGGGACGCTGCGCTGCGGTGTCCCTGTCCGGCAGGACGGAACCAACGCGGTTTCGCTTCCAATTTTCCATCGCCTGACGCTGCGCTCGGCGACGGGGACGGCGCAGCGCGCCATCCCTACCACGATTCAGAATTTAATTCACTCGCACTGGAGCTGTTCGGCCTTCAATTCAAATTCAACCCCGCCTACCGCAAAATCTGCGAGGCGCGCAAGCTCACGCCAGATGTGGTCGAGCATTGGACGCAAATCCCCGCCGTGCCGACGGCTACGTTCAAGGAACTGGAACTGACCAGCTTTACGCCGGAAGAACGCACTGCCATCTTCCATTCCAGCGGCACGACCGAACAAATACCCAGTCGCCATTTTCATAACGCCGAATCGCTGGCGGTTTATGAGGCGTCGCTTTGGAGTTGGTTCCAGCTTCACTTTGGCAATGAGGGCGAACTTGTTTTTCTGACGCCGAATCAAAACGCTGCGCCCCATTCATCGCTGGTTCACATGTTTGAAACCGTGCGACAAAAATTCGGCCTGCCAGAATCAGCGTTCACTGGAAATATTTCTGGCGATGGCACTTGGGTGCTGGATTTTACCGCAACCATTAAGAAGCTGAACTCCGCTTGCGATTTGAAAGTGCCGCTGACATTGCTAGGAACGGCGTTTTCCTTCGTGCATCTGCTGGATTATCTGGCGGAAAATAATCTGCAATTCTGCCTGCCAAAAAATTCGCGGGCAATGGAAACCGGTGGTTACAAGAACCGCTCCCGCGTAATGTCGAAGGCTGAATTGCACCAGCTCATAAAACTTCGACTCGGCGTTTCACGGGTGCATTGTGAGTATGGCATGAGCGAATTGAGTTCGCAGGCATACGAACAAGAAGTCAGAAGATTTGACTTCCCATCTTGGGCGCGCGTGCAAATCATTTCCCCCGAAACTAACCGCGAAGTTGCCGAAGGTGAAACCGGAATCATCCGTGTCTTTGACCTGGCCAATGTTTTTTCCGTCGCCGCGATTCAAACGGAAGATTTGGGTGTCCGCCGTGGTGACGGCTTTGAATTAATTGGCCGCGCGCAACTGGCCGAACCGCGCGGTTGTTCCTTGATGACCGCATGAATCTGCCCAACTTTTTCTTCGCCGATCTGCCGCCGGAAGCGACGTTGTCACCGACGCTGATTGCGGCTGCGTGCGATACGCTGAAACGCAACCGGGTCAAGTATCTGCTGCCGCGCAAGACAGAAGATATCGTAAAAATTCTCTGCGAGGTTGCGACGGAATGGCTGCAGCCAGAAAATCAATTCCGCAAGCTTGCACTGGAACTTGGCCCAGCCGAAACCGGGTTTTCAAAACCGATTTTGGAAAAAGGCTTGGACGGATTTTTCTGCCAATTCACGCCGGATAATTTCCATGCGTTGCTGAAACAGGAATTAGGCCACGCGCAGCGGTTGGATCAATTCGTTGCTGGTGACGACGATAACTTGAACCGCACCGCGATGGTTCACGGGCCCGAATTTATTGTTCACGTCGCGGCGGGCAACCTTCCCAATCCGGCGCTGATGAGCCTGACACTTGGCTTGCTGACACGCTCAGCGCAGTTTATGAAGTGCGCCAGCGGCGCGGCGCTGATGCCACGGTTGTTTGCGCACTCGATTTATCAAATTGATCCGAAGCTTGGCGCTTGTCTGGAAATCGCGGAATGGCGGGGCGGTAATCACGAGCTGGAAAACGAGCTGTTCGCCCACGCGGACTGTTTGACCGCGACGGGCAGCGATGAAACACTTGCGGCGATTCGCGCCCGGTTGCCGGCAAGAGTTCGCCTTCTCAGCTACGGTCAGCGCGTGAGCTTTGGTTTTGTGACGCGCGAAGTTTTGCGCGAGGAAACGATTGGGGAAATTGTTTCACGTGCGGCGGACGATGTAATCGCCTGGGATCAACACGGCTGCCTCTCGCCGCATTGTTTTTACGTCGAGGAACGCGGCGCGGTGGAGTCGGACAAATTTGCGCAACTGTTGGCCGTGGAACTTGCGAAGCGCGAAAGCACCGAGCCGCGCGGGAAAATTTCCGTGGAAGAATCCGCAACCATCGCATCGCGCCGGGCGATTTATGAGACCATTGCCGCGCATCGCGCTGATGCAAAAATCTGGTCGAGCCAAAATTCGACTGCGTGGACGGTGGTGTTTGAGCACGATGTCCGCTTTCAATTCTCGTGCCTGAATCGTTTCATTTATGTGAAGCCGGTGCCGGATGTGGCGGCGGTGTTGCCCGGCGTGGATGAGATTCGCGGAAAAGTTTCGACCGTGGGCATCGCCGCGCCGCCGGAGAAGATGAAAGAACTAGCACTGCGGTTTGCGCGCTGGGGTGCCACGCGGATTTGCCCGCTCGGCCAGATGCAAAACCCGCCGCTAACATGGCGGCATGACGGACGTCCGGCGCTGGGGGACTTGATTACCTGGACGGATTTTGAATTATGAAAATGGAATTGCGAAAATCGTTTCAGTTTGAGGCCGCGCACTTGTTGCCGTTGTTGCCGAAAGGACATAAGTGTCGTCGCCTGCACGGCCACAGCTTCAGCGTGGAAGTCGTCGTCGCGGGCGAGTGCGATAAGAAGCTTGGCTGGCTGATGGACTATGCGGAGATTTCGGCCGCGTTCAAACCGATCTGGGAAAAACTAGATCACCATTATCTCAACGAGATTCCCGGCTTGGAAAATCCCACGAGCGAAGTCGTCGCGGTGTGGATCTGGAAAAAGCTCAAGCCCAAGCTGCCGCTGCTCACGGAAGTCGTCGTGGCCGAGACCTGCACGGCGCGCGCGGTTTATCGCGGCGAGTGACGCAATATCAAAACCAGCGCCACCAGCTTCGTTTTGGAGGCGTGATTGTCGCGGCTGCTTGATTGATGCCGATGCGTTTCAGGAACGGCTCGATGGAGCGAGGACGACCCAGAAATTTTTCAATCGAGACGTTGATGTCGCGCGAGTCGCCGACGGCATAAATTTCGTTCCGCATTCGCATCCCGACTTTTTTGTCAAAGAATCCGCCGGGTGAGTTTTCAAACGTCGTAGCCATGTCCGCCGCGATGGCGTCAGCCCAAGCGTAGCCATAGTAGCCCGCGCCGTAGCCGATGATGTGGCCGAAATACGCGACGAACGCGGTGTCCGGCGGCGGTGTGAGCGAAACTTCGGCGAGGATTTTATTGGACAGCGGCAAGGTTTCATCCGCGTTCGTGGCGTGGATTTGCGTGTGCAGTGTCAAGTCCATCAGGCCAAACGAAAGCTGGCGGCGGTAGAACATTCCATACGTTGCGAACCGCGACGCCTTCAACTGGTTCAAGATGTCCTGCGGAATTTTTTTCTTTGGGTCGCGGTAATCGGCAGCGAAGGTGTCCAAAACATTTTTATCCCACGGCCAGTTTTCCAGCATTTGCGAGGGCGCTTCCACAAAATCGCGCGGCACGCTCGTGCCGGCGAAACGCGCGTATTTGGCGCGCGTCAAAATCGTGTGCATCGCGTGGCCGAACTCGTGGAAGACGGTTTCCACTTCGTCGTGCGACATGAGCGAGGGCTTGCCGGGTTGCGGCGGCGGGAAATTGCAGACGAGCGAGCAGACGGGGCGCTGATATTTTCCGTCCGGCAGACGCTTGCCCTCGACGATGCCGAACTGCGCGAAGTGATTGTATTTGCCGTCGCGCGGAAACATATCGAGATAGAACAAGCCGAGCGGTTCGCCGGTCTTGGCGTCGGAAACGGAGTATAGCTGCAAGTCATCCACCCACTTGTAGGGTGCGGCGACGCGCTCGAATTTCAGGCCGAAGATGCGCTGATAAATCGCGAACATCCCTTCCAGCACGCGTTCGTAAGGGAAATAAACCCGGAGCTGCTCGGCATCCACGTTGTATTTCGTCTTCTTCAGTTCGTTCGCGTAATAGCGCCAGTCCCAGACAAATACTTTTGCGCTTGTATCGCCGGTGTCTTTGATTTTCATCTGCCGGAATGTTTCCAGCTCGGCGGCAAATTTCGGCTGCAAACCGTTCTTTAATTTCTCCTCGAACGCGATGGCTGTCGCCGCGTTCTTGACCATGCGCGTCTCGGTGGCAAAGTCGGCATAGCTCGCGTAACCCAGTTTGTGCGCAATGCTGTCGCGCAGGACGAGGATTTTTTGGAGCAGGGGAATGTTCACGTCGCGGGCGAGATTGCACTGCGTCTCGATCATCTTCCGGCGGGTCGCCTCGGACTTGGCGTTGTCCTCAACCATGACGTAGTGGAACGTGATGTTTGCCATCAGCGTGTATTCGTCGTCGCCGGTCTTGATGCCTTTTTGCGCGAGAAAATCTTCCGGCACGCCGGCGAGTTCGGCCTTCGTGAACTTCAGCGCCTGCTTCGCCTTCGTGATGTTGTTCTCGTAATCCGTTTCGAGCGCGGTGAGTTCTTTGCGCAGTTTTTCAATTTCATCGCGTTGTGCCTTCGGCAAGTCCAGACCGACGCGGCGATAATCGCGCAGCGTTTCGTCGAACAGTTTTTGGTCCTCGCCCTCAAGCTGCGGCGACGTGGCGGCGTAAGCCTTGAGCGCGGCATAAACATCCTCGCGATAATCCGTGCCGACCATCCAGTCGGAAATTTTCTTGATGGCATCCGTCGCGGCGTCGCGCACGTCGGCGTTGGTGCTGGTCTGCTGGATGAGCGAAAGCCGGTTGCAAACAAGGCCGAGTTCGTAGCCCATGTCGTCGAGCGCGCGGACGGTGTTGACGAAATTCACCTCGTTCGCGTGCAACCCGCCGATGGTGTCGAGCGCGGCGTTGCCATCCTTGATGGCTCGGTCGGCGGTGGCGATGACAGCATTCGTCGTGGTTTCAAAGATCGGCAGCGTGACGACTTCGTGGAACTTCGCCGCGTGCTGCTGAAATTTTTCCAGCGAGCCGGTGGGAATCGGCTTTGGTTTTGGTAACGAAGAACAGCCGACGACGATGGCCGCCAGCACGAACGGAAACAGCAAGTTGAAGCGCATAAATTCTCCAGATTATATTCTTACGGAATAAATTTCCGGGCTAATGACGCCTTCGGAAACTTTCGTCACGCTGCCGGTCATCAAAATGTCGAAGCCGTCGCGGATTTCGATTTTGATGATGCCGCCGGGGCAATGCACGGAAATATTTTTATCCACGAGGCCGAGCTTGTGCGCCACCGCCGCGCTCGCGCTACTGCTGCTGCCGCTGGCCAGCGTGTAGCCCGCGCCGCGCTCCCAAATCTCGATTTGGATGTTGGCGCGGTCGAGGACTTTCAGAAATTGCACGTTGGTCTTGCGCGGAAAATTCGGATGCACTTCGAGCAACGGGCCAAATTCATGCGCCAGCTTCGCGCTAATTTCCGGCAGCGGCAACACGCAATGCGGATTGCCAATGGTCGCGGCGCAGTAGGTAAATTCGCGGCCGCCGATGGAAATTTTTTCATTGATGACTTCGCGTTTCGCGCCCGTCACGGGAATTTCCTCGCTGTCGAAGCTGACCTTGCCCATTTCTACGCGCACCATCGAGCCGCCTTCAAAGACGGTCGAGCGCACGAGGCCGCCGTCCGTTTGAATCGCGAATTCGTCGTTGCCCACAAATTTCTTGTCCCACAAAAAACGCGAGAAGATGCGCAGGCCGTTGCCGCTTTTTTCGGCGATGCTGCCGTCGGGATTGTAAATTTTCAGCGCGCATTTTGCGGTCGTCGACGGCAGGGGGCCGAGGAGAATCCCGTCCGAGCCGACGCCAAAGTTGCGGTGGCAAATGATCTTCACCTGCTCCGTCGTGAGCGGTGCGGAAAGTTCTTGGGGATGAATGACGATATAGTCGTTGCCGAGCGCGTGGTATTTCGAAAAATTCATGGGCGCGCAGCATAACGAGAATTTTTGCGGTGAACAAGTCGCACAACAACGCTGGCGGATTCTCAAGAGGTTTGGCTGGCGCGGTGGCGCGATTACGTTGTGGATAATGGGCGCCAACGGCTACATTGCCAATGTGGCGCAAAGCGAATCGTCGCGTCTTGCCATCGAATTCAGCTTTATTTGGCGGCCCGCGATTTGCCTGACGTTAAGTGTGATCCCGGTTTTGTTCTCCAAAAATTTTGACAGATCGAACCGCAGGTTCACGCCGAACTCGGCGCGCGGCGCGCGGCGAATTGATTTTCCTCCGCGAAAATTCTCGCCAATTTCCCACGCCGCTGGCAGGTTGCGCGGATGCAATCGTTCATGAAATTTCTCGCCGTCGCGCTGACCGCGGCGGCAGTTTTCGCCCGCCTGCCCGCTCCGGCGGCGACCGCCACCAATCTCTTCGGTTTTAGCGGCAAGGAAGTTTATCCCATTGACCAGGGCGTTTCGCAGTTGCACGTCGCAGACATTGACGGCGACGGCTTGAACGACCTCATCCTCGTCAACAATCTGCGCGCCAAAATCAGCCTGCTCTACAATCTCACCGGCAAGACCAACGCGCCGGCGCCGACGCGTAAATTGGAGCTGAACGAGCTGCCGCCGGACGCGCGCTTTCGGATTGATTCGATTCCGTCCGAGGAACGCATCTCCGCGCTGGCGGTGACCGACTTGAACGGCGATGGCAAGCCCGACCTTGCGTATTTTGGCGAAACGAAAGATTTGTATGTCGTCTGCAATCGCGGCACGAACGGCTGGAGCGAGCCGAAGCACTGGCACCTTGAGGACGGACGTATGGATGCCAACGCGCTCGCGACCGGCGACCTGAACGGCGACGGCCTCACGGACATCGCGTTTCTCGGCGACAACGGCGCGGTTTATTTTCTCGCGCAGCAGCCGGATCATGCCTTCGCCGAGCCGGTGAAAATTTCCTACTCCGGCACACCGAAAGCCGTGCAAATCGTGGACGTGGATGGCGACGGAAAAAATGATTTGCTGATGGTGGATTTTGACAGCTCGACGCCGTTCCGTTTCCGCCGGCAAATCGCCGGCGGCCAACTCGGTCCGGAAATTTTCTTCAAGTCGCAGGCCGTCCGCTCGTTCACGGCGGACAATCTTGCGGGCGACGGAACGAATTACATCGCGTCCATCGTCACCGCGACCGGTCGCGCGGAAGTCTCGCAGTTCACCCGCAAGCCGGGCGACGTTTTGTCCGGCAATTTTGTGAAAGGCCAGTTCCAAGTCATGCCGCTGAACAAGACCGACGCAGCGGCGCGCGGAATTCTTTGGGCGGATGTGGACGGCGATGGCCGCGCGGACTTGCTCGTGGCCGAACCGGAGAGTGGACAGCTTTCCGTTTATTTGCAACAGGCCGACGGCACGCTGGCCGCGCCGAAAAAATTTCCGAGCCTCGCGGGCGTTTCGCGGATTGATGTGGCGGACTGGAACAACGACGGTCGCGCGGAAATTTTTCTGTTGAGTCGCGATGAAAATGCCATCGGCACGACGCAGTTCGACAAGAGCGGACGTCTGCCGTTTCCGACGTTGCTGCAATTCGACGGCAAGCCGCTCGCGATGGCCGTGGGCACGTTCAAGCCGGATGCGAAACCGACGCTCGCCGTGATCGTGGACAAGGACGGCGTGCGTTCGCTGGTCACCAAAACGGCCGACGGCAAAACGAAATCGCAGAAGCTCGCGGATAGTTTTAAATCGAATCCAGCCAAGCTCGCGTTCGCCGACGCGAACCAGGACGGGCTGATGGATTTGGTGGTGCTGATTCCCTACGAAAAAATCAAGGTGCTGCTGCAAAAGGCGGACGGCACGTTTGACGAAAAAGACGTGGACCCGCCGGGCGGGGCGATGGAGCAGCCTTGGTTTGCCACGGCGGATGTGGATGGCGACGGCAAGGCGGAATTGCTTTTGCCGCAGAAAAATTTTGTGCGCGCCGTCGTGCTGGAACAGAAGCCGAAGGACAATGTTTCAACCAACGCCCCGGACTGGACGTTTCGCGTGAAAGATCAGATCAACGGCGCGGCGAGCGATTCGCGCATCACGGGCGCTACGGTGGTGCCGAATGGAAAAAATTCCGTGCCGTCGCTGTTTTTGCTCGACGAGGAAAAGAAGCAACTCACGTTATGCGAACGCGACACGAACGGCGTCTGGCAGGCGGTGAAGAACATTGAACTGCCGGTCGTAAATTTTCCCGCGCTCCGCACCATCACGCTTGGCGGCACACCGGCGGTGGCGTTTGTTGGGCAAAATTCCGTGGCGTGGTTGCCGCTGGCGGGCGACGTGTGGCAGTTGACGAAGTTGGACGACTACGACACGAGCATCAAGGACGGTTATTTGAACGATCTCATTGCGGGCGATTTGCTGGGCAACGGACGCAAACAAATTGTCTTCATGGAGACGGCCAAGAACCACATTGACCTAGTGCAGTTCAACGCGCAGCGCAAGCTGGTGCCAGGCGACCGCTGGCGGGTGTTTGAGCAGCACACTTTTCGCGGCGCGCAAAATGCGATTCCCGAACCGCGCGAGTGCGCTATTGCCGATGTGACGGGCGACAAAAAAAACGATTTACTCGTGCTGGTCCACGACCGCGTGCTGGTTTATCCGCAGGAATGATTTACTCGTAACGAAGCGATTCAATCGGGTCGAGGTTCGCTGCTTTCCACGCGGGATAAGTGCCAAAGATAATCCCCACGACGGAGCAGATTGCCAGGCCCAGCGCCACCCAGTCGAAAGGAATCACGGGCGGCAGCTTCAGCACAAGTGCAAGGATGTTGCCGCCGAGAATGCCAAACACCACACCGAATGCGCCGCCAACTTCGCAGAGCGCTATAGCTTCGAGGATGAATTGCACCATGATGTTGCGCTTCTTTGCGCCGATGGCGCGGCGGATGCCGATTTCGCGCGTCCGTTCCGTGACGGAGACGAGCATGATGTTCATGATGCCAATGCCCGCCGCGAGCAACGCGATGGAACTGACGATGGCGACGCCGATGCGGACGTTGCGCGTGAAATTTTTGAACTGTTCGATCAGCGAATCGTTTGAGGAGATTTCAAAATCATCTTCCTTGCCCGGCGGCACTTTGCGCAGCACGCGCAAGGCGCCGCGCACTTCCTCCAGCACGGCGTCGTAACTGGCGCGGTCGGGCGCGGCGACGAGGATGTTCAAACTGCGATACGCCCAGCCGCCGTAACGGTTCATGCCGGTGGTGATGGGCACGATGATGAAATTGTCCTGGTCACCGCCCATCGCACCGCCTTTGGCCTCGGTCGTGCCGATGACGCTATAATTGACCCCGCCGATTTTCACTTCTTCACCGACGGGCGAACTGTTCGGAAAAATATTTGTCGCCAAACCATAGCCCAGCACGCAGACGCTGCGGGCGCTGTCCACATCGGCTTCCAGCAAGGCGCGGCCGTCGGCAATGTTCCAGTTGTGTGCGGGAAAACTGCCGGGTGTCTCGCCGTAAAGCCGCACGGTCGGCGCGCTGGTCTTGTAGCGGGTGGAGATTTCGCCGGACCAGAAGGCCGTTTCCACGCCAATGTTCGCAGGCAAGGTGATTTTATCCTCCAACTGCCGCGCCTGATTGAGTGTGATGTTTTTGCGCCGCCAGTATTTCTGCCAGTCGTTATCCGAGACGCCGCCGAAGGTAGTGTTCGGCCATTTGCGGATCATGAAGGTGGTGCTGCCGAGCGAACTCAACTGCCGTTCGATGTTCGCCTGCATCACGCGCATCGCCGTCATCACGACGATGATGGAAAAAACACCGACCAGCACGCCGAGCAGCGTGAGCGCGGAACGCAATTTGTGCGCAGCAATCGCCCCGAGCGCCATCGAGAGGCTCTCGCGGAATTCGGCGAGGAATGGAAATTTCTTATTCATTACGCAAAGCGTCCACCGTGTTCATCCGTGCCGCGCGCCAGGCCGGGAAAAAGCCAGAGAGAATTCCCGTGACTGCCGAGACGAACAGGGAAATGGCCACGACCGGCAACGACAGGGTGGCCGGCATCATTTTTTGTAGCAGCAACGTAGCCGGCCACGCGATGAGCAACGCGATGACGCCGCCGATGAGGCAGATGCATGCGGCTTCGATGATGAATTGCAGCAGGATGGTGCGGTTCTTCGCGCCGATGGCTTTGCGCACGCCGATTTCGCGGGTGCGTTCGGCGACGGAGACGAACATGATGTTCATGATGCCGATGCCGCCGACGAACAGCGACAGGCCGGTGATGAAGATGCCGATGCCGGCAATGGTTCCAGCGACCTGATGAAACATCTGGAGGATCTGGTCTTGCTGGTTGATCGCAAAATTATCCGGCGTGCCGGGTGCGAGATGGCGGTAGCGCCGCAGGACGGTGCGCAATTCTTCCTTCGCATCGTCAAGCTGGCCAATGTCAGCAACCTTGACCTGGATGGTGAACGGCGGGTTTGACCAGATATGCCGTGTGAACTGGGGCAGGGGCAGAATGACCTCGTTGTCTGCGCCGCCCTGCTCGGCAAAGCCGCCTTGCTTGTCGAGCACGCCGACGACTTCAAATTCATGTTTCTCAATCATGATTTTTTCACCGAGCGGCGAGGCGTTGAGGAAAAGATTGGTCGCTAGCGCCGCGCCGATGACACACACGGGACGGCCGCCATCGGATTCCGCCGTCGTCAAAAAATGCCCCTGGGCCACAACCAGTCCGCTGGTGAGTTGGTAATCCTCGGTCGTGCCGAGAATCGGCGAACTGGATGAATTTCGTTTCTGATATTTGATCTGGTCTTGATCTTGTGCGACGGGAGCGATAGCGCTGGCCAGTTTCAACTGCCGTTGTAGCGCGTCCGCCTCGGCCAGTGTGAGATTGGGATTTTTCATGGCCTTCATCCACGCCTCATGCGAGCCGGTGAACCAGCCGGCGCGTTCCACATAAAGCACGTCCGCGCCGATGGACGAGACGCTGCTCATGAAAGAATTATTCAAGCCCTGGATGGCCGTGCCCATCAACGTCACCGTGACAATGCCGATGACGATGCCGAGCGTGGTCAGCGCCGAACGCAGCTTGTTCGCGCGAATGGCGCTCCACGAGATCGTCAGGCCTTCGCGCAGCTCGGTGAGGAAATTCATTGGGCGGGATGAACCAATTATTTTTTTACCGGCTCATCGCTCGCAATCAGCCCGTCACGGATGCGGATGATGCGGCGCGCGTGCAGGGCCACTTCTTCCTCGTGCGTGACGACGATGATGGTGTTGCCGGCGTCGGCGAGCTGCTGAAACAAAGCCAAAATTTCCGTGCCGGTTTTTGAATCCAGATTTCCCGTCGGCTCGTCCGCCAGCAAAATGGACGGCTTGTTCACGAGCGCTCGGGCAACGGCGACACGTTGACGCTGACCGCCGGAAAGTTCGTTTGGTTTGTGATGCACGCGGTCGGCCAGACCGACGCTCGTCAGCGCATTCATTGCAATTTCGCGGCGTTCGCGCTTGCCGATGCCGGCATAGACCAGCGGCAACTCAACATTTCGCAATGCGTCGGAACGTGGAAGCAGGTTGAAGGTCTGGAAAATGAAGCCGATTTCCTTGTTGCGGATTTCGGCGAGCTGGTTGTCATTCATCTCGCTTACGCGATGGCCGTTCAACTCGTAGCTGCCGTCCGTCGGCGAGTCGAGGCAGCCGACGAGATTCATCATCGTGGATTTGCCGGAGCCGGACGGCCCCATGATGGCGACGTATTCACCGCGCTGGATTTCCAGCGAGACGCCGCGCAAGGCGTGGACAGTTTCCGCCCCCATCTGGTAACGGCGGGAAATGTTTTGAAGGCGGATGAGGCTCACAGGGATTAAAAAATCAATTCAGCCTTGGGAAACGGCTCGTTTTTTATTTTGAATTCTTTTTAACTTTTTTGCCGTCGTCGAGGTCGCGGCTGATGGCGCGATAACCGCCGGTCACAATTTCATCGCCTTCCTTGAGCCCGTCGGTGATCTCCCAAAAATTGTCGTCGCTGATGCCGATTTTCACGGGCACGGTTTTGACGTGGCTGCCATCTATCACAAAAACCACCTCGACCGGTTTATTGGCGTCCATTTTTTTCTCGCCCTTCACGGCATTGGTTTCACCGCTGCTGGTAACGGTGTTGGTCGCGATAGAATTCGTTTTATCGGCGTCCGTTTTTCCACTCGGCTTGAGCACCCGTGTGGTGACGCTGGCGATGGGTGCGGCGATGGTATTCGTTCGTGTCCGCGTCTCGATGGTTGCGCTGACGGACATGCCGGGGCGCAATTCCGTCGTTTCCGTGAAGCGGATGCGCACTTGAAATTGCGTGGCGGATTGCCCGGCGGATGACGAACTGCTGCTATAACTTGAGGCGGCGCTGGCATTCATGTCTTTTGATGAATTGGCCACGTCAGTGACGACGCCGGGAAATTTTTTATTTTTGAATGAATCCACCTCCAATTTTGCGGGCTGGCCGGGCTGGAGGAGGACGATGTCCATTTCGCCGATGTCCACGCGGGCTTCCATGCGGCTCAAGTCGGAAATCACCATGATGTCCGTGCCCGCGTTTTGCACCGTGCCGAGAACGCGTTCGCCTTTTTGCGAATTCAACTTGCTCACCGTGCCGTCAATCGGCGCGATGATGGTGGTCTTGGCGAGCGACTCCAGCGCGCTGTCCACGTTGGCCTGCGCGACCTCCACCTGATGCTTGGAACTTTCGGCGGAAGCGGCGGCGACCTCGCGCGCAACCTTGAAGCTGATGAAATCTGATTCGGACAACAATTTGGCGTCAAATAATTCTTTGTTGCGTTTGAATTCCGCCTCGGCCTTTTCGAGGTTCGCGCCGGCGGTGGTGCGCGAGGCGAGGGATGATTGGTAGTTGGCCTCCGCCTGCTTGAGGGTAGCGTTGTAAAAATCCGGCTTAATTTTCAGCAGCACGTCGCCTTTGTGGATGAACTGGCCTTCCTTCACGTTCAGTTCCGTGATTTCGCCGCTGACCTCCGGGCTGATGTGCACCTGCAACACCGGATAAATTTTCCCGTTCGCCACGACGGTCTCGGTGATGGTGTGGCGCGAAATTTTTTCTGTCGTCACGCTGATGTCCGGTTCGCCTTTGCGTAGCGCAAAAAACATCGTGGCGGCGAGCGCAAGGAGAACGATGATGGCGATGAGGATGAATTTTTTCCGACCTTTGCGACCAGGTTTGGGCGCGATGGTGGACGGAGGTATTTTGGGCGGTGCTTCCACCCTGCGAGCCTGCCGCAAGCCGCTAGCGTTGTCGAGCATGGGAAACGAGACACCGGAGACTTCAGAAGGCGAAAAATGGCTGGCGTGGGCGTAGCTACCAACTGACCGACTCAAACACTGCAACCGATCACTGCAACCATACTGTCTGCAACTTTCGACTAACACTGCCTGCAACCGTCAACCGACCTTCACGCTCACACCAGCCACAGACATCATCGTCCCGATTCCCAAACTGTCAAGGCGGCAAGTCAAAATAGTTTTGAAATTTTTTAATCCCTGAAAACAATGGCATCCCTTGGCAATTCCGGAAGCCACCTCCAACCGACTCCGCGCTTGACCGGGCAGGGGAATTGCATAAACTAGTTTCGTAATGTTGAAAAACAACTCACAAGCTGTCATTCTGGTCGTCGCTGTAGTAGTTAGCGACGCCGTTGGTGCTTGTTGAGCGAAAATTTAACAAGAACCCACGGCTGGAAACGGCTGTGGGTTTTTTGTTACCCTGTGCCGGAGCCGCCATAACCAAAAAAGAACATGAGCAAGACAACTGAATCCGCCAAAGCAAAAACGAAACCCGCCACCAAAACACGCGCCGAAGTCGGTCCGGCCATGTTCGGCCGCGACATCTTTGTCCAAGCCCTCGAGCGCGAAGGCGTGGAAGTCATCTTCGCGTATCCCGGCGGCGCGAGCATGGAAATTCACCAGTCGCTCACGCAGTCAAAAATCCGCACCATCCTCCCGCGCCACGAGCAAGGCGGCTCGTTTGCCGCCGAAGGTTATGCGCGTGTCACCGGCAAGGCTGGCGTGTGCATGGGCACCAGCGGTCCCGGCGCGACGAATCTCGTCACCGCCATTGCCGATGCATTTATGGATTCCTGTCCGCTCATTGCGATTACCGGTCAGGTGAACCAGAACATGATCGGCCGCGGCGCGTTTCAGGAAACCGACATGATTGGCGTCACGCTGCCCATCGTGAAGCACAGCTATTTGGTCACGGACATCAACGACATTCCGCGCATTGTGAAAGAAGCGTTTTACATCGCGCAATCCGGCCGCCCGGGTCCGGTGGTGATTGATTTTCCGAAGAACATCCAGCAGGCCAAGGCGCAGCCCGTTTGGCCGACGCTCGAAGAAATCAAAAAGGGCCTGCCGGGTTACACGCAGCCGGATTTGAAAGCCGACGATCTTTCGCTCAACGAAATCATCGGCCTCATCGAGAAGGCGGAACGCCCGGTGATTTATTGCGGCGGCGGCATCATCACGAGCGGCGCGGCGGCGGAACTCAAGAAGTTTGCCGAGACGACGAATATTCCCGTGACGACCACGCTCATGGGCATCGGTGGTTTCCCGGAAACGCATCCGCTTTCGTTGCGCTGGCTCGGCATGCACGGTTCCGCTTCGGCGAACTGGGCGGTGAACGGCGAATATGAATATCGCAAGAGTTTCAATGATCCGATGGTCAAGATGAAAGACGGCGCGGATTTGCTGCTCGCCTTCGGCGTGCGCTTTGACGACCGCGTGACCGGCAAGTTTGAAGAATTCTGCAAGACCGGCACGATTGTTCACATTGACATTGACGCTTCGGAATTAAACAAGAACCGCAAAGCGAATCTCCCGGTCGTCGGCGACATCAAGGACGCGCTTACGCGTTTGAATAAACTGGTGGCCAAACGTCCGCTCCAGAAAAAGCACACCCCGTGGCTCGCGCAGATCGCCGAGTGGCAGAAGAAGGCGCCGTTTGCTTACCGCATCACGCCGGAGATTGCCAACAGCGATCACATGATTGACCACATGCAAGGCAAGGAAAGCGAAGTCATCCTCCAACAGATGGTCATTGAGACGCTTTACGAACTGACGAAGGGCGATGCCTACATCACCACCGGCGTCGGCCAGCACCAGATGTGGGCCGGCCAATGGTATAAATATAAATTCCCGCGCCAGTTCGTCACCAGCGGCGGACTTGGTTCGATGGGCTACGGTTATCCCGCCGCGCTCGGCGTGAAGGTCGCTCATCCGGACAAACAGGTCGTGGACATTGACGGCGACGGCTCGTTCCTGATGAACATCCAGGAACTCGCCACCGCGCACGTCGAAAAAATTGCCGCGAAAGCCATCATCCTGAACAACCAACACCTTGGCATGGTGGTGCAATGGGAAGATAACTTCTACGCCGGCAACCGTGGTCACACCTACCTCGGCGACCCGAAAGACCGCGCGGACATCTATCCGAATTACGTGGCCGTTTGCAATTCCTTCGGCGTGAAATGCGAACGCGTGATGTTCAAAAAAGATCTCCGCGCCGCCATGCAACGCATGCTCGATGCCGACGAACCTTACGTCCTCGATGTGGTCGTGCCTTACAGCACGCACGTCATCCCGTTCATTCCCGCCGGCAAGACCGTGGCGGACATGATCTGGAAGGCGTGAGCGGAAATTAAACTGAAGTCTTCAAGCGGCGCGATGATTTTCATCGCGCCGTTTTTGTTTTCCAGCAATGGGATGACCAGTAACAGTGTGAACGTTTTTAGACGCGACGGCGAAAATTCGACAGCCGTTAGCTTTGACATCCGGTGAATTGCGTCGAAAACCAAACAAATCCCCGCCGACGCGTTTGGCATACGGATTGCGAATAAGCTGGTAGTTGTAAATTAAGTCTGCCCGTAGTCCTACGTTCGGCTTCTTTTTCCCGCCCCGGCGGTTGGTGCTACCAACGAGCCGCGGTGTCCTTTTTTAGTGCCACTTCACGGCGGCTTGAGCGTGTCGAGTCATCAATTCTCCAACTGCTGCACGAGGTCGTTGATGAAACCCTGGATGGCCATCAAATCCGCATACGTCGGCGGATCGGAATAGCCGGGATCCAGTTCGCCCGCCGTCGGCTTGGTCGCCTTGCTGGCCACCGATGTCTGCAACTGCGCCACCTGCGTTTGCAACGTGGCAATCTGTGCCGCCTGCGTATCCATCAACGTCTTCAAGCCCGCGAATTGATTTCTTAACTCGGCGGAAACAATCGGCGCGCCGTTCGCCGGTTTGGTGGGATCGTAAGCCATAATAATTTAGGAGATGGGAGATAGCAAATGGAAGATAGGAAATAACCGATGGATTTCTCCCTAACTCCCATCTGCCCGGTCTCACGGCACAATCCTCGTGGCCGGGTCGCTCCACGCGCCTTTGCCAGCGCTGTTGATGGCGCGCACGCGCACCCAGAGCTTGCTCCCGCTCGTGAAGCCCGTCAGCGTCGTCTGCGAATTCGTCAGCGTGTCCGCCGTCACCCAACTCGTCGTGGTGAACGGATCGGGACTCGTCTGCACCTCAAAACTTTTCGCGCCGCTCAACGAATCCCAATGCACATCCAGCGCGCCCGCGTTGTCGCTCGTCGTCAGCGAGAGGTTCATCACCTGATTGGGAATCGTCTGCGGCGTGCGCGCGGCGCGGACGGACAGGCCGGCGCTCAAGATTTTGGTTTCATCGCCGTTCGCCGTGAGGTCCACGTAGTTGACCAATTGGTTGGCGAGCGCCGTCAACGCGGCGATGGCCGCGTCCTTGTTGGCCGTGGCCTGTTTGGAAGCGGCGGCGGCGTTGTCCGAAGCCGTCAGCGCGGTTTGCGCGGCGGTGATGGCGGTGCCGAAGGTCGTGAGCGCCGGCACGGGCGTGGTGAAGTTCGCGTTGCCGGTCAACGCCGTCTTGAGGTTGCTGCACGTCTGGATGGTGTCGCCGTCCGGCACGCCGCTGAGGGAGAATTTTACCTTGGCCATAGTTTTTCTTTTGGTTGGTGGCGGAACCAATGCGTCATCGTAGAGTGCGCCGCTGTCGTAAGTCAGACCGGGCGTATCATAGAAGTTCATGGGCACCTGCCGATTGGTTTTGCTGCTGCGATTCGCTGCGCCCGACGCTGGCGACTAGATTTTTTCCGCATCCCAAACCCTTTTTGACGCTTCGGAAATTCCGTCCGTTGTCTCCGTCGGGGTTTTCGAGGCGTCGAACCGTTCAGCCGACGTGTCAAAAACTTTTTCCGAGGTTTCGGACATTCCGTTTGACGTCTCGAACGTTTCGTCCGCTGTCTCGGACTTGCGTTTCGACGCCTCAAACCTTCCGTCCGAGGCGTCAAAAACTCCGTTCGACCTCTCCCAAACCCATTTCGACGCGTCGAAAACCCTTTTTTACGTCTCGAAAAGCCCGTTCGACGCCTCAAACCCCGTCGCAACCGTCTGGCCAATGGTGGTTTACGCTTAAAAGCGGCCAAAACCGATGTCTTGGCCCGCAAACCACCCATCTAAACGTGAATGTCCGCCGCCGGTGGAAACCGAACAGACTTTTTGAAAATATTTTTAGCCACGGATTTTCACGGATGAAACACGGATCGCCCCTTCTCCCCCATTGGGGGAGAAGGCCGGGATGAGGGGGACGCCGCGCCAGACGCAAACCACCGGAACGGAGACTGGAAAATTTATCAGCCACCGCCGGAATCATTGCGCGGGCGCGCTGTTCGTTTGCGGCACGAACATGCTGAACGCGCTTTTCATCATGTCGATGCGTTGCTGCTCGCTCTCCTGATACTGCTGGAGCTGCGTCGGTGTGAGCACGGACTGGAACAGGTTCAGGCTGTTCGTCAATTGTTGTTGCTGCTGTTGCACGGCGAGATTCATCATGGCGGGGTAATCACCGGCGTTGCGGGCGGCGGCCTTGGCGTCGGAGAGTGAGGCGATGCTCGCCTTGGATTTGTTCAAATTATCCTGAATTATCAGGTCGTGCATTTGCTGCTGTTGGTCAGCCGTCAGGGAAAGTTCTTGGGCGAGTTTTTCCGCTTCGTATTTCGCCAAGATTTCCTCGTTCGCCACTTTTTCCGCCTGATTGAACGCATTGTATTCCGCGAGCTGATCCGGCGTGAGCTGCGCCTTGATCTCGTTTTCCTCCGTGTCCACATTCACGCCGCTGCCGGTCGCCTCCAGACTGACATTTTTGCCGGAAATGTCTGGTTTGAAACCGCCCGTGCTCATCGCCTGCATCATCAGCTCACTCTGCTGGTCCAGATGTTTGAAGGTAATGTCCTTGATTGCCTGCACCTGGTCGTCGGTGAGATGTAACGTCTCCTTCATGCGCGCAATTTTGCCGGCGGCGGATTTTTTCTGGAAGCCCAGCGACGTTTTCAAGCCCATCGCCATCGCGTTGGTGAGAAAACCGGACAAAACAGGCTTCTGATTTTTCAACGCCGCCTGCGCCTTCGCGAGTTCCTGCACGGCGGTCTGCGCCTGCCCGGTCTGCCCGCGCAGTTTCATCAGCTCATTGAACTGCGCCTGCGTGAGTTTCTTCTGGTTGTTCGCCTCGGCGACAGCTTGGGAAAGTTTTTCATTTTCCGCGCGCAACGTCGCGAGGTTATTCGTCAACGGCGACTGTTCCGCCTGAAGCTGGGAAATTGTATCCCGCGCGTCGCTGGCTTGTTTGGCTTCGTAGATTCCCGCGCCGATGGTCACGGTCAGCGCGGCGGTCACGGCAATTTTTTGCAAGGTAGTCATGGCAATGGTGGCAAGGGTTAAACTGGTTCCGGTTAAAGCGGCGGCAGTGATGGTGGTGGCGAGGGCAACGGGCGCGGCTTGGATGGCATTGGCCGTCACCGCGCCGGCGATGGCCGTCACGCCGAGCGTGACGCCGGATTTAGTTAGGGTGGCGCGCAATTTCTCCAAGGCGCGGTTCACGCGCACGCGGGCGGCGTCTTCGCTCACGCCCAGCGCCGCGCCCACCTCGGCGAGCGGCTTGTTCTCAAAGTAACGGAGCAGCACGGCGTTGCGGTCGCGCTCGTTCAAGGTGTCCATCGCGCCGTCCAAGACGGGGGAGATTTGTTTCCACGCGTCGTCGGTCTCGTTCGGGGTGAGGGTGGCTTCCATGTAGGCTTGGTGTTCGCGTTGCAGGCGGCGGCGTTGCTGTTTCAAAGCGTCGGCAACGGCGTAGTGGGTGGTGCGGTAAAGCCAGCCGGTGAGCAGGGTCTGCGCGCCCATCGTCCCGGCTTTGCGCGCGAGGATGATGAAGACGGCTTGCGTGATTTCCTCGGCAAGATGGTCGTCGCCCGTGCGCCGGCGCGCGGCCGAATAGACAAGGTTGACATGGCGCTGCACGAGTTGCGCAAAGGCGGTCTCGGACTGGGTGGCGGCAAATTCGCGGAGCAGCGTGATGTCGTCAGTCGGCATTCACCTAATACATGGCCACTGAACGGGAAAGCGAACAAGATTTTTCTGAACGGCGTCGGGGGCGTGAACTGCGGGCAGGGGAGACATCATTTTAATTGCCGGGCGCGTAATGGTCTGGCAAAGGTGGTGACACCGCACAATCCAAATGAATGCCCCAATGAAAACCGTTTTCTCCCGATCAGCATACTTGGCGCTTGGCCTTTTTTGCATGCCGTTGCGGGGGCAGGACGTGCCGGAGGTGTTGCGCACAAATCGAGTTGTGCCGGGCGGTGCGCCGCAAGCAGTCGCGCCGATGCCGCCGCTGCGCCGGTTGCCGCCGACGACGGACGGCATGACGACGAACCAGCCTGGGGTGCCGCAGGGGATTCCGCCGGCGGTGCGCGTGGGGGCATTGCCGCCGCCGACAGAGGCGTTGCCGATGACGACAATTCAGGCGCGACTGCTTTACAATGTTAATTTTTGCACGAATGAGATGGCGCTGACAAACGGCTGTCTGGCGATGACGAGTGCGGTGGCGGTGGGCCGATTGCAGGGGTTGTTCACGCAGGAATTTACACACGGGAAACGGCGCGGCGATCTGAAGATAACTTTCCTCCCGAGCCTTGAAGTGCAACGCCAGTCGGCTTTGCTGTTGGAGGTGGAAACGAATGTCATCAAGAACGTCGGGGAATTCATGGTGACGCAGACCAAAGCTATTAGCCCGGCGCCCGGTGATCCTGCCGGGGCGCAAAAGCAGAAGTTTGTGGAGGACGTGAACCGCGCAATCGAGGTCTGGAATAAAAAAGCATTGGCCGCGGCGGCCAGCGGATCGAACTGGGCGCACGACTGGCCGAATGGCGTGCATACTTATCTGTTCCAGGGCGCGACGGATGCGGAGTTGAAAGCAATCGGCACGGCTGTGGGGATAGTCAGTCAGCGGATGGGCGGCTTACGGTAAAAAGAAAAAAGCCCGGACACTACTCCGGGCTCTTTCAACAACACTTAAATTTTCTAGGCGTAGGTCACTACTCTCCGCCTGCCAACGAAGACAGATTACCACAGCCCGTTTTTTCTGCATGTCACCAGTGCTGGGGACAACGGCAAAATGTCGTTGCCAGCCTGCGTAGTTTTGGCAGGCTTTGCGGGTTCCCGAACTAAAACAACTAATATGAAAAAATCTGCCATCCTCCTCGCGTGTGTTCTCGGCCTGGCTGTCACCAGCCTGCGTGCCGCCGATGCCAAAACCTATCAAGTCACCGGCCCCGTGCTGGAAGTCACGCCCACCTACATCGTCATCCAGAAGGGCGACGAAAAATGGCAGGTCGCCTGCGACGCCGCCACGCTCGGCGGTGCGAAAGTTGGCGACAAGGTGACAATTCAATACATGGTCGTCGCGAAAAAAGTCGAAGCCAAATCTGACAAAGGCGAAAAGAAGGTTGAGAAGCTGGAAAAGAAAGCCGAGAAAAAGGCCGACAAGAAATAACCGCTGCCAATCATCAAATCAAAAGCCGCCCGGAAATGTTTCGGGCGGCTTTTTGTTTTCTGAAAAATTCAATCCAGATTCGTTTGGTTCACGGCGTCCGGCTTTTTCAATTTGTTCTGGACGACGTTGGCGAAATGTTTGGCCGAGGCGAGCCACGGATAATTTTTCTCCTCGGCAAAGACGCGCAGCCGGTTCATCGGCGTGCGATGGCGGTAATTTTTCCCCTGCCAAATCGGTTCGCCGGAAACGGGGTTGCGCGCGCGTGTCCACGACGCGGCGGAGATGTGGCGGTTGCCGTAATTCTGGATTTTAATCTCGCGCGGAATGGCCACAAACTTTTGGTCGCAGATGTTGCCGTAGGCCACGGAGGTTTCCGAGTAGGTGTCCGTGGTGCAATACACGATGTCGCCGTTCGGTTTCACCGGCTGCACGCAACTGGAATACAAAACTTCCTTGGTCTCCTTGATGCCGCCGTAGCCGTCGAGCGGCGCGTAGGAAAATTTTCCCTTGTAGTAACCCTCGAAGCGGTAGAGCGAGGCTTCGTAACCGCGCGCCTTGAATTTGTTCCGGAAATTTTCACCCTCCTCGCGGTCAGGTAAATTCACGATGGACACGGGAATGAAATTGCTCAAAAAACTGGCGGAGCGGAGTAGGTCCATCTTGCCGCAGAATTCCTCGAACTCAGCGAACTCAAAATGGAAGGACGGCTGCACGATGACGCGGGTCTTTTCCTGGTGGCAACCGGCGATGAGCTTGGCCACGTCGAAGCTCAAGTTGGTGACGATGACTTTCATGCGCCAGCCTTTGACCCGCGTGACGATGTCCACGAACTCGCCGTGCAAACTCGGCTCGCCACCGGAAAAGAGGAGCTTGTCGTAGTCGTCCTTGTAAGGAAACGCGTTCAACCCCGCGATCCATTCCGCGCCGGTGCGGCGTTTGTTGGAGACCATCTTGCGCTTGGACTCGCTCATGTCGAACATCGGCTTGTCGAGTTCCTGGCGCTGGTTGCAATACGAGCAATCATAGTTGCACGAACGCGTCAGCGACACGTCCATGATTTTGGAAAGCGGGGCGTCAGGCATATTTGATTTCGATCTCGGCAAGCGACACGTCCTGGCCGCGTTGGGCGGAGAGTGTGAGGGCTTCGATGACTTTCATGGTTCGGATAAAATCTTCCACCTCGGTCTCCGGGCGCGAATTGTTTTTCACACAACCGGCGAAATGGTTCAACGCATTGAAAACCGAGTCGCTGATTATCTCTGGTCGGCAGGGAATTTTCAACTGCCGCTTTCCGGTCGGCTTCAGAACAATATCACACTTCTTCAGGTCGCTGCGGATTTCGCCGCCATCCCCGATGAACTGGATGCGTTCGTAAGTAGTGTCCACGGCATTGGCGAGTGAGGCGTCGAGCGTGGCGTGGACGCCGTTGCGGAACCAGAACTCACAATGCGCCGTGTCCTCGCCGCACGTTGTTGGCAATGCGCGATTGGCAAACACGGCGCGGACGCGTTCCACCTCGCCAAACCAGTGCAGGAATAAATTTATGAAGTGAATACCCGCGTTGTGAACCACGCCGCCGCCAGTCAGATCGCGGTGCAGCGGCGCGAACGATTTCAGCCCGCGCAGATCCTGGTTATGAAACGCGTGGACGGCAGCAACCTTGCCGATGCGGTTTTCATCAAGAACATTTTTCAGGACACGATTGCGGTCAAGGTAGCGCTGGTTGAAATCCGCCATCAGCACGCGCCCGGATTTCTGCGCGATGATTTTCAACGCGAGGGCATCGGTGACGTTGCCTGTGAGTGGCTTCTCGGAGAAAACGTGTAAGCCGCATTCCAGCGCCGACTTCGTCGTTTCAAAGTGCAGATGGTTCGGCAGCAAAATGAGCGCAGCCTCAATGTCTGAAGCGAGCAGGGAATCGGTGTCGGAAAAATGTTTGGCGGCATAACGCAAACCGCGCTGGGCCATTGAAAATTTTTCCTCATTCCGGGCTAAAATACCGGTCACCGCGAGCGGGGAATGTTTTTGATTCAACGCCGGGACGTAGGCGTAGCTGAAAAATTGTCCCGCGCCGAGCAAGCCGCATTTCAACCGTCCGCCGGGTGCCGCCGACTTGGGCGCCAGCCGGTGGCGGTGCGATTCCAATCTGGAAACCGCCGCGCGGAACGCCGTTGGGAGCGAATGTTTGATGCGTGTCAGGTTCGGGGAAATCAAACCGCGCCGCAAGTCTGCGCTCAACTGGATTAGTTATTGACCGACAAACAATGATGGTTCAGAACAACGTGAAATTTTTCACAAACATTTCTTGCGAAGCGCAGACACAATTGTTAAACCATGCGCTCAACTTTGCGGTTGAGATGAAGTTTTTAGGTTCGACGGATTTTTAATCTTTTTTAGCAGTGATTTTTCCGAAATGGACAAACAGTTTGCCGCTGGTGCTTGGCTTGGTCGCCGCACTGGCTGGTGCTGCCGTGGTGCCGGCGGTGGCGGTTTATCTCACGCCTAAATATACCCGCGCGGGTTATCAGCCCGTGCAGCCGGTGCCGTTTTCGCACAAGATTCACGCGTGGCAGCTCAATGTGGATTGCCGCTTCTGTCACAACGGCGTGGAAAAATCCTGGTTCGCTAATCTGCCCGGCGCTTCGACGTGCATGAATTGCCACAGTCAAGTGTTGAAAGACGACCCGCGCCTGCAAATCGTCCGCGACAGCGCGGCGAACAACACGCCGATTCCGTGGGTGCAGATCCACAAGACGCCGGACTACGTTTATTTCAACCACTCGGTCCACGTCACGCGCGGTATCAGTTGCGTGGAATGTCACGGACGCATTGACCAGATGGACGAGGTCAAGCATGACAAATCGTTGAGCATGAGTTTCTGCTTGAGTTGCCATCGCGATCCTGCGTCGCGCATCCGTCCGACGGACAAGGTCACGAAGCTTGACTGGGCGTGGAGCACCAATTCGGTTGAAGCCGACATGTTGCAGGAATCTGAAGGCAAAAAAATGGTTGCCCACATGAAAGTGGAATCGCTCACGAGCTGCTCGGCCTGTCACCGCTAAATGAATTCAAACCCGACCAATTCAACGCCCGCGAATGGCCGCCGTTACTGGCGCAGCATGGACGAACTGGCCGACACGCCGGAGTTCAAGGACTGGCTGCATCGTGAATTTCCGTCGAACGCGAGTGAATTGGAAGACGGTCAGAGCCGCCGCCAATTCATCAAGCTGATGTCGGCGTCGTTCGCGCTCGCGGGTGTCGCGACGCTCGGCGCAGGTTGCCGTCGTCCGGAAGAAACGCTGCAACCGTTCGGTCAGCAGCAGGAAAATTATACTTTCGGCGAGGCGCAGTATTTTGCGACCGCCATGCCCACGCGGGTCGGTGCGATTCCGCTCGTCGTCAAATCTTACGAAGGTCGTCCGGTAAAAATCGAAGGCAATTCACTTTTCCCCGGCAGCAACGGCGGCACGGATCGCTACGCGCAGGCGGCGATTCTCGACCTCTACGACATTGACCGCGCCAAGAAATTCAAGCGCGACGGCAAGGAGGTTTCCCGCGGCGAAGCGCTGGAATTTCTCGTCGGCCTCTCGCAGAAGTTTTCCGCGAATGGCGGAGAAGGCATAGCGTTCCTCGTTGAGAGCAGCACGTCGCCGTCCCGCGCGCGTCTGCAAAAAATCATCGCACTGAAATTTCCCAAGGCGCAGTGGATCACGGCGGATGCGATTGATTCCGGCATCCATCAGCGCGCGGCGACGCAGGCGTTCGGTCAATCGGTGCGCCCGGTTTTCAATTTCGACAAGGCCAAGGTCATCCTCTCGCTCGACTGTGATTTTCTCGGCGGCGAAGACGATTCGCATAATCACATCCGTAAATTCACCGCTGGTCGCAAGTCGGTTGCAGGCATGAACCGCCTTTACGCGGTGG
This sequence comes from uncultured Verrucomicrobia subdivision 3 bacterium, assembly GCA_903827955.1. GTDB lineage: Bacteria > Verrucomicrobiota > Verrucomicrobiia > Limisphaerales > UBA11358 > UBA11358. The sequence continues at coordinate 50,357 of CAIKKJ010000171.1, forward strand.
AATCGCTGTTCACGCTGACCGGCGGAAGCGCGGATCACCGGCTCCGCTTGCCTGCGTCGCAAGTTATCAAGGTCGCCAGCGCGATTCTCGCCAGTGTCATGGGCGGGGCGACGCCGATGGCGGCCTGGGTTGCTGAGTGCGCCAAAGATTTGGTGGCGAACCGGGGCAATGTTCTCGTTGTCGCTGGTCAACGTCAGCCGATGGAAGTTCACTTGCTCGCGCACGCCATCAACACCGCGCTCGACAGCATTGGCAATACGGTCACGCTGATTCCGACGGCTGAAGCTCCGGCAAGTGGCCTGAAAGATTTGGAAGCCAGCACGGCGGACACGCTCGTGATTCTCGGTGGCAATCCGGTTTATCAATTCAACTGGACGTCGAAAGCCAAGACGGTTGTTCGCCTCGGCTATTACGAGGACGAAACTTTCGCGAAAGCGAATTGGAATTTCCCGGCGACGCATTTTCTCGAATCGTGGGGCGATGCGGTCGCGACGGATGGTTCCGTTGTGCCGGTGCAGCCGCTCACGCAACCGTTGTTTGGCGGTCTGACGGATTTGGAATTTCTCGCACTGATCGCTGGTGAATCCAAGACCAGCGCCCATGAAATCGTTCGTGCCACGCATGAGCTGTTCTATCAGCTTGAAGACAGGGCAAGTTATCCGGAAGCGAACTGGAAGAAATTTTTGTTCAACGGCTTTGCCTCAGGTCAGGTTAAGCCTGTAAATGGTGTTCGGATTGATCAAAAAATCCTTGGCGAACTGTCAGTGCCGCAAAGCATGTCGCCGGCAACTTTAAGCAAAGACAATCTGGAAGTTGTTTTCTTCCGCGACGCAAAGACCGACGATGGCCGCTACGCCAACAACGGCTGGATGCAAGAATTGCCCGAACCCATCACCAAGATGACGTGGGACAACGCCGTGCTCGTGAGCCGCGCGACCGCCAAAGCGCTTGAGCTGGCAAACGGCGACGTGGTGGAGATTTCGCTCGGCGGCAAAAAAGTTTCCGGCCCGATCTGGGTGCAGCCAGGCATGGCGGATTATTCGCTCGGCCTCGCGCTCGGTTACGGACGCGAGCGGGCAGGGCGCGTCGGCAACGGCGTCGGTTTCAACGCCTACAAAATTTTCTCCGGAAAATATATTGAGACGGGCGCGAAGATTTCCAAGACGGGGGAGACGCACGTTCTCGCCTGCACGCAGCATCATTGGAGCATGGAAGGCCGTCCGGCGGTGCGCGAATTCAATCGCACGGAAGCCGTCGAGGCCGAAGAGAAACATGAGAACATCGCGGAAGAAAAATTTCATGGCGTCGAGCCGCCGATTGTTGCGTCTCTGTATCCGAACCCGCTTGATGAAGCCAAGAAGACCGCACTGCATCAGTGGGGCATGGCGATTGATTTAAGCGCGTGTGTCGGCTGTGGCACTTGTGCGGTTGCCTGCCAGAGCGAAAACAACATTCCGATTGTCGGCAAAGATCAAGTTGCCCGTGGACGCGAAATGTCCTGGTTGCGCATTGACCGTTATTTCACGACCGATCCGAAACGGAAAAATAATCCGAGCCGGTTCAATCCGAACTCGGACATGAACCAGACGGACGAGCAGCAGCAATCTCAATCGTGGATTGACGACGTCCAGGTGGTGAACCAGCCGATGATGTGCTCGCATTGCGAGACCGCGCCGTGCGAAAACGTCTGTCCCGTGGCCGCGACCGTTCACGACCAGGAAGGTTTGAACACAATGGCGTATAACCGTTGCATCGGCACGCGCTATTGCTCGAACAACTGTCCGTATAAAGTTCGTCGTTTTAATTTCCTCGATTTCAACAAGCGTCCGCTGACCGAACTGAAGGGCACGCTTTACAACAACGCGCTCACGCATTCGACCGGCGAAGGCGACAAGAAAGAATGGGATTTGCTGCGTTGGTGGAAAGATCCGAACAGCGGCATGCGCACGGAAGACGAATGGGACTTGATCAAGTTGAGCAAGAATCCGGACGTGACCGTTCGCATGCGCGGTGTGATGGAAAAATGCACCTATTGCACGCAGCGCATCGAGCACGCGAAGATTTCGCAGAAGGCCAAAGCCGGCGCGAGCGACAACGTGCGTCTGACCGAAGCGGCTGGCAACATTCCTAAGACCGCTTGCCAGCAGGCGTGTCCGGCGGGTGCGATCGTGTTCGGCGACATCAGCGACGCGAACAGCGCGGTGTCTAAACAGAAATTGTCGCCGCTGAATTACGCCGTCCTCGGCAACCTGCTCACGAAGCCGCGCACGACTTATTTGGCGCGCGTCCGCAATCCGAATCCCGCGATGCCCGACTACACGGCGGAACCGTTGAGCACGGAAGAATACGAAGGCACGTTGTTGACGACGCATAAAATTTAACTGACGAATGTCTGAACCGCTGAACATCGAAGAATTAAAGAAGCTGGCACCGCCGGCGGAACTTCAACGCGCGCCTGTCGTCGAGGGCAACCAGGGGCTTGGCTGGCTCACGGATAAATTGTCCGCGTTCGCCGAAGCGAAGATTCCGCTGTGGTGGAAAGTTTTGTTCGGCATCGCCGCGTTTTGCGCGACGGTGGTTTTTCCGTTCTGTCTATTCTATCAAGTCTTCACCGGCGTCGGTGCTTGGGGCAACAACCATCCGAACATGTGGGGTTGGGACATCGTGAACTTCATCTGGTGGGTCGGTGTGGCGCACGCAGGCACGTTGATTTCGGCGTTGCTCTTTTTGACGCGTCAGCACTGGCGCACGACCATCGGCCGCATGGCTGAAGCGATGACGGTTTTCTCCGTCGCGATGGCCGGTCTGTATCCTGCGATTCACGTCGGTCGCGCGTGGTTCGACTGGTATATGTTTCCCGTGCCGAATTCCAACGGCAACTGGCCGCAGTTCAAATCGCCGCTGATGTGGGACGTGTTCGCGGTGAACACTTACTTGATGGTGTCGTCTCTGTTCTGGTTCATG
>CAIKKJ010000172.1 GCA_903827955.1 uncultured Verrucomicrobia subdivision 3 bacterium
AAAAACCGCCCGCCAAGAAAAGGAAAGCGCGGGCGGGGGACGGCCCAGCGGTCCGTCCCTACCTGCGGCAGGGCGGAAAGTGGATTGGGGCAAAAACCGCAGGTCATTGCCAGCGGGTGGCCTTTTAGCCTTCCCGACCGGCCAAAACGGTCGCCGGTAGGGACGCTGCGCGGCGGCGTCCTTCCGCTGGCGCTTCCCTGTTTTAAGCCAGCGGAATCCCAAAAACCGCCCGCCAAGAAAAGGAAAGCGCGGGCGGGGGACGGCCCAGCGGTCCGTCCCTACCTGCGGCAGGGCGGAAAGTGGATTGGGGCAAAAACCGCAGGTCATTGCCAGCGGGTGGCCTTTAGCCTTCCCGACCGGCCAAAACGGTCAAAACGGGGGTTTTTAATCAAAATCGGGGGTTTTTGACTCCCAAAGCGGCTTTGGGAGTTCCCAAACGCCCGTTGGGAGTTCCCTTTTGGTGTTTGGGAGTTACCGCCAGCGCTTTGGGAGTTACCGCCAGCGCTTTGGGAGTTACCAAGCGGGCGTTGGTAATCACCATCCGCCGAAAGGGAGTTACCAACGCGTCCAAGGGAACTACCGCCGAATGAAAGATGATCACCGCCCACCAAAAGGGAGTTACCACCAGCGGAAAGGGAATGACCAACGTGCGCGGGGTAATCACCGGCGGCCAAAAGGAGATTACCGCCAGCCGAAAGGGAGTTACCAAGGTGCGCGGGGTTAGCTCCTCCGCGCGCTCGGGAATCATCTAACGCGGGTGGTGAATATCTTTTTCAAAAAAGGGATTGAAGATTTTTCGCAGCGGAATTAAAAACGAAACGAACCAATATTAATCCAGGCAAGTTATGGCTGACTATGATGCTCCGGGATTGACGTATGATAGCGGGGTGTTTTATGACGCTGCAACTTTGCCGCAACCACCACGAAAACGTATGGCCAAAGTTAAACTCAACCTCGACCGCCTCTCCATCACCGACCTTATCCAGCGAGGCAATGACATCAAAACGGCGATGACGGGCAACGCGAGCTTCACTACGCCCATTCCCACGCTGGCGAGCATCGGCACGCAGATCACGGCGTTGACCACGGCGAACAACATCTACGAATCCGGTCTGCTCACGCAAAAGACGAACATCACCAATCGCGATAACGCGGCGGCGACGCTCATCGCCAGTCTCACGCAGTTGGGCGGCTATGTGGAAGCGGCCAGCGCGGGTGACGAGGCAAAAATCCAGAGCGCGGGTATGGGCGTGCGCGCGGGTCGCACGCCTGCCACCGTGCCGGATCCGGTGGCCAACCTCTCCATCACTGCGGGCGATAACGCGGGGGAACTGGATTTGCAATGGGATCCCGCCAACGGCGCGAAAACTTACGAGGTGCAACTCAGTCCCGACCCGGTCACCGGGACAAGTTGGGTGGCGCAACCGAGCGTGACGAAATCGAAGGCCATCATCCTCGGCCTGACGAGCGGCGCAAGGATGTGGGCGCGGGTCCGGGCGGTCGGCCCCGGCGGCATCGGCGCGTGGAGCGATGTGGCGACGAAGATTGTGCCGTAACTTCCATGAGACAGGATTAACGGGATTTTACAGGATTCATTTCCGGTCGGTTCAATCCTGTAAATTCTGTTAATCCTGTCCAAATGAATTGAAGGAAATGTTATGGCTTTCGATCCTACCAAACCGGCAAACGGTGCGCCCATCGTGGCGGCGGAGTTGCGCAATCAGTTCAATGCGTTGAAGGCGCTGATTGATGCGCAACAGGCGCAGATCATCGCCTTGCAAAGTGCGTTAGCGAGCAAGGCGACGAAACCCACGGCGGGCGAACTGGATCCGGGCTATGCTGATCCGCCGACGTATGCGGATTTGATGAACATCCAGAGCTTCATCAACGACCTCGTGCAGCAGTTGGAGAATTGATGACTCGATAGGCTCAAGCAACCGTGAGGGCAGGGGAGGGAGGATGCCTAATTATCTTTCATTCGGCGCTCTGGCGGGTATTTTGACGCGAATTTATTTTTGTGTGGATTCACACTTTCCGTGTCGAAATAGCAACTTATGATCTGGTTCCGCTGGTTACTCTCGCCGACTGTGCGCCATGCGTGCACGGTGCATAAACATTTCCGTCGTCTGCTCGCCGCGCAACGCGACTTGCTCAAACCCGAGGCCATCGCGGCGGTGCAAGCCAAGCTGGATGAGTTGTGCGCGGCCATCCGGGCCGGCGGCAAGGCGAACATCGAAGGTCGGGCCGGGGAATTGCAGACGACGGCGGAGAAATTCATCCCGCAATATCCGGCGGCAGCGTGGCGCGAGAACGTGGAGGTGTTGCTGGTGGCGTTGGCCGTGGCGATGGCCATCCGGACGTTCTTTCTGCAGCCGTTCAAGATTCCCACCGGCTCGATGCAACCGACGTTGTTCGGGGTGACGGCCAAGCCGGATTATGCAAGCGCATGGATGGCGACGCGTTATGGCTCGGACGAACGCCTGAACACCGAACTGGCGGCGAAGCAGAAAATCCAAAACGAAATGACTTTGCCAACAGGCTTGAACGCGCTCAAAGAATGGCTGAAGGGCAATTCGTATGTTCATTTTGTCGCGCCGGTGGACGGCATGGTGGAAGCGGTTGGGCCGGTGACGAAATTATTGATCTTCAATATCAAGCAGACCTTCGTGTTCGCCGGACAGGAACATACGATTTGGTTTCCGCCGGATTACGGCGAAGCCCCGGCGGGGTTGAATCCGCTGGTGTATCGCGCGGGTTTGATTGCGGGCCGGCAATTCCACAAAGGCGAGGATGTTTTCAAATTGCGGATGAGCGCGGGGGATCATCTGTTCGTGGACCGGCTGACGTATAATTTTTGCAAGCCAGCGCGCGGCGAGACGATCGTCTTTGCGACGGTGGGAACGCAGATCGAGGCGCAGGATCAATTTTACATCAAACGGCTGTGCGTGTTGCCCGGCGAAAAAGTGCAGATCGGCAACGACCGGCACATGCGAATCAACGGTCAGCGGATTGATGCATCCACACTGCACTTTGCGAATGTGTATGGTTTTAATCCCGATGTGCCGCCGCGGGAGAGTCAATTTTCCGGCCACGTCAACGGCGTGGTGGCGCAGCAATACGGAGTTTACGCCGGCATTGCACCGCTGTTTCCGGATGAAGACACGGTGTTCACGAACGGCCCCGATGATTACATGGTCTTTGGCGACAACACGTGCAATAGTTCTGATTCGCGGACGTGGGGCACGTTGCCGGCGAAAAATGTCATCGGCAAGGCGTTCTTCGTCTATTGGCCGCTGACGTCGCGCTTCGGCAACGGCGCCATCGCGAACTGATTCGCCATGAAGGAAATTACCGAAACGGTGCTGGTGACCGGGGCATCGTCGGGCATCGGCCTGGAACTGGCGAAATGTTTCGCGGCGGAAAAATCCAATCTGATACTCACCGCGCGCAACCGCGACGCGCTGGAAAAACTCGCAACCCAGTTGCGCGCCGAGCAGGGAATCAGCGTTGAGATTGTCATCGCCGATCTCGCGCAACCGGAATCGCCGCAGAATATTTTCAGGGAATTGCAGGGCAGGGGAACGGTTGTGGATGTGCTGGTGAACAACGCGGGCTTTGGCTTGCACGGCGAATTCGCCGAACTGCCATTGCGGCGACAGATGGAGATCGTGCAGGTGAACGTCGCGGCGCTGGTGGAATTGACGGGATTGTTTCTGCCGGAAATGCGTCGGCGAAATCGCGGCGGTATCTTGAACGTGGGTTCTGTGGCAGGATTTTTGCCCGGCCCGCACATGGCGGTGTATTATGCCAGCAAAGCGTTCGTGACGTCATTTTCCGAAGCGCTGCACGAGGAGTTGCGCGGAACCGGTGTGACGGTAACCAATCTATGTCCGGGCCCGACGGAGACAAATTTTTCACAAACCGCCCGCAGTCATCGTTCGCGAAAAGTTTCCGCCGAAAAAATGTCCGCTGCCGAGGTTGCGCGAATCGGGCATTATGATTTTCGCCGCAAGGCGCATTTCAGCTTGCCGGGAGCGGGTAATAAAATTCTTTCAATTGCGCCGAAGTTTTTGCCGCGCGCTGTCATCCGGCGAATCGTTGGCCGCTACAATTCATTGAAATGAGCCTCACGGCGCGACATGTGGCGGTGTGACTGAACTGCCAAGCGAGCAGGTCGCATGACCGCCAATAGTCGCCAAAGTATAGCTGCCACCGGCCGGGCAAGGAGGAATTTGACTAAATTGGTTGAGTCGTAGATAAGGCGTCAGGTCTTGGGGAAAATTTATGGGATCACCCGTTTTTCGGCTGCGTTCCAATGCAAACTGGTAGCCGGCATCGTCAATCTTAAGCATGTTGTTAATGCAAATCTGCGCCTGCGCCGTGCCGCGTTGCTGAACGTAGTAAGGAACCGCAATGGCCATGAGCAATCCCAGAATTATCACGACAATCATGATTTCAATCATCGTAAAGGCCGCGCGCGATTTGAAGCATCCAGAAACTTTCATTCGCAATGGATTCGACAAATCACCGGAGAACTTAAGTGGATTATATTAGATGCACAATGTTTGTTATATTTAACTTAATTGTGTGCTTTTGTAGATTTCAACAAATTTGCCTACTGTTTTGGCCCAAGAAAAATCGGCTTTCATTCCGTTCTGTCGATATGTTTTTAGCAAATTGGCGTTGGTGTAAATCGCCATTGACTTGCGTATGCCTTTGGACAATGCGCGTGCGGAATACTCAAAAAACTTAATGCCATTGGCCGTCTTGGCAGACTCAGTGAAGTCAACCACGCTGTCATCCAGACCGCCCGTTGCACGGACGATGGGAATTGTCCCATAGCGCAGACTATACATCTGATTCAGCCCGCAAGGCTCAAATCTCGACGGCATCAGAAAAAAATCACAGCCGGCTTCGATGCGATGCGCGAGCGACTCGTCGTAGCCAAAACGCACGGCGACTTTGTCCGGAAAGCGTGCCGCCAGTTCGCGGTAGCCACGTTCAAACTCGGGTGAACCGCTGCCAAGCTGCACGAATTGGATGTTGGAGTTCAACATTTCTTCAAGTGCTGCGAGCTGGATGTCCACGCCTTTCTGTTCGGCCAGTCGTGAAATGGTTCCGTAGAGTGGAATATGTTCATCAACGGGCAGGGCGACCAAGCGTTGCAATTCCAGCTTGTTAATTTTTTTTTCGGCCAGACGCGTGACTGAATACGGCTGGAACAGATGCGGATTTTTCGTGGTGTTCCACTCGGCGTAATCCACGCCGTTTAGGACTCCCACAAGCTTATCCATGCGCCGCCGCAGTAAGCCGTCGAGGCCGCAGCCGTATTCCTCGGTGGTGATTTCGCGGGCGTAGCGCGGGCTGACGGTCGTGATGACATCCGCGAGCGCAATGCCGGCCTTCAGGCAATTCACCAGTCCAAAATATTCCGCCGCATTCGGATTGAAAAAATCCGACGCGAGATTAGTCAGTTGAAAAGATTCGCCGGGAAAAACTCCTTGATACGCGAGATTGTGAATCGTCAGGCAACTGCGCGGCGCATTCCCCCACCCTTCCCGCTCAAGCTGCTGCAACATCGCCGGCACAAGCGCGACCTGCCAATCGTGGACGTGAACCACATCGGCGTGCCACGGCAGCCAGCGCGCAAGATGCACGACGCACTTGGAGAAAAAAATGTAGCGCGCATCGTTGTCTGCGTAGCTGACGTTTTGCTCGTGGTAGATTCCCGCGCGATCAAAAAATTCCGGCTGTTCGACAAAATAAATTTTTAGACCACGCTCCGGCTCCAGCGACCAAAGACCGCCGCGAATCCAGTGCGGGCCGAGGGGCAGGTTGAATTCCCAGTCCTCGCGTTTGATCTGCGGAAACTTTTTCAACATCCCGCGATACAGCGGCGTCACCACGCGCGCCTCGTGCCCAGCCTGCGCGAGCGCGCGCGCCAGTGCAGCGACCATGTCCGCCAAGCCGCCGGTTTTGGAAAACGGAAATAATTCGGAGCTGGCGAGAAGAATTTTCATTTTCGTCAGCCGCAAAAAATAGAAAGCGCAAAAAATCTTTTGTGCGTTTTGCGACTTTTGGCGGCCATTAAATTACGCGGTAATCCGATCGGTTTTCAAATACGGCTGGAGCGCTTCGGGGGTTTTCACGCTGCCGTCCGCCTGCTGGTGCGTCTCGATGAGCGCGACAAACAACCGCGCCAGCGCCGTGCCGCTGCCGTTGAGGATGTGCGGAAATTTATTTTCGCCCGCCTCGGTCTTGAAGCGCATGTTCATCCGGCGGGATTGGAAATCTTCACAGTTCGAACAGCTTGAAACTTCCAGATAGCTCCCCTGCCCTGGCGCCCACACTTCGATGTCGTAAGTCTTCGCGCTGCCGAAGCCCATGTCGCCAGTGCAAAGCATGATGACGCGATAATGCAAGCCGAGCAGTTGCAAAACCTTTTCCGCGTTCGCCACCATCTTCTCCAATTCCTCGTAAGCCGTTTCCGGCTTCACGATTTTGATCAGCTCCACCTTGTCGAACTGATGCACCCGGATCATCCCGCGCGTGCCGACGCCCGCTGCCCCCGCCTCGCCGCGAAAGCAAGGCGTGTAGGCGCAGTAACGAATCGGCAGCTGTTTCTCCGCCAAAATTTCCTCGCGATGAATGTTGGCCACCGGAGTTTCTGCAGTCGGAATCAAATACAGTTTACCCAACTCTTCCGCGCGACCGCCCTCGGCCACGCCATAGTATTGGTCCTTGAATTTCGGAAATTGTCCCACGCCGATCATGCACTGTTCGCCGACCATGAACGGCGGCGAGACTTCCGTGTAATCGTGTTGCGTGATGTGTAAATCCAACAGAAACGAAATCAACGCCCGTTCCAAGCGCGCGCCCCAATTTGTGTAGAGCAAAAAGCCGCTGCCGGAAAGTTTCGCCGCGCGTTCAAAATCCACCAGCTTCAGCGAGGCGCACAGATCAACGTGCGACTTCGGCTTGAAATCATAATTCAGCTTCGCGCCGTGAGCGCGCACCTCGGGATTGTCCTCCGCCGTTTTGCCGAGTGCGACGGATTCGTGCGGGAGGTTCGGCAGTTGCAGCATCAACGTGTCGCGTGCTGCCTCGGCCTCGACGGCTTGCTTGTCGAGCGCGGCGATCTGGTCGCCCAAGTTTTTGGTCTCAGCTTTCTTTGCCTCGGCCTCGGCGAGCTTTTTCTGGCCCATGAGCGCGCCGATTTCCTTGCTCACGCGGTTGCGCGTGGCCTTGAACGTCTCCACCTCGGACAATGCCTTGCGACGCTGTTCGTCCAATTTCAGGATCTCGTCAATCTTGGCTTCGTCCCCTGCCCCGCGCGTGGCGAGGCGTTGTTTCACAAAATCAGATTTCTCGCGGATGAGTTTGATGTCGAGCACGGCGCAATTTAAGAAATTCCGCCGCCAGCGGCAAGACGAACAAAATCACGGCCGCGTGACGCGGAAGTATTGCGCGGGGAAATTGTTGGGCGGGAGCGGAACGGTTTGGGTGTTGGTCGCGCCGTTGCCGTAGAAATTCGTGAGGGTGGTCCAGTTTCCAGCGGCCAGGTTGGTGGTCCATTGCACGGTGTAGCTTTCGTAGGCGTCGGTGCCGAAGCTGAAGGTGAAATTATTTCCCGCCACCTGCGGTGAGAGGAGGTTCACAGGCGTGAACACGATAGGCGCCACGGTCACGTTGTCAAAGATGACAAAATTATTGGTGCTGCCGAGCGAGGCGAAGACGTCGTTGTAGCCCAGCAACACCGTGCCATTCGTGTAGCCGTAGGTGTTGGTGTATTGCGCGATGGCGACGCCGTTGAGCAGGCAGGTGATGAGATTGTTTTCCTGCCGCACTTCGCCGCTAACCCACCCGAGGCCTGGCGTTCCTGCCGAAGTCGCGTAGCCTGGAACGATTTTCGCCGGAAACAAACTGACAAAGCCCGGATCGCTGTTGTCGAAATTTTTTCCGAGCAGCGGCGTCGGGCCAAAAAACGTGTTGTTCGTCGTCATCAGGAACGGAATTACGCCGGCGCCGGCGCCGTGAAAAATTCCAAAGTCGCGGATGGTCGTGGTGGTGCTGGCCACATTGCCGTCGCCATCCACGGCAAAAAACAATCCGTCGCTCGTGGGCTGGCTCACGCGGTTGGTCACGTTGCCGGAATGATTGATGCCGAAGAGCGCGTGCTCGGTGGCAGAGCCGGGATTGGTCCAGTTCAGCCACATATCAAATTTCAGCGCGAAATTATTCGAGGCCAACACGGCGAGCGGATACAGGTTCACTCCCGCAGCGATGCCGGTGGCGTCTTTGTTGACGGACAGGTAAAGCCCCTTGGTCGTCCCGCCCACCGAGTGCGGCGCACTGGGAATGTTCGTAGGAAATGTAATCGTGGAATAATCAAAACCGAACACGGCCTTGAAATCCGTCGCGCCTGAATCTGCACCGAAGAAAATTTTGTAGCCGTTCGTGGTCGTCGGGTTCGTCACGCTGCTCGGCACAACGTAGCTTTCAAAATCATCCGCGAAACCCAGCGTCAGCACCGCGACGGAACTGGTCACGCTGCCGCCAGCATTGGAAACGACGACGAAATAATTTCCCACGTTCGCCGCCTGCACATTGGTCTGCGTGAACGTCGCAGGCAGCGGACCGGCGATGGCGTTGGCGTTGAAGAACCATTGGTAAGCCAGTGGCATGGTCCCCGTGGCGGCGACGGTGAAGGTGGCGTTGGAGCCGGGATTGACCACGAGGCTCTGCGGCTGGCTCGTGATGACCGGCGGAGTAATCACGCCGCCCAACGTCAGCGTAGCGACGGAACTCGTCACGGAGCCGCTGAAATCGGAGATGATCAGATCATAGTTGCCCGCGTTGGCGGCGGTGACGTTCGTGATGGAAAACCCATTGGTCGAGCCGCCCGCGAGGTTGGTTCCATTTTGCCGCCACTGGAATTGCAGCGGCGGCGTGCCGTAGGCCGTCGCGCTGAAGGTGACATTGATACCGGGAAAAACATTCGTGCTCACGGGTGAAACCGTCGCCGCGGGCGGAATGTGATAGACGTGCAGTTTGATGCCCGACAAATAACCGAGCGTCGGGCTGACAAAACGAAAGCGGTTCAAGTTGTTGGCGTTCACATAGCCCATCGGCGTCCAGGTGAGTCCGCCGTCGGTGGTGTGAATCATGTTGAATGGCGCGGCGAGCGAGCCGCCGCCGAGCCAGCCTTCGTTGGTGCTGACAAAGCCGACGCCTTGCAATTCAAAAGACGACGGTGAGCCGATGGCGGAAAGCGGAATGGCGTTGGAAGTCCAGGTGTTGCCGCCGTCGGTGGTTTTGTAGAAGACGAACGAGGAGTAGGAATTATTCTGCTGGAGTGAAACGTAGCCGATGTTCGTGGTGGGCCAGGACATTTTCCAAAAATAACTGTTCGTCACATGAGCCGAAGCGACAACGTCCCAATTCAGCCCGCCGTTCGTCGTGCGCGCGATGCTGGCAAAATACGGCGGCGTGTAAAAAGAATTGGTGTCCATGCCCACGATGAAACCAAGGTTGGTGTTCATGAAAAAAACATCCATCAGCCCGCCCATCATGCCGGCGGCGGTAAGATTGGTCACGAACCAGTTGCTGCCGCCATCTGCGGACTTCACAAAATACGCTGGGCCGCGCACACGCCCCACGCCATAGACGTGCTGCGTGTCCGGGATGTGCATGGCGCAAAAGCCTTGCATGCCGGTGTTGTTGATTTGCGTGACGACATTCCAACTGCTGCCACCGTCGAAAGTCTCGTAAAGCAAGTTGGTATCGGTGATCAGGCTGTCGTAAGAGCCCGGCCCCAGGTTGCCAGCCCAGCCGTGCGTGGGCGTGGCAAAACCGATGGAGCGAAAATGCGCCACGTTCGTCACCACATGCGGCGTGACGGAGAACCAGCTCTGACCGGCATTGGTCGTGCGATAAAGTCCGTCGCGACCGCGTGCGCTCCAGCCATTCGTAAGGTCGGCAAAAAAAACATCATCGTTGCGAAAGTTTCCCGCGCCGACGGGCGAGTTGGGAAACTGTGTCCACACGGGCGTCTGGGCAGACCCCGAGACGACAGCAGCAAAGAGTAACGCGGCGTAAATGAGCTTCATCGGTGAACCTTGTTTCACCAAAGTTATTACAGCTGCAGGGCAATTCAACTGAAAAGCAAAAGGCCGGACTGCTGACGCAATCCGGCCTTTCAAAATTGTCTTCGTTCAACCGATGCGCCAGACGATGCGCGCCTTGTTCAAATCATAGGGCGACATTTCCATCTTCACGCGGTCACCCACGGTGAGGCGCACAAATTTTTTCCGCATCTTGCCGGAAATGGTCGCCAACACCTGATGCTTGTTATCCAGCTCGACGCGGAACATGGTTCCCGCGAGCACGGTCATAATCCTGCCCTCGACTTCGATATGCTCTTCCATGGGACCAATTCAACAACTTTGCGAAATTGACAACAGGGCGACGCCCGTTTGGGCGCCGCCCTGCGAGAGTATTTAATCAATCTCAATAACGGTCACGGCCACCACCGCCGCCACCGCCGCGGAAATCGCGACGCGGACCACGGTCACCGCCGCCACCGCCGCCACCGCTGCGCGGGGGACGATCTTCCTTCGGACGAGCGACATTGACGGTCAGCGCGCGGTTGTCGAGCTGCTGGCCGTGCAAGGCTTCGATCGCCTTCTGGGCTTCTTCGGGGGTGGACATCGTCACGAAGGCGAAACCGCGTGAACGGCCGCTCATGCGATCCATCATGATGTTGGCTTCAACGACAGTTCCGTGGGCGGCAAAAGCGTCCTGGAGGTCGTTCTCGGTGGTGTTGAAGGAAAGATTTCCCACAAACAGTTTGTTGCTCATTTTTCGATTGGCTGTTCAAGTAACCGCTCTACGGACTGTTCCCGACTGTCGGGTTTCAAATCTCACTTGAACCAAGTTCACTTGAAGATTCACCATGTTCGGATAGATATAAGTTCTCTCACAGACGAAACGAGTCTAGCTAATCACCTTTTTCTTGCAAGCCCATTTTTAACCAATGAAAACGCCGGAACCGTGAGGTTTCCGGCTTGTCTCTTCCGGTAGGGACGGTGCGCTGCACCGTCCCCGTCGCCGAGCGCAGCGTCAGGCGACGGAGTCTTTGGCGTGTGATTACCACGTTCGTTCCGCCCGCCAAGAAAGGGAAAGCGCGGGCGGGGACAGCCCGGCGGTCCGTCCCGTCACGATTGCGGAAATATATTTCGGCGGGCTGACCATCGGCGCAAAATAAACCAAGCTCCGCCCAAAGCCGCCAAAGCCACCGACGACGGTTCGGGAATGGGGGTGGCGGAAAATTGGATTGAATCCAAGAATAAAGACCCTCCTGGCGAAGAGACATACAAAGCAGTAAAACGCAATTCATCCACATGACCGGCATAGGTCGATATGTCCCCTTCAAAGAAAGCATAGTTTGAGTTGATGGCAGAAACCTGCGTCACCGGAATGATTTTGCCAGCAATCGTCACTTGCCAGCCTGAGCCATACGGATAATTGGCAGCAAATAAAATTGATTTAGCCGTCGCTGGAATCATAGCCGACTGTGCTATTGAAGCTGGCTTACTTGGGAACCCTGCCTGAATGACGACCATGTCAGAACTGCCGGGAATAATCGCAGCAGGACTGATATAATTTGTATCTAAAAGTGATAAAACCGCCGAACCAATTGCTAGATCATTGTATAAAACCGTTGTTTGTTGATTTGTGCCGATATAGCCAGTCCATCCGGGAATCGCATTAGCAATCGGAACATAGACACCTGCCGTGTATCCAGAAAGATTTGCTTGGGCGAAATCCAAATTCACAAACCCCTGCGCAAAGCCATTGCCCAGCCCGATGAATAAAATCCCCGCCCAAATGATGGAGTGAAGTTGTTTCATAAGATGCTACGTTGAACTGTTGTTTATCATACTCGCTTTAAGGAATCTTTCCAAGCAGGAGCCTGCCATCGTTGTTGAGAAAACCACTCCCTATTTTGGCGAGCATACAACAGCTTGCTTCAATCCAATTGTGCAAACTCTCAAAATTCTTTAGCCTCATCCCATGCAAGCTGTCCTGGATTACCTGAAGCAAAACCAAAAGCGGTTCCTCGCCGAGTTCTGCGAGTATCTCCGTTTCCCCAGCGTCTCCGCCCAGTCCCAGCACACGCCGGATCTCCTCGCCTGCGCCCAATGGCTCGCGGCGCATTGCCAGCAGATCGGCTTGGAAGCCAAAATCCATTCCACCAACGGCCACCCCATCGTCACGGCCAAGACGCCGCCCGTCAAATCCAAGACCAAGCGTCCGCACTACATGGTCTATGGGCATTACGATGTCCAGCCGCCGGAGCCGCTGGATCTGTGGCATTCACCGCCGTTCGAGCCGCGCATCGTCGGGCGCAATCTGTTCGCGCGCGGCAGCACAGACAACAAAGGCCAGAACTTCGCGCACCTCAAAGCGGTGGAAGCGTATCTCAAAACCGGCACGCCCCTGCCCTGCGATCTGACGTTCGTGCTGGAAGGCGAGGAAGAGGTCGGCAGCAAAAGCCTCGACACATTTTTAAAAACGCATCACAAAGCACTGGCCTGTGATGCCGTGGTCATTTCCGACACGGGCATGCCCGCGGCCAATTGTCCGGCGCTCACCGTGGGCTTGCGCGGCATCATTGCGTTTGAAATCACCCTGCGCGGGCCGGCGCGGGATTTGCATTCCGGCATCTTCGGCGGTGCGGTGGATAATCCGGCCATGGCGCTCGCGCAACTGCTCGCCAAAGTTCGCGATAAAAACGGGCGCATCACCGTTCCGGGTTTCTACGATGGCGTGACGCCGCTTTCCAAATACGAGCGCGAGCAATCGAAACGTTATCCAATGAAGGATGCGGCGTTGAAAAAACTGGTCGGCGCGCCGGAGTTGTTCGGCGAACGCGGTTTCTCCCCCACCGAACAGCGCAGCGCGCGGCCTACGTTTGAGATCAACGGTCTGACGAGCGGTTATCAGGGCGAAGGCAGCAAGACGATTGTGCCGTCGTGGGCGCGGGCGAAAATCACCTGCCGCCTCGTGCCAGACCAAAGCCCGGCACGCATCCGCGAAGTCGTCTGCGGTTGGTTGAAGAAAAATTGTCCGCCGACGGTGAAGCTGGAAATCAACGCCGGCCACGGTGCGGAAGCGTATCACGTTTCGCCGTCCGGCGCCGAGGCGCAGGCGGCGTTGCGAGCGTTGCGCCAGGCATTTGGCCGCGAACCGATAGTCATGCGCGAAGGCGGTTCCATTCCGATTGTGAACCAGTTCAAGAAAATTCTCGGTGCTGACTCGCTGCTGCTCGGCATCGGACTGCCGGATGACAACGCGCATTCGCCGAACGAGAAGTTCAATCTCGATTGCTTTGAAAAAGGCCAGTTGATGAGCGCCTATCTCTGGCCAGAACTTGCGCGGGACTGATCAGCGGGCGCCAGTTTTTTGCGTCTGGAGGTAATGCCGGCGTAGCTCGCGGTAGCCGATGAGCTTTTTCCGTTTTTCATCCCAGAGCCGGTAGGTCATGGTTTTGAGGCTGCTGACGAGCGTGATGGGTTTCACCTGCTGGAAAAGTTCATGCGCCTTGTGGCAGCGTTCCAGATTGTAGTTTGGAATGCGCGGGCTCAAATGATGGATGTGGTGGTAGCCGATGTTGCCGGTGAACCATTGCAGCACCCGCGGTAATTTGTAAAACGAACTGCCCTGCAAAGCGGCGGCGGTGTAATCCCAATTTTCGCCGCGTTCCCAATACACGTCTTCAAATTGGTGCTGAACATAAAACATCCACACACCTGCCCCGCCCGCCACGAGCAGGATGGTCAATTGAATCAACACATACGGCAGGATGCCAACGGCCAGACTCAAGCCGACCGCCATTGCCACAATGGCGGCGTTCATCCAATAAACAGAAAAACATTCGCGCCGGTCGGCGTCGGGTTTCGGAAAGCGTTGCAGCACCAGAAACAACGTGACGGGCGCAAGACCGAACAGCACCACTGGATTGCGGGACAGCCGGTAGGAAAAGCGTTTCCAACGTCCGGCTTCCAAGTATTCCTGCACGGTCATCGTCCAAATGTCGCCCTTGCCGCGTTTGTCCAGATGGCCCGAACTGGCATGGTGGACGGCGTGTTCCCAACGCCAATGAAAATAGGGTGTGAACGTCATCATGCCGGTGATGAAGCCAAGGACGTCATTCGCTCGTGAAGATTTGAAAAAAGAACCGTGACCGCAGTCGTGAAAAATAATGAACACGCGGACAAGCATTGCGCCCGTCAAGACGGCCAGTCCAAACGTCAGCCAATAGGAAATGGTCAGACTGCGATACATGAAATACCACAGCACGATCACGGAACCGATGGTGTTGACGATCTGCCACAGCGCGCGCCACAGCGACGGCTCCTGATATTCGCGGACGATTTCTTTCCAGACGGCAGGTTCAACCAACTGCGGGGTGGACGGTTTAGATTCGACGTTCATAAATTTTAATAAGCACTGGCCAACTCATTCTCTGAAAAATAGCGGTTGCTCGGCCATAGGATGCACCGACTCCGGCCAAGGTGTAAAACTATAATTTCAGGGCATGACAACCACGGCTCAGGCCGGCCACCGGCTCAACCGTTCACGCAAAGCTTCCATCGGCAGACCAACGACATTGCTGAAGGAGCCAGAAATCTCCGCAATGATGAGTTCGCCACGTTCCTGGATGGCATATGCCCCCGCCTTGTCGAGCGGATTGATTTTGGTGAGGTAGTTTTTAATCTGCGCGCGGGTCAATGGATGAAATAATACATCCGTGCTGACAGCAAAAATTTTCTCTTGATGTCGGCGCAGATGAATCAGGCTGACGCCCGTGACGACCTGATGGGTGCGGCCTTGCAATTTCCAGAGCATCCGCCCGGCATCCGCCCGGCTGCGCGGTTTGCCGAAAATTTCGTTACCTAGAAAAACCAGCGTATCCGCGCCGAGCACCAGCGCGTCGGGATTTTTTTTGGCGACCGCCCGCGCTTTGCGATGGGCGTTAAGCTGGCAGACTTCCAGAGGCGTGAGATGTTCGGGCGCAACTTCTGCGGCATCGCTGGCGACGACGCGAAATTTCACCGGCAGCAGCGAAAAGAGTTCCGAACGGCGCGGCGAGGTGGAAGCCAGAATGAACGGCGGCAGTTGCACTACGGAATTCTAATATGAAAACTTGAAACCGGAAACCCGAAACTTGAAACTCGCCCCATGCAAACCGGCCGCCACATCGTCAACCTCGCGCTCATCGGCTTCATGGGCACCGGCAAGACTTCCGTCGGCAAGCTGGTCGCGGAGCAATTGCATCTCGAATTTCTCGACACGGATGAACTCATCCAGTCGCGCACCGGCCGCACCATTGCTGATATTTTTGCCAAAGAGGGCGAACCGATGTTCCGCGCGCTGGAACGGCAGTTGGTGGACGAACTCTCGCACCGCACCAAACTGCTGATCTCCACCGGCGGCGGTCTGCCGACAAATCTTGAAAACCTGGCAAAGCTGAAAAGCCATGCACTGGTCATCTGCCTCTGGTCATCGCCGGAAAAGATTTGGGAACGCGTCGGCCACCAGTCGCATCGCCCCCTGCTCCACGATGCAAACCCGCAAAAGAAAATCCGCGACCTGCTGGCCGCCCGCGAGCCGTTTTACAAACAGGCCGATGTGCTGGTCAACACAGACATCCGCTCACTGCGTGAAGTCGCACAGCAGGTCGCCTTGCAGTTTAAGCTGGCCACGCGCGACAAAAAATGAAAGCTGTCATCCGCCAGCGCGCGTTGGAACTCGGCTTCGATGACTGCCGTTTTACCACTGCTGCCGTCCCGGCCAGCGCGGACAAATTTCAGGACTGGCTGGCGCGGAATAATCACGGCGAGATGCAATGGCTGGAACGCAACGCGGA
>CAIKKJ010000173.1 GCA_903827955.1 uncultured Verrucomicrobia subdivision 3 bacterium
CTGCGGCGGCTTCACCACCTTCTCCGCGTTCAGCCTGCAAACCCTGGAACTCACGCAACACGGCGAATGGCTGCGCGCCGGCGGCAACATCCTCGGCTCCGTCGCCCTCTGCCTCGTCGCCGTGTGGCTGGGGTGGATGCTTGGCGCGGCGAGCAAATGAACTTTGTTCACGCACTTCCGAAATGAAAATACTCGCATATATCTGTCTGTGTTTACTGATAATTCAATTCATCTACAGAGCGTTGTTGGTGAGTTTTATTTGTGTTTGCGGTAACTGCGGCTGGATCTTCAATCCTTGGGCGATAGTTTTTGTTTTGCTGGCAATTTGTAATGCTTGGGCTATCGGACTGCTTTGGAAACGTTCAGAGAAGAGTCTTCGCCGCGCAAGAATCATATCTTTTCTAACACTGGCATTTATGGTTTGGGGAACTGGTTTTTATGTTCTCGCCATTTTGCGAGGCGCTGATTATTTCGATTTGATTTTATTTATACCTATCACACTCGCATCTGTTTCTGCTTTCACTCTGTCAAAAATTTACCGACTGGCTAAAAACACGATTCATGAACCCCATCGACCTTGAAAAAACCCTGCGCGACACGCTCGCGAAATTTAATTCCGAAACCGGCACCATCCACAAGCTGCACGAGCCGACGCAACTCCTCCGCCTCCTCGCGCAAGCCGGGTTGCCGCCGCAGTTGCTGGATATGGTGAGCATTATCCCCGTCGGCAAAGGCATCGCCGGCGAGTGCGCGCAAAAAAACCGTCCCGTCACCATCTGCAACCTCCAGACCGACACCAGCGGCGTGGCCAAGCCCGGCGCCAAACAGACCGGCGTGGGCGGCGCCGTCTGCGTGCCCATCCGCCACGGCGATAAAATCATCGGCACCTTCGGCATCGGCACGGCACGGGAATACAATTACCCGGCAGCGGAAATCAACGCGCTGCAAGACATCGCCAATTCTCTGGCGGCGCAGATTGGCTGAAGCCTTGCGCCTCCGGCTTCCTCTCCCACTCGGGGGAGAGGATTGAGGTGAGGGGGCGACGGGACAACGAAAACCGCATCCGAAATGTCAGCGATGTTTCCCCTCACCCCAGCCCTCTCCCTTGGGGAGAGGGAGAAACGTTCCCAGCGCCTCGGCAAAATAAAAACGGTCAGCAGCTCGAAAATCTTGTGCAAAAATAAAATCGGCCAACTGCTGTTCCCTCTCCCTGCGGGAGAGGATCAGGGTGAGGGAGAACGCATCTGACATGAGCCGTCTCAAATCCATCGCTGAATTCCTCGCGCTGCGGCGAAACACCTCGTTGCTACTCGTCGCGCTTGTGCTCGCGGGCACGGGCGAAAAACTCTGGCTCGGCTTCGCGCCCAAATATATCGAGGTGCTGGCGCACGGCGTCCTGTCGGCGGCGCAAATTATTTTGGTCATCGGCATCTTTGACGCGCTCCAA
Source organism: uncultured Verrucomicrobia subdivision 3 bacterium (assembly GCA_903827955.1). GTDB lineage: Bacteria > Verrucomicrobiota > Verrucomicrobiia > Limisphaerales > UBA11358 > UBA11358. Next base: position 1,448 of record CAIKKJ010000173.1, read on the forward strand.
ACTTTCCTCGGTGCGATTTACGCGTATCCCGGCGGCTGGCTCACGGACCATTGGGGACAACGCCGTTCGCTGCTGCTGTTCAGTCTGATTTCCATTGCGGGCTATTTTCTCGTTTTGTTTTGGCAAAGCTGGCTGGCGTTACTGCTCGGCTCGTTTTTATTTCTCGCATGGAGCGCGCTGTCGCTGCCCGCGACGCTTTCCGTCATCGCCACGTCGTTGCAAAGTCACCGGCACACGATGGGCGTCGGCGTGCAATCCATGATCCGCCGCGTGCCGATGATGCTCGGCCCGCTCCTCGGCGGCTGGCTGCTCACGCGCTTCGGCTGGACGGACGGCGTGAGTTACGCGCTCGCGCTCTGCATCGGCATGAGTTTGCTGACGCTGGTTTTTCAGTGGTTCATGTTTGAGCCGGAAGGAAAACCCGTCGTCAAAAATTCAGACGACGAGACGATTTCATTTCTCGACGTTGTCAAAACCTTCACGCCTGCGCTGCGCGAACTGCTCGTGAGCGACATCCTTATCCGCTTCTGCGAACGGATTCCGTATGCGTTTATCATTTTGTGGGCGATGAATCACGGCGGTGTCACCGCGCAGCAATTCGGCTATCTAATCACGTTTGAAATGGTCACGGCGATGTTCTGCTACATTCCCGTCGCGCACCTCGCGGACAAATACGGACGCCGCCCGTTCGTGCTCATCACGTTTGTTTTCTTCACGCTGTTTCCGGTGACGCTGCTGTGGGCGCATGATTTCAGGTGGCTGGCGCTGGCGTTCGTCGTGCGCGGGCTGAAGGAGTTCGGCGAACCGGCGCGCAAGGCGCTCATCATCGGCGAGGCCGCGCCGGAACTGCGCGCGCGGACTTACGGCGCGTATTATCTCATCCGCGACTGCACGGTGACGAGTGGCTCGTTTCTCGGCGCGTGGCTGTGGAGCGTGAGTCCGCAGGCGAATTTTATCGGCGCGGCCAGCTGCGGCGCGCTGGGAACGCTCTGGTTTTATTTTTTTATTTTTCGGAAAAAGTAATTGTGCGCGGTCGCTTCACACTTGTAACTTGTCGGCACATTTCCCGTCCGTCATTGAATACACACACGCCATGACCAGAAGAAAATTTATCCAGTCCGCCACGCTTGCCGCTGCTGCCACGCCGCTATTGGCGGAAAAAATTCACGCGCAAGTTGCGGCCACCACGTCCGTCAAGCTCAAGGGCAACATCAACCACAGCGTCTGCCGCTGGTGCTA
>CAIKKJ010000174.1 GCA_903827955.1 uncultured Verrucomicrobia subdivision 3 bacterium
AGGAACGGCTCGGTTTCCAGAATGCGAATGACGGCATTGTTCGTCGGGAACAGGATGACCGGCGGTAGATTGGACTCCAACACGTCCACTTGGAAAAAGTTTTGCGCCACGGCGAGCGCGTTGGCGGCATCGTGCACCGTGGTCACAAAGATGTAACTGCCCGGACCCTGCGCCTCCGTCGGTGTCCACGAGATGATGCCGTTGGTGCTGATGGTGGCGTTCGTCACGCCGGAAGAAACCACGAGCGTGTAGAGGAGCGTCGCATTGGTATCCCAATATGTCGCCGTGTTGGTGATGACGAGCAAGTTGGACTCGATGATGGAATAATTCGTCGCCAGCGTTGGCAGCACCGGCGGCACGGTGATGTTGGTGTTGGCGTATTGCAATTCCAACTGCCAGCTCACCAGCGAATTTGTCAAACCGCCACCCGCGCGATTATCCAAAATCTCCAGTTTCCACAAACCGTAAGGATTGATGGTCTGGATACCGCTGATGTCCTGCTCCGGCAGGTAACAAAGATTACTCGTGGTGACGACGATGTTGGTCGCATAGGTGATGTTGGTGACAATATTTACGGGCAGAGTATTTATCTCCGCAACGCCAGCGATGAAAAGCAAACCGGTATCAAAAACAATGTTTGTAAAATCGTTCCAGAGTCCCGCCACACTGGAGTAACCGGCATAACCGACGGGGAATTTATATCCCCAGTATTCCCGACTGTCTGGCGAAGCACTGCCACCGTTATTCGGCTCACCAGAACGCCAGTTCCGGTATGACGCAGTTTCACCATTCACCCAAACGAAGTTCGTGCCGTGAATCGAAGTCGTTTTGGAAGTGTCATTATTCGTGTCCCACAAGCCAATCCACATATCACGATATTCGCCACCAACTACGGAAAACTGATTTCCAATCCAAGCATCTTCTGCAGCATCATTAACGGTTGTCAAATGTCCACCGCAAGCCACCGCCCATGCCTCAGACGCGGTCCAAGTGTTGGTCTGGAACAGGCAGTAATAATGATTGTTATTCGTGTATTGAACTGGCCCCCATAGCACCGGGATATTGGTCGGGAGGATGGGGAGAACATTGGTTGTCACCACCACATTGGTCGCCACGGGAGTGATGTTCGTCACGGCGAGGTTGCCGGACAATGCAAACGCATCCACCAACATTCCCGGCTGAACGCCTCTGACTTTCAACACCGTCGGATTGGTTGTGGCAACAAACGTGAATGTGTTCGTCTGCCAGGTGTTGTTCTCGCCGGTGTAAAGCGTGGTCTTCCCGATAATCGAAAGCGTCGCCTCCGCGAGGCTTTGCGGGATAATGCCGGAGGAATCAAATTTGCCATTGCCACCCGCCGTGTAGATGGCTTTGAGTTCTGAAACAGAAAGCGCACGGTTATAGACGCTCAATTCGTCAATCGTGCCGGCAAATTTATCCGCCGGCGTCGGTGCTGTGCCGGTGTAAGTCCGCGCGCCAATCAGGAAATTTGTAAAGGTTGTCCGGGGCATGAAATTTCCCAGACTCTGCTGCGCCACGCTCACGCCATTGCGATACATCGTGCCCAAGCCTGTCCCGGCATCATAAGTCAAAGCCACATGTTGCCACGAATTCGTCGTCACAATTCCAGACGCCGAGTTGAAGGTGTGAGCGTTGCCATTAATGTCGCCGATGTTCGCATACAACCTGCCCGAAGCACCAATCTCCGAAACGAAGAAATCCAAATAAACATCGGAACCAGACGACGGGAACAAGATGCGCTCAAACTGCGTGAGCGGACGATTCACCGAAGCCGAGAGGTTGGTCGGGTAAATCCACGCTTCAATCGTGAATCGGCCACCCTTGCCCACGTCCAGCGCGGAATTGGTCGGCGTCTGCACGACCATGTAGCGGCTCACGTTGTCATAAGTCAGCCCGGTGCCAACCTCACCCGTGCCATAGGCTGCGGAATTTTTCCATGTGCCAGTCAATCCACTCACGGAGTCGTTCAAGTTGCTTTCGCCGCGATACCAACTGACGATGCCCGGCCCGCGACAGAGGAAGCTGACCGTATTCGTGCTGCCAATTGGCGTCGAAAGATTTCGCGAAAGCGAGCCGTTCGCCAGCGCCAAGAATTGACTTCCCGCCAGCGAGTTGGAAACGTCGTTAACCACATTCACTTGGTTGCTGATGACCGTCCAACCGTCCACTGGCGTAGCCAGTGTGTAAGTGATCGCTGTGGAGGAAGACTCAAATCCACTTAACGTCATGTTAGTCGCAATTAAATTAACGTTTGTCACGTAGGTGATGTTTGTCGTGTAGACAAGATTCGTAACGGCGGCCAAGTTGGTGGTGTAGCTAAAATTGGTCGAGTAATAAATATTGGTCACTGTCTGCGGGATGAACGGCGGCACGGCAAATTTAATCGGCGTCTGCGTGAGGTTCGTGTCTTCGGTGAAGTTCAGATAGGCGTAGTTCGTCAGCACACCACCAGCGGTGTAAACCCACGCAGTGCGGCGGTTCGTGTTGCCATACTGGTTCATCACGATGGTTAGGAACGTCGAGTCCGCCGAGATGCCGGCTGGCGGGAAATTGACCACAAACGTCTCCGGTTGCGTGTTCTGCGCGCCGGGTCCGAGCGGCGGATTGTTCGTCAGGCCCGTGTCGTAAATCAGATACGCCGGACTGACGTTCGTGCCGTAATACACCGTCATCTCGTCCGGCGCGGTGTAAAAATTATAGGTGATGGGAAATGTGCCATGCGTGACGCCCACGCTGAAGGTGTTGGTCTCAGCCAGCGCATTGCCATTGGCGGTGACATCCACGATGTTCGTGGTGATGATGGTCACGCCGCAGCCGTTCGTGGTCTGGCCACCGCGATTTTCCATGAGCAGGTAGCGCGTGCCGTCGGGTTGAATCAAATGGAACACCAGATCGGAAATCCGCTGATGATCCACGCGCAGGCCGACGTTGAAGTTTTGCACCGCCTGCGTGGTGGTGATGAAAATCGAGTCATACGTCACCGCGTCATCCAGCAAATTCAACACGCCGCCTTGCGACGGATAATCCACCGTCACGATGGCCAGGGCGCTGAATGAAAGTTTTGCGCCGATGAGCACCGTTTGGTCGCTTCCGCTCGCGTTGTAGAGGCCGACCCAATAACGATCCGGCACGAGCGGCGGGCCGACGGACACGGTGCAGCCAGGCGGAACGCCGTTCGACAAAAACGCGGTGTAGTTCGTGTCCGTCAGCGTCGGCAGGTCGCCTTCTTTTACGAATAACTGCACCGGTGGCGTCAGGGCTGGAACCAAGGAGATGTTCGTCGCCAGCACGAGCAGGTTCGTGTAGCCGGCCGCCACGTCCACATAATCGTAAAACCAGCCGCCCGCGGGCACGGTCACGATGGCAAACGGCTGATGCCGCAAATCGCGATGCGGCTCAATCTTCAATTGGAAGCTCGTGACGGCGCCGGTTTGCGAAAAGGAGTCGTCCACTTCCGTCAACTGCCACAGGCCGACGCCCTGCTTGCCACGGAAATTATTCAACGAGCCGGGGCCGTCGGAATGAATTGAGTTGGCCGTGCCGTTGTTGAGGCTGTCGTCATAGATGAACTGTCGTGAGGGATCCACCGCGCCAAGCCCGTCATGGTTGTTCAGCGTGGCGAATTGTCCGGCATGGCTGACGGCCCCAAACAAATCGCCAAAATTTTCGTGCGTAAAGGTGTTCGTCGCGATGACGCGCTTAATTTCTACCGGCTGCAACGCGAGACCAAAAACGTAGCCGACGCCCGGATGCGCGTTGTTGCCGTCGGGAATGTTGACCGGCATGTTGATGCCGTTGACATAGACATTGCCGTTCGTGTCCTGCGTGCTGAACGGCTTGTCGCTGAAGATCGGGACGAAACCAAATTGTCCGGCCATCTGGTCCTGGCATTGCACGCCGATGTAATAAACCTGGCCAGGCTGCGAGTTGTTGAAGGCCACAAATTCCGAGCCGCCGCGACCGATGGATGAACCGCAGCCGCTCGCGTTGAACAGGCAGTTGGAGATCACGCCGGCGTCGAGGTTCGTGAGCGCGCCGGCATTCGCAAGACCGGGCAGCGGGGAATTTTGCGCGCTGGAAACCAGGATTTCCAAATCGGCCTCGAGCCGCGTGCTGTTGAGGTCGGTTCCGCCAAACACGCCTTCACGCGGCAGCGCGGCGGTGTTCGGCAGGAACACGATGAACGCGGCGTTGGTGAACGACGAGTTCGTGACGGCGAACATGTTGGTGATAACGTAAAAATGCCATTGGTTCGACTGTCCGGCGTGGAAGACGGAGTTGGTGAAAAAATTATAGGGATTGCTCGCGCCAAAATTGATGTCGTTGGTGCTCAACCACGGCGCGTTCGCTCCGGCATACTGGTTGAAGTAAATCCCGTTGGTCGGCGCCAGATAATCAATTTTGGGCGCGATGACGCCGAGCGTGGGCGCGGCGGTCGTGATGGTGAAGCCGTTGGTATTGCTGCCGTCGCCGCAGGAAACCACCAGCGCGAAGTCCTGCACGATGTTCGTCTGCTCCAGCGTCACGGCGTTCACGTTCACCGCGTGGCCGAAGACGGTGATGGAATAATTCGTGCCGAGCGACGGCGCGAGAAAAATGTTTTCCACGTTGTTGATGTTGTCGGCGATGGAATTGGAATCGCCCGCCGTGGAATATGGCGGCGTGCCGGAGCCGGCAAATTGATTGCCGTAAAATACCTGGCCGCTGTCGAGGTTTGTCACCACGAGGTCGAGGTCGTTCACCAGTTTCACGGCGGCGGCGGGATTGCCGGGCGGATCGGTCCACGCCAGCGTCACGCGCAACGCCTGCGCGCGCGCGGCGGTGGAGGCCACGCTGACGTTCCAAGTGCGGCGGTCGCCGGTGGCAACGGTGTTCGTCGGACTTTGGTCAACGAAGAATAGCGGAATGCCGTTCGTGCCGGACGGCGTGGCGTTCGTGAGCGCGGACGGAATGGAGTTTGGTAATTTCACCAGGCCCCAGCCCTCGAAGTTCAACGTGTTCGTCACCGCGAATTTATAATTGCCCGTCAACCGCGCGCCGTTGATGGTCATCGCCTTGAGCAGCGCGGGGCTGGGAAGGGCGTGCAAGGTGTTCGTGAAAAAATCCTGCATCAACGCCAGCACGCCGGACACCGCCGGCGTGGCCATGCTCGTGCCGCTTTCGTAGCGGTAATACGGGCTGATCGTGTTGTTCAGGTTGCTCAACACTTCAAGTTGATTGCCGAGGTCGTTCGTGGTGATGATGGTCTCGATGACATCGAAGCTCAATGAGGTGTTCGTCGGGTCGCCGACGGCATAAATCACACCGCCGTTTTGCAACACGCCAATCCCGGAAATCGCCCCACCGATATCCGGCGGAATGGAGACGAAGCCATCCGTTTTCAAAATGTCATAAGTCGTCGCGTCCGTCGGGTCCGGCACGCCGCTGGAAGAAACATAAACTGGAAAATTTGTCGAAGTCGTTCCCGTCGGCACAACTTGAATCGTCAAGCCGACCGCGTTTTGCGGGATGCTGATGAAGCCGTAGGCCAGCGTGTTCGTCGTGACAAAATCACCAACGACGTTCTGGTGATAATTCGTGCGGTTGTAATACGCCTGCTGATCCCACATCATCGAACGCGTGGAAATGGTGAACGTCCCCGGTGCCACCACGTCCGGCTTGAAGCGACCGAACTCGCCTTCCGTCTGCACGCCCACATTGCCGCGCGAGGAATACCACGCCACCTGAAAACCGCTGTCGGTCATCGCCGACCAGATTGCGTTCGACGTGCCATCGAGGCTGGTGACGACGTTGGTGATGTTGCGCAATTCTTCCAGCGCGCCGACGGTGATGACGTTTTTCGCCGTGCCGGGTGAACTCACGCTGTCGGCCGTGCCGCCGCTGCCGCTGTCGTTGCCGCCGCCGTCGTTGCCCGCCGCGAAAACAAACAGCACCGGCTGCGGCCCCGTGGTTTCCGGCAACGCATCGCGCACCGCCGCGTCGTAGCTCGCCGCCGCGAGGTCGTAGGTCGTATCGCCGCCATAGCCCCAACTGTTGTTGGAGATGAGCGCGTTCGTGAGCGCCGGGGTCTCCTGCAAATAACTGTCGTCCGTGAGAAAGTTCGTGTCATTGCCGCCCACGATGCCGCCGACGGAATAGAGCATTGCGTCCGGCGCCTTGCCGCGAAAATTTGCGTTCGTCACCGAGCCGCGCGCGTTCGTGACGGTGAACGACTCCGTGCCGTTGCCCGCGATGATGCCTGCCACGTGCGTGCCGTGACCGTCCGTGTCCGACAAACTGCCGGTGGAATCGCCGGTCACGCGCGTCGCACCGCCACCCACGTTCAATGTGAAATCCGGATGCGTCGGGTCAATGCCTGTGTCGTTCACTTCCACCAAAACATTTTTTCCGGTCAGGCCGAGGTAATTATTCGTCGCGCCGTCCGTCGTGTTCGTGGTCACGCCCACTGCCACGCGCGACAAATCATTCGCTGCCTTGCGCCGATACGCCGGTTCGACCAGTTGCACGCCGGGCAAATTCGCCAGCGCAATCCAGTCCGTCGGCGGTTTCACGCGCACGAGCGAACCGAACGGCGAACGGTCGCGCGACAGGATTTGCGCACCGAGTTTTTCCAGTTGCGCCACCGTAGCCACGCCATCGCCGAAAAGGCCGAGGGTCAGATACGTTCCCGCCGGCAACGGTTTTTGATTCACCGCCAGGCCGAGCAAGGTGGACTGCACTTTGTAATACGGCTCGTAAGGTAGCACGGCCTGCACATGGGAATTTTCCGCCAGCACCGACGCGCCGGCGGACGAAAGCTGCACGAGCAGCGCGTTGTTCGGAATGTAGGAAACCACTTTTCCGCCCGCGCCGGCAATGGCCGAGCGGAAACCCGCATCAATCACGCCGCGCGATTGCACGATGAACGCGCCGGGTTCGTTCGCCGCCTTCAAGTGCGTGGGGATTTTCAAATCCAGTTTTGCCTGCGTATCAATGAAGGCGTTTTCCAACAGGATCGCGTGCCGATCGACGGCTAATTCTTTGACGGACTTAGGGGTGTTAACCAGACGGTAAGCAAGGCGGTTCGTGGCGGCAGCGGATAATTTGCCCGCATCAACCGCAGTTACGGCATTCGTGGCGGCGACGGGTGCGGCGGGAATATTCGCAACGGCGGTCGGCCCGGCGGTTTTTTGTGCCACCGGCGCAACGCTGCCGGCGCGCGGCCAGAAATACCACGCCGCCACCAATGCCAGCAGGCACAGCAGCGTCAAAATTTTCGAACGAACTTTCATATACAACTTAAAATCTCACGGCACTGTTCACTGCGGTGGCAGCACGTTAAAACTTTCCACCTTGGTCGTGTAATTCGTCACCGGCACGGTGGTCGGCTGGCCGTTCACGAACACCACCGCGTTGGTCAGCACCGGCTGCACTGTCACCACGGAGCGCGTGGCACTCTCCGCCACCACCTGATAATTCGTCACCAGCCCGAACGGATTGTAACCGCCCGGCAACGTGGACGAACTCAACACCGTGCCGTCCGGCGCGGGCTTGAGCGTCTGGCCATAAGCATACACCACATAACGCGGCACGCCGCTGGGGCGCACCAGACTCATCAACTGCTGCGGCAACCATTCATACATCTCATCACTCACGTC
>CAIKKJ010000175.1 GCA_903827955.1 uncultured Verrucomicrobia subdivision 3 bacterium
CAAAATCACCGCCGTGAATTGCCTCGTCTATGGCAAAGGTGACGGCATGCCGACCCTCCAATGCTCCGGTGGCCTCCAGCCCGCCGCCTGCAAACTGGCGGACGGGCGCATCTGTTTTCCGACCAGCAAAGGCGTGGTGATCGTGAACCCGGACGATGTGAAGTTGAGCCACATGTCACCGCCGGTCGTCATCGAAGATGTGGCGGCCGGCGGCCGCCCGCTCGCAAAAAAACTGGACGGCAAGTCGGCGTTGGAAATTCCGCCCGGCCTGCAGCGCATTGCCTTTCACTACACCGGTCTGTCCTTTGTCGCGCCTGAAAAAATGTTGTTTCAATACCAGCTCGAGGGCTGGGAAAAAGATTGGATGAACGCTGCCAGCGACCAGCGCGTCGCGGAATACAGCTATCTTCCGCCAGGCAATTACACCTTCCGCGTCCGCGCCTGCAACAGCGACGGCGTTTGGAACGAAACCGGGGCATCGCTCGCCCTCGTCGTGCTGCCACATTTCTGGCAGACATTCTGGTTTCACACGCTCATCGTGCTGGCCGCCACCGCGCTCGTAGTCGGAATTGTTTTGCTCATTACCCGCCGCCGGATGCGGAACAAACTGGAACGCCTCGAACGCCAGCAGGCGCTCGAACGCGAACGCACGCGCATCGCCAAGGACATCCACGACCACCTTGGTGCCAATCTCACCCGCATCTCCCTCCTGAGCCAGTCCGCGCACGGCGAACTGGAAAACCCCGCGCAGGCCGCCGCACAGCTCGAACGCATCTACGACACCTCGCGCGACCTCACGCGCTCGATGGATGAAATCGTCTGGGCCGTGAATCCACAACACGACACGCTGGACAGCTTGGCCAGCTACCTCGGAAATTTCGCGCAGGAATACCTCATCTCCATTCACATCCGCTGCCGCCTCGACGTGCCGCTGCACCTGCCGCACTGGCCCATCAGCGCTGAGACCCGGCACAACATATTTCTCGCCTTCAAGGAAGCACTCCACAACATCGTCAAACATTCCGGCGCGAAGGAAGTTTCCATTTCGCTCGCCACCGACGAACTCGGTTTCCACCTGACCCTGTGCGACCTTGGAATCGGTTTTGACCCAGCCGCCGTGACCCCGCGGCCCGGCCATGGCAACGGCCTGAAAAACATGCAGCAACGCCTGGAAAAAATCGGCGGTCGCTGCGATATCCAAAGCGCCCCCGGCCGGGGCGCGGAAATCAATTTTTTCATCGCCGTGCCGCCAGCGAGGCGAAAAGCTGGCTGAAGCGGGCAAACGAACCGCCAGTGTCATCAATTAACGTGACAAGACTTAAATTCAGCGCGAGCTTAGGCTATGTCCAAGACTAAAAACTCTGTGAGCATTGCTGTGGCCATCGTGGAAGACGACGTGCCCGCGCGGGAAATTCTCGCGGGCTGGATCCGCAACACCGAAGGCTTCCGCTGCGTCGGCGAGTTTGACGATGCCGAAACCGCTCTCAATAAATTGCCGCACGAAAAACCCTCCGTCGTCCTCTTCGACATCAACTTGCCCGGCATGAACGGCATTGAGTGCGTTCGCAAGTTGAAACCGAAATTGCCCGACACGCAGTTCGTGATGATTACCGTCTACGAAGATGCCAACCACGTCTTCAACGCGCTCTCCGCCGGCGCCTCCGGCTATTTGCTCAAGCAGACGCGGCGCAATGAATTGATCGATGCGCTCAAAGATGTTCACGCCGGCGGTTCACCGATGAGCAGCCAGATCGCACGCAAGGTCGTGCAAAATTTTTACCGCAACGAAACCCAGTTGGACGGCGAAACCGTCGAACTTTCCGGACGTGAACGCGAAGTGCTGGAACTGCTCGCGCGCGGCTATCTCTATAAGGAAATCGCCGAGCAACTCAAGATCAGCGTGCAGACCGTGAACACCTACATCCGCCGCATCTACGAAAAGTTGCACGTCCGCTCCCGCGCCCAAGCCGTCGCCAAATATGCGCACCTGCCGATGGGCGCAACGCACTGACCGAATTGGCGGAGGGAAAGCGCGGGGCGGTTCCTGCGGGCTGAAATTTATGAACCATTCCGTCTCCCGCCGCAGCTTCATCCAAACCACCACGCTCGCGTTGCCATTTTTGGCAGCGGGCTGCGCGAGTTTTTCCACCGGCAAATGCAACGATGAATTTGTGCGTGTCCGCGACGGAAAATTTCAGCTGCGCGGCCAGCCACATTTTTTCGTCGGCGCGAATATGTGGTTCGGCGCGTATGTCAGCGACGCCGCATTGCCCGGCGGCCGAGCCCGGCTTGTGCGCGAACTGGACCGCCTAAAAAAAATCGGCGCTACTAACGTCCGCCTGCTCGCCGGTTCCGAAACCTCGCCGCTCGTCGGCGCGATTCCGCGCGGCATTACCAAATCGGCACACGAATACGACGAGGACTTGTTGCGCGGCCTCGACTTCTGCCTCGCCGAAATGGCCAAGCGCGACATGAAGGCGATTTTGTTTCTCTCGGATTATTGGCAGTGGAGCGGCAGCTTCGCGCAATACGTCCGCTGGATTACGAACGAAGAAATTCCCGACCCCGACAAACCCGCGATGGCCAAGGGTGACTGGCACGCGTTTATGCAATGTTCCGCAAAGTTTTACAAAACGCCCGCCGCCATTGAGCTTTATCTCGATTACGTTTCCCAAATTATTTCGCGAAAGAATTCCGTCAATGGTCACATTTACCGTGAAGACCCGACGATTATGACGTGGGAACTCGCGAACGAACCGCGCCCGTGTGCCGATGATTCTACGGCGACGCAGGACGTGCCGGTCTTTTGCAACTGGGTGGACGCCACGGCGAAATTCATTCACGCGCAGGACGAAAATCATCTCGTCTGCACCGGCAGCGAAGGCGTGTGGGGTTGTTTGCAAAAGCCGGAAGTTTTCATCGCCGCACACAAAACACCCGCGATTGATTACGTCACCGTCCACATGTGGCTGAAAAACTGGAGCTGGATTAAAACCGTCGAACTCGGCGCAGATTTTGAAATCGCCGCCGGCAAAGCGCGCGACCACGTCGAGATGCACACAAAGATTGCGACGGACGTTTTGAAAAAACCGCTCGTGCTGGAGGAATTCGGCCTGCCGCGCGACCACGAAAATTATTCGCCCGATTCGCCCACAACCGCGCGCGATGAATACTATCGCCGGATGTTCGAGCAAGTCGCGGACTCATGTCGCGCCGGACGCGCGTTGCAGGCCGCAAATTTCTGGGCGTGGGCGGGTGAAGGTCGCGCGGACGCGCCAAAAAATTCGGCCAACTCTTTTCTCGGCGACCCGCCATGCGAACCGCAGGGCTTGAATTCCGTTTTCAACACGGACGATTCCACGCTCGCCGTCATCGCGACAGCGAATAAAAAACTGGAGTCAATGGCATTGTAGAAATGCCGCTACTTAAGACCCTTCGCCGGAATTGCGGGATCAAGAATGTTATTATCCCCCAGCCAATCTGTGAGACGATCCGGCCAGTTGTGGATGCTCGTGAGTTTGGAGCGCTGGCCTTGGTTGAAACCGTGACCGCCTTTCGCGTAGAGATGCAATTCCGCCGGGACTTTGGCCGCGCGATATTTTTCCAGCAAATCGGTCGTCACGACGGAATGAAAACGGTCGTCGTCCGCGCAGAGCAGAAAGGCAGGCGGCACATTCGCGGGCAGCACGGCGGGAACGCCCAGTGGGCCGGGATAAATCTCCACGATGAAATCCGGCCGCGC
>CAIKKJ010000176.1 GCA_903827955.1 uncultured Verrucomicrobia subdivision 3 bacterium
TATTCCCCAGACTTCAATCCAATCGAGAACATGTTGAGCAAAATCAAGCAACTCCTCCGCAGCCTCGCTCCACGTACCGGCGCGGAATTGCTTCAAGCTGCGGCACTCACTTTCGCTTCTATTTCCACAGACGACTGCCTCGGCTTCTTTTTACACGCTCAATACGCTATGTAATTTATGTAATTGCACTAAATAAAAAAATCCTTGTTAATAGGCCAGTCATGCTATATATTACGAATTAGAAATAAATATTATGATCGCTGTAAATTTGACAATTATTGGTTTTGTAAGCATTTGGTGGCATTGAGCTTATTCGCCTTATATTTAGAGAATTTCTGTTTTGACTATGAACGACAGCATTGAATCGTCCAACCTGTCAGTCGCATCGCAAAAATATGCTTGGGCTGAATACTTGGGCTGTATGGAAGGCGCGCCGTTGGATGTGGTGAATCTGACGGCGGCCAAACCGAAGCCGACGGCGGTCTGGGGGTTGTTGATCTGTTTGCTTTTGACCGTGGTGGCGATGTGGATGAATGATTTGTCCATCTGGCCGTTTACTTTGCCGGGCGGTCGTCACCCATTGGAACCTGTAATGTTGTCCATCGTGCTGGGCATGGTGTTGAGCAACCTGTGGACGTTGCCAAAATTGCTTCTGCCGGGCGTCAAATACTCCGTCAAAAAATTACTGCCGCTGGGAATTATCCTGCTCGGCGCACGGTTGGATTTTGTTGCCATTTTGAAATTGGGTTTTGTCGGTGTTGCCATGAGTTGTTTTGAAATCGTTTTGGCGCTGATATTGATGTGGGGCTTTACGCGGTGGCTGAAATTGTCTGGCAAACTAGGCACGCTGCTCGGCATCGGTACGGCGATTTGCGGCGGCACGGCAATTGTAGCAACCGCACCAGTGATTGAAGCCGAAGAAGGCGACGTGGTGTTTGCGGTGGCGTCCGTCACGCTGCTTGGACTCGTTGGAATGTTTTTGCTGCCGGTGATTGGCCATCTTATGGCGCTGACCAACCAGGCTTTTGGTATCTGGGCGGGATTGGCCATCCACCAGACGCCGCAGGTAGTCGCGGCGGGATTTTCCTACGGCCAGCAGGCGGGCGAAACGGCGACCATCATCAAAATGTCGCGCGTTTGCATGCTGGCGCCAGTGGTCTTCCTGACCGGATTAATCTACGCGCGGAGCAAGGCGAAGCAGCAGGAAACCGCCAGCCACAAGTACATCAATTATTTTTCACTCTTCCCGAAATTTGTTTTTGGATTTCTGACGCTGGCGCTGTTGCGGACGCTCGGTTGGCTGCCTGATTTCACTGTGCATATGCCGGCGGCTGTAGGCGTGGGCCATGTCGAGCACGACTTTAGTCTGGCATCTGTCGCGCAACTGGGCGCGAATTTTTTCATTGTGATGAGCATGGCCGGGGTTGGGCTGGAAACCAAATTCTCGGCGATGCGGCAGACGGGGTGGCGGCCATTTTTCGCGGCGGCAGTGAGCGCGCTGGTGATCGCGTCGGTTATTTTGGGTATCATCAAGCTGCTGCATATTAACTGATCCGACGAAAAATTTGTTTCAACCAATAACCAACAACAACCAAATAAAATTATGATTGAATTCTTAATGCACGTCGAAAAGGACACCGTGGGTGTCGCCGTCGTGGACATCAAAGCCGGCACGCAGGTCAGCGGTCGAACCTTGCACGGTAATGCCAAGCCGAAGCTAAAGGCGTTGATGGATATTCCACTGGGCCACAAAATCGCCATGCAGGATTTCAAGCCCGGCGACACCGTCATCAAATACGGCGAGGACATCGGCAAGGTTGTCGCGCCCATCAAAAAGGGCGACCATGTTCATGTTCACAACGTCAAGACCAAGCGCTGGTAAATTTCATCCAACAAATTTTTATGAAAATTCCCACTATCAAAGGTTATCGCCGCGAAAACGGGCGCGTCGGCATTCGCAATCACGTCATCATTTTGCCCGTGGATGACATTTCGAACGCGGCGTGCGAAGCCGTGGCGAACAACATCAAAGGCACGCTCGCGTTGCCGCATGCTTACGGCCGCTTGCAGTTCGGCGAAGATTTGGAATTGTTTTTCCGCACGATGATTGGCACCGGCGCGAATCCGAACGTCGCCGCCGTTGTCGTCATCGGCATCGAACCAGGCTGGACGCAGCGCATCGTGGATGGCATTGCCAAAACCGGCAAACCCGTCGCAGGATTTTCCATCGAACGTTTCGGCGACATCGCGACGATTGCCAATGCGTCGCGCAAGGCGCTGGAATACGTCCAGTGGGCGAGCGAACTGGAACGCACGAGCTGCAAGTTCAACGAGCTTTATATTTCCGTGAAGTGCGGCGAGTCCGACACAACCACCGGACTTTCATCCTGCCCAACCGTCGGCAACGTCATGGATAAAGCCATCGCGATGGGCGGCACCGCGTCATTTGGCGAAACATCCGAACTGACCGGCGGCGAGCACATCGTCCGCGCCAAAGCGGTTAATGAAAAAGTCGCCCATCAGTTTGACGCTATCTTCAAGGATTATCAGGACATGATCATGAAAGAAAAAACTGATGACCTGTCCGAATCACAGCCGACGAAAGGTAACATTCGCGGCGGGCTCACCACCATCGAAGAAAAAGCGCTAGGCAACATCGAGAAGCTCGGTAAGAAAACGAAATTCGTCGGCTGCCTCAAGCCCGCCGAAGCGCCCGCAGGCAAAGGTTTTTATTTCATGGACACGTCATCCGCCGCCGCCGAAGCCGTCACACTTTGGGCCGCGTCGGGCGCGGTAGTGCATTTGTTTCCGACTGGCCAAGGCAACATCATCGGCAATCCGATTGAACCGGTTATCAAAATTTCCGGCAATCCGCTCACCTGTTTGACGATGGGCGAACATATTGACCATAACGTCTCAGCGATTTTGCGCGGTGAAATGACCGTGGACGAAGCCGGCGATGAACTCATTGATATGATTGTCCGCACCGCGAACGGCCGCCTCACCGCTGCCGAGGCGCTCGGACATCGTGAGTTTGTGCTGACCAAACTGTATCGCAGTGCTTAACGGCATGACACCCGATCGTCATTCAGCAGAACAAATCAGGCAACTCGTTGCAGCGATTGCCGCTGCGTCCGGCGTGCGCAAGCCGGACGCAGCCATCCTCGCCGATGCGCTGGTGGACGCGGATGTCCACGGCACTTCGACGCACGGTGTTTCGCGTCTGAACATCTACATCCGGCGCATTCAAAAAGGACTCATCAATCCGAAGGCAAAACTGGTGATTGAAAAGCGGCGTGGCAGCACGCTTGCCGTGAACGCCGGCAACGGCCTCGGCCAGGTGCAGGCGGTGAAAACTTTGGAGAAATTGATTCCGAAGGCAAAACGAAATGGCATTGCGGCGGCGACGATTCGTAACTCTCAACATTTTGGCGCACTGTCGTATTACTGCAACCGCGCGGCGGCGCAGGACATGATATTGTTCGCCACTTCGGGTTGCGAACCGGCGATGTCGCCCGAAGGCGCGTGCCAAGCATTTTTTGGAACGAATCCGCTCGCCGCCTCGTTTCCGACCGGCAAAGGTTTTCCGGTGAAAGTTGACCTCGCCACTTCTGTCGTCGCCCGCGGAAACATCATCGCTGCGCAAAAACGCGGGCAACCGATTCCGTCTGGATGGGCGTTGACGGTTGATGGCGA
>CAIKKJ010000177.1 GCA_903827955.1 uncultured Verrucomicrobia subdivision 3 bacterium
TCGACCGTAACCGTGATGCTCTTGATGGTCGCCAGCGGCGGCTCATCCTTGCGGGGCGGCACGCCTTCGCGCAGCGGCTCGCTGCCGTCGCGGGCAATCAGCTTCGAGTAACGCTCCCCCATCAGCCATTCCATGAACAGCTTCGCCGCGTTCGGATGCGGCGCCCGCGCCGGAATGCCGGACGGCACCTGACACAACACCACGCCATCCGAGGGATGCACGATCCCGATCGGATTGCCCTTATCCACCGCCGGATAAGCGCCGCCGGCCGAGGCTGGTCCAACGAGGCACTCCCCCGCCGTGATCAGCGTCACCGGATCCGCCGCCGAACGGCCGATACGGGGATTGTTCTTCGCCAGCTTCTCAAAAAACTCCCAGCCATAGGTTCTTTTCAACGCCAACGCCAAGGTCCCGGTACAGCCGCTGAACGCCGGATGGCCGAGCGCCACCTTGCCTTTCCATTTCGGATCCAACAGATCCGTCCAGGCCTTCGGGGCTTCGGCCGCGGTCACCTTGTTGGTATTGTAGATCATGAAATACCGGACCGCGTTGGTCACGTAATACAGACCGGGATCGGACACGCGGGCGAAATGCGGCATCAGATGCACCGCGTTTTCCGGCGCGAACCCGGTCAACTCGTTGCGATCCTTGAGTATTGGCAGGTGCGAGGCATCCGTGGCGCTGAACACATCGCATTGCGGCGTATGGTTTTTGATATCCATCAGCAACCGCTGAAACGCCACCTGACCGGTGGTGCGAATGACCGAAACAGTGACGCCCGGATAGTCAGCGGTGAAGGCGCGGCCGATTTCTTCGGCCCGCTCCGCGTCGACCTGGGCGACGTACCAGGTCACGCTGCCCTCCGCCCGGGCACCCTTTTCCAGCGCCGCCAGATCGGCTTTTGCATCGCGCGGGGCGGCTGTCACCACGCCCAATGACGACAAGCCCGCGACAACGTGACGACGGGACAGGACCATGGAAACCTCCCTTTTGTTTTATTATCGGATTATTGGCACCCGCAACCCGCGCACCGCCGCACCCACGGCGATCTGGGGCTTGGAGGACGGTGAATCCTCAGCCGCCTCCTTTTTCTCCACGCAGGCGAACGCGCCCCGCGCGACCTCTTCCCAGGTCAGGGACGCGCGATCCTCGAACGACCTGAGGAAACAGTCGTCGAAGAACGTGAACACATCCCCGGCGCCACAGCCGAAGGACGGGCGATCGCGGCGGGCCGCGGTGATGATGATGCGGTTGGCGCGGGCGACGGCGCTGCCGCTGAAAATGCCGCTGAAACACGCGGACATGACGACCACCGTTGGCCGCACCCCGCAGCCCAGCCGCAGCACCCGGTCCAGCTGTTTCGGATCCAGGTAATCGTCGTCATGCTGGAATACGATGCCCATGTCCTTCGCCCCGTGCCCGGTCATGTAGATCAGGCAGGCCTGGTTCGGTCCCGCGTCCAGTGTCCCGATCCGGCGCATCACCCCGCCGATATCGGAGCGTTCGGTGCCCGCCAGGTCCTTGGCGCTGAAGCGATGAATGTCGCTGGCGGCGACGCCGCGTGCGGTCAAAGCGGTTGCGAACCGGGCGGTCGCGTTGTCGAAGGCCTTAATCGAATCTTCCGCCGCCACCAGCACGGCCCGGGTGCGCAGGCCCGCCAGTTGCTCCGGCTGATAGATGGTGACCTGCTTTTCCTGCATGGCTTCGAGCAACGCGCTCTGCACCTTGGCGGGCGCGCGATTGATTTCGTCGGCGAGGACGAGGTTGGCGAAGACCGGGCCTTTGCGCGTGGTGAAGCCGCCGGACTGCGGATTGTAAATCTGCGTGCCGATGACGTCGGCGGGCAGCATGTCCGGCGTGAATTGCAGGCGCGAAAACTTCACGCTGATGCACGCGGCCATGGATTTGACGGCCAAAGTTTTTGCCAAGCCGGGCACGCCTTCGAGGAGGACGTGGCCATTGGCGAGCAGCCCGATGACCAGTCGCTCGGTCAGGTATTGCTGGCCGACGATGACCTTGCCGAGTTCGTTAAACAGCGGATGCGTGAAAGCGCTGGCTTCCTTGACCGCTTCGTTAATGGCGTTGATTCCTGTGCTCATGTTTTAATTCGTTTTTCCGTGGACGACTTTCTGACAAAAGATTTTTTTGGACGTTCAACCAAATTTCAATTCACGCGCCGGGCAGAACTTCCACCTGCTTCCGGCTTAACCAGCCGATTTTCCCCACCGCGTTCAGGACTTGCACCCAATCATCGTGCGCCGCCTGAACACGCAACTCCGCGCCATCGCGGGCGGTGAAAACGCTCTGTGCCTCGTCAAAGGGCCCGCTACGCGCGATGGCTCCATCGGCGGTCACTACGGCAATGGCTGAATTAAAATGGTTCGCCGCCTGCAATGCCAGCACCGCGCCGGAAAATATCGTCAGCAGCACCGCCAGTCGCGTGGTGTTCCGCAACTTCGGCGCAAGCGCCGGGCGTAACTGTTGCACCGTCAGCAGTGCGAACAGCACCCAGAAGAAAACGGCCGTGAGCATCGTGCCTTCGTTCAGCGTGAGCGTGCTGACCCAGTTTTGCCAGCGGGTTTCGCGCAACGTCGCGCCTTGAACCTGATTGCGCACGAAGGCGAGGTTGGCGCGAATCTCCGCATCGCGCGGGGCAAGCCGTGCGGCCTTTTGAAACGCCGCTATCGCCAAGCCGAGTCGGCCGGCCTTGAATTCCGCGTTGCCAGCATTGAACAACAAGGCGGGCGACTGCGCGCCGGTCTGGAGGATTTTTTCGTAAGCACCGGCCGCAGCGGCAAATTTCCCCTCGGCGTAAAGTTTGTTGGCGGCGGTAAAATCCAGGGCGACCTCCGCCGCGAACATGCTCCCCGAGAAAACCAGCGCCAGCAGACCGGCAAAAATCGTTTTCATGCCTTCACCTCCTGCAATTCGCCGATCGCCTTTTCAAATTTTGCGGCCACGGAATTCAATTCACCGGTTCCGCGCACCGGTGCGTAGCGGGCTTGATTGCAAAGCTGGAAGAGTTCATGCAAGCCGGCGCGCGTGGTTTCCGGCGCGCCACGCAAAATGGAGTTTTCTTCGATGACGCTTTCCGTGATCGCCGAAGCCGGGCAATCCAGCCGCTCGCCCAGCTGCTCCTGCAACAACCGGAACAGCAACGCGAAAAACTCATCGGATTTGTTTTCGGACGCAAACTTTTTCAAATCATTCAATCCATCACGGACGAGCTGCGCCACGGCCCGCTGGCGGCGGAGACGCGGGTTGTTCGCCAGATTGTCGGTGCGTTTGCGCCAGACGAACGCGGCGAGAAACGCCAGCACCGGCACGGCCTGAGCGGCGAGAAATCCCGGCTGCGCCACGAGCGGAGTTTTGCTGGCAACGAGCGTTCCCGGATTTTCCTTGATCGGTAAAATGTCCTGCGGCGGCTTGTCATCCGCCGCATTCTTGTTCGCCGCCAGCGCCGGCATGGGCGAGGCGCCGGCGGCGCGCACGGTCAACGGCGCGGCCACGGATTTGAGCGCATGGTAGCGACCGTCTTCTGGGTTGAAGAACGAAAATGTCAGCGGCGGCAGTTCGTGAACGTCGGTGTTCAGCGGCGAGATGATCTGCTCGAATATTTTTGAACCGTCAAAACCGAACGGATCCGTGGTCTCCAGTTTGGTCGTGGGCGGGTAGGTCTTAAAATTTTGCCACGCGTCCTGCGGCGGCAGCGCGACCGGGTCGAGCGCGCCGTGGCCGGAAATTTTTACGCGCACGGTAACGGGGTCGCCGACGGTGACGTTTGCCGGGCCGGCGGTCGCGGTCATGGTGAAGACGCCGACGGCGCCGGAAAAATTCGCCGGCCGGTTTTCCTCGGGTAACGGCTGCGATTCGACATTGACTGGTTCGGTGGCGAGGTTGACCTGCTTCTGTTCGCCCCGATTGAAAAATTGCGAGAACGGGTCGTTCTGATTTTGCGACGGCAGCACCACGACACAGCTCGCCGTGAAGGGGCCGAGCGTCAACGCGCCAGTCTTCACAGCGGTGAGCGGAATCGCCAATGGAATCAAGGTATAAACGCGGTTGCCAACCTGAACGCGCCGGCGCTGATTTTGCAGCTCGACAGTTTTTCCCGCACTGAAACCATCGGTGGGCGAGGCGGTGATTGAGAAATTTGCAAAATTCTGCACATCGTCACGCAGATAAAGCTCCAGCCGCGCGACGGCGGTTTCGCCGGAATACATCTTTTGCTTTGGAAAACTTAGTTTAAGAAACGCGACCTCGGTGCCGGAATTCACCGCGTCCGCCGAGGGCGCACTGGCCTTGCCGACGGCGAGTTTCAACGGCGCGGTGACCAGCTGCTGGCCGCCGATCTCGGCGGTGAGCGCAGGGATGGTAAACTCACCGGTGCGCTGCGGTGTGACGGCGAACGAAATGGTCACGGTGGTGCTCATCGCGCCGTTGACCCAGCTCATGCTCTGTGAATTGCCAGCCTGCACGATTTGTAACCCGGGAACACTGGGCGCGGGCACGTTGCGCGGCGAACCACCCTCGAACGTCAGCGCCAGCGTGGCGCTTTCGCCCAGCGTAAGCGTGTCGCGGTCGAGCGACGCGGTGAAGCTGGCCGCCCAGGCCGCGCCGGGAAGCAGCGCGGCGGCGATGAGCGCAATCCAGATTTTTGGAATGAACCGCATGATTTTAATTCGACTTTTCTGACACACGAGAGCCGGAAATGTTCACAAAAATTTGTCCGGGTGAAAGTGCAAAGTTGAAATCGTTGCCCCCGTAAAACGGGCAACAGCGGGCAGAAAAAATCCAGCTTACTCCTCAAAGCAGGCGCGACCGGGGGCACAACCATCCAGATGCGCTGGGCGATCGTCTGCGCCGACGACGCCTTGCGTGAGGTTGCACCAGTAGTGACAAGGCGTGACGTGCTCGCCTTCCTTGTCCGCGAAGGCCTCGTCAGGATGGGCGGCGGTGAACATTTTTTTGGTGCGGAGATGGCGGCAGCGGTTGGGGTTCATGCGTCTCCTTTCAGCTTGAGCAAGGCGCGGCGGATGAGCGTCTCCGCCAGCGGCACTTTGTAGCCATTAAATTCCAACGGCTTGGCGCCCTGCAAAATCATCGCTGCCGCCTGCGTGGCGATGGCGTCATCCAAAACTTTGCCGTTGAGAAATTCGTTTGCGGCCGCAACCTGATGCGGCACGTTGGAAATGCTGCCGAGCGCAACGCGCGGCGATTTCAATTTTCCGTTTTCGATTTCCGCCGCCGCCGCGCAACTGACGAGCGCCCAGTCGAACGCATGTTTCTCGCTGGCCTGCAGAAACACGCTGCGGCTGCGCGCCAGCGGAATTTCCACGCGCAAAATCAGGTCACCCGGCTGGAGTGAATTATGCGCCAGCCGCTGGCTCCACGCGTCGGCGTAAAGTTCAGCCATGCTCCAGCGCAGCTCGTTGCCGTCGCGCAGGATGATGGCGGTTGCATCGAGCGCGGTGAAAATCGTGGCGAGGCTGGACACCACGGGACTGATGCAGTCGTTGCCGGTGAACAGGCTGTGGTAGCGGTTTTCGCTGTTGCGCGCGTAGCAAAGGTCGCCGTTTTTCTTGAGGCATTTCACGTCGCGATGGCGGAAATACCAGCAGCGCGAATGTTGCGCCAGATTGCCGCCGACGGTGGCGACGTTGCGGATCTGCTGGGAGGCGATTTCCGTCGCGGCTTCGTGCAGGCCGGGGAAAACTTTTTTGATCTCGGCGTTGTTTTCGATTTGCGCGACGGTGACAAGCGCGCCAATGGTCCAGAATTTTTCGCCGCGCTCGATTTTATTCAAGCCGGGGAGCGACTTGATATTCACCAAGGTTTCCGGGCTGACGAGGTATTCCTTGAGCAGGCCAAGCAGGTCGTTGCCACCGGCGAGATACGCGCCCTTCTCGCCGACGAGTTCGCGGGCGCTGCTGGTGGAATGCGCGGTGGCGTATTGAAAAGCTTTCATGCGTGGGTGGGTGGAACTTTGCCGAGCGCCGCCAAAATTTTCGCCGGCGTGATGGGCAGGCTTCCGATGCGCACGCCGATTGCGTTGGCCACGGCATTGGCAATCGCGCCTGCGGTCGGCACGGTGGCCGGTTCGCCGATGCCGACGACACCGCGTTCGGGCATGTTGACGAGAATGACTTCAATCTCCGGCACGTCGGCGATGCCCGGCAGCTTGTAAGTCTCAAAATTTGGATTCAGCACCACGCCGGACAAATCATCCATCACGCGCTCTTCGTAAAGCGCATAGCCCATGCCCATGATGATGCCGCCGTTGATCTGGCTCTCGAGTGTGAGCCGATTGATGATGAGGCCGCAGTCGTGGACGCCGAGCATTTTTTTTACCGTGACCTGGCCAGTCTCCGTGTCCACTTCAACTTCCGCGAACTGCACGCCGCCTGCCGGGTTGGACGAAAGTCCGTCCCGCCATTGACCGTGAACCGTGATGGGATTGATGCCGATTTTTTTGCACGCGGCGAACCAATTTTTCCCCCGCGCATCGGGTATGCCGGTCTGCGTTTGCAACTGTTCCAGCGCCTTCGTGCAGATGTCAAAAACCGTCGGTGAAATCGAAGGGCAAGTTGTGCTGCCGCCGCTGCCGGGGCCGGGCGGAAAACGCGTGTCGCCCACTTTCACGGTGATTTGCCCTGGCGTGAGGCCAAGCAATTCCGCCGCGATGACCGCGATGACCGTGCGCGTGCCGGTGCCGATGTCTTGCACGCCGAGACGAAATTCGATGCTGCCGTCGGGACTGATCTGCGCTTCGCCTTGCGTGTTCCGGTTGCCGCCGCCGGCGGGCCACGCCGCGCCCGCGCAGCCGATGCCGGTTTTCACCACGCCCTTGGAACTGCCGGGCTTCCGGTATTTTTCTTTCCAGCCGAATTTTTCCGCGCCCAATTTATATTCCTTCTGGCGGATGGGATTCGGATCATTCTTCAAACGCAATTCCAGCGGATCCATGCCGAGCTTCACTGCGAGATCGTCCATCGCGGACTCCATGCCGAATGACGCGGGCGGATTGCCCGGCGCGCGGAAGGCACGAGCCGAACCGGCGTTCACCGCGACGGCCGACTGCTTCACACGCGAGTTGGCAACCTTGTAAAGATAAGGCAGGGGGATGTCTGCCCCGCCGCCGCCGCCGCCGCCGTCGCCGCCCGCGCCGATGCCGGCAGTTCCATAATTTTCCGCCTCGAACGCGAGCAACGTGCCGTCGGCAGCCGCGCCCATTTTAATTTTTTGAAAACTGGAAGCACGATTGCCCACGGCCAGATTTTGGTCAAAGCGCGTGAGCATGAGCCGCACCGGCGCTTTGGCCTCCTTGGAAAGTTTCGCCGCGAGCACGCCCTCGGCGCCCGCGCCAAATTTCGCACCGAAGCCGCCGCCCATGTATTCGGTGATGACGCGCACCTGGCTGTGATCTAGTTTGAGCGCGCCCGCCAACCCGTCGCGCACACTGGAGATGCCTTGAGTGGAAGACCAGGCCGTGAGGCCGTCGTCCGTCCACGAAACCGTGTTGCCCATCGTCTCCATCGGGTTGTGAATCTGCACCGGCGTGGAATAAAATCCTTCAATCACCGCCGCGCAATCTTTGAACGCCGCTTCCACATTGCCACGTTCGCGCGGCTTTGGCTCGGGATGATTCGACGAACCGGGCCACACTTGCGGCGCGCTGGCCTTCTTCGCATCGTTTTCGCGCGCGACAAACGGCAGCGGTTGCGCCGTGATTTCAATCGCCCGCAACGCATCGAGGCAGGCTTGTTTGCTCGTGCCGGCGACGGCCGCAATTTCCTCGCCGTAAAATCGCACGGTCATTTCCTGGCCGCGCGCGAGCACGGCGGCCTTGATGCCGGAAACTTTCAATGCCGGTTCCAGATTGATGTCCGTGATTTTCGCCGCTGGCCATTTGGCGCGGAGAATCATCCCGTAAAGCCAGCCTTCGGCCTGGATGTCGGACGCGTAACGCGCGCGGCCGGTGACCTTCGCCACGCCGTCAATGCGCGTCGTGTCGTGGCTAATGTATTTGGTTTCCGTCGGCCAGCTAGGCATAGGTCACAACCTCCGTTTTTGAAGCGTGCTCGACTCCCGCCGCCTTGAGCGCGGCCTGCAAAATATGCGGATGGCAGCCGCAACGGCATAAATTCCCGGCGCAGGCGTGCTTCACCTCGTCCGCGGTGGGGTGGAAATTCTTTTTGAGCAGCGCGGTAATGCTCATCACAAAACCGGGGGTGCAATAGCCGCATTGCAACGCGTCTTTCTCGATGAACGCCAACTGCACCTTGTTTAATTTTCCATCTTTGGCCAAACCTTCCACGGTCGTGATCGCGTGGCCTTGCGCCTCAATCGCGAGTTTCTGGCAGGCGTAAATCGGCGCGTCGTCGAACAATACCGTGCAAGCGCCGCACGTCGCGCGGTCGCAACCTTCTTTTGCGCCGGTGAGGCTGGAATAATTCCGCAACGCGTCCAGTAAAGTGACGCGCGGTTCGAGCAGCAATTTGATTTTTTCGCCGTTGACGTTGAGCGTGACCGGCACGGCGTCCGGGCCGATGATTTTTTCCGCGTTGGCCTTTTCGAGTTCGGCCGCAACGGTCTTGACCTGCGCGGTGGCCGCGGTGGCCGCGACCGTGCCGAGGCTTTTCAGAAACGTGCGCCGGGAGTGGGCGCCGGGATTTTCCGGTGCGGAATTTTTCATGCGTCGGGAGACAACAACCGTTTGTAATCGTCCGGCGTGTCCATGTCAAGCGACAGACCGTCATCGTTCACAGGACATTGGACGCGCGGGACGCCGGCAAGTTTCAAAAATTCTTTCAGTGACGAAGACGACGTGGTTTTCACGCCGGCCAACGCGACCGCCGGCAAAATTACCGGATGCTGGCCGCTGCCGCCCGCCTTCGGTTGGCAAATGGCCAGCGGATTTTGCGCAGAAAATTCTAGCAAGGTTTGCAGCGTCTCCGTTTTCAACTGCGGCTGGTCGCCCAGTGCCACCGCCCAATGTGAAATTTCCGGCCGCCAGCCGCGCCAGTTCGCCGCACACAAAATGGAGCTGAACATCCCGCGTTCCGGCTGCGGATTTTCGATGCGCGCGACCGACGGAAAATTCAGCCGGTCCAATTCCACCTTCAAGGCGTCGTCGTCTGGCCGCAGCACGACGGCGATTTGCGCCGCGCCCAGCTCGCGCCATTGCGAAATGATGCCGCCGATAACCGTCGAGCCACGCCACGGCAAAAGTAATTTTGGCTGGCCCATGCGCGAAGATGCGCCCGCACCGAGAATGATGACGGCTAAATTCATTCGTCACTTCGCGCTCATGGCCGCCCGCTTTTGAATCAGTTGCGCCAGCACGCTCACCGCGATTTCGTGCGTGCCGACGGCGGCGATGTCCAAGCCGACCGGACACGCGATGCGGTCGAATTGTTCCGCCGTGGTGATTTTTTGCCGGATGAAATTTTCGCGCATGATGCGCGCCTTGCGGCGGCTGCCGATCATGCCGAGAAACGTGAACGGAAAATTCACCCACTCCGACAGCACCAGCGCGTCGTGCTGATGGCCGCGCGTGACGACGAGGCCGAACGCAGGCGCAACCGGTTGCGGAATTTTCAGCAGCTCGTGCCAGCCGCCGACGTGCAATGTGGTGGCCGCCGGAAAAAATTCGTGGTTCGCCAAATCTGGCCGGTCGTCAAAAACCGTCACGGCAAAATCCAGTTGCAGCGCGAGCGGCGCCACGGCCTGCGCGACGTGGCCGGAACCGGCGATCCATAATTCCATCGGTGGCGCAACGGTTTCCTGATGCAGCCAGTCGTCGGAATTATTTTCAGCGACGCGTGCGATGGAAAAATCTTTTTTTACGCCCCAGCGGATTGGCGCGGTGACGTTCGCCAGTTCGCGCCAGAGCGGCTGGGAATTTTTTGCGCGCGGCAGGATGACACCCTTCACGCTGCCGCCGCAAATCAAGCCGTCGTCCCAGCCGAAATCGTGGTCGAGCACCATGGAAAATTCCGCCGCCACGCCGGTCTTCAACGCCGCCAGCGCGCGCGCCTGCACCTCGGCTTCCAGACAGCCGCCGCCGAGTGTGCCGATGATTTTGCCGTCGGGAAAAAACAGCGCCTTCGCGCCGGTGCGCTGCGGACTGGAGCCTTTCGTGCCGGCAATCAACGCCAGCGCAAACGGCTGGTCGGCGGTGGCAAGGGATTCGAAGATGCGCGGCACGGGTGATTGTTAACGCGGCACGGCGGCGTTTTCAATGCAAACTTGCAGCGGAAAATTTCAACTACGGCTGGAATACAACGCCACCAGCGCCGCGCCAATGGCCTGCGACAATTCACCGAGCGCGGCAGGCATAATCTTGACCGTGTTTTTTTGCGGCGCCCAGAGATACGGCACGGCGGTTTCGCGGATGACGCGCATGTAGCGCTCGCGAAATTCCGGCGTGGTCGCCTCGTGATCCATCAACCCGCCGCCGATGACGACGATGCCCGGATCAAACGCCATCACGAGATTCGCGACGTGCAAGCCCATGACGCGCGCTTGAAAATCAAAAATTTCCAGCGCCAGCGCGTCGCCCTTTTGCGCGCGGGTGCGGAGCGACAAAACTTTTTCCTTGGGCGACGCCGTGGACGTGGCGAGTTCGTGGCCGGGATGATTTTTAATTTTTTCCGCGAGCAATTGCGGCAGTCCAGAAATCGTCGTGTAAGCTTCGACGCAACCCCAGTCGCGTCCGCAGCCGCACGAAAATGGCTTGCCGCTCAAGCCGAGCATATGCACCGCCGCCGCCATGTGACCGGCCTCCATGCCCGCAAGCGTGTCGCCATCAAGACATAAACCGTCCGCGCCGACGAACGCTGCGCCGAGTCCAGAGCCGGGCATGAGCATCAGGACGCTCGCCTTGGTTTCACCGCGCGCGAGCCGCGCCTCGGCCACGCCGCCGTAGTTGCCGTCATTGCCGACGACGAGCGGCAGTGCGCGTCCCGCCGGTTTTTCGAGCGCCGCCTTGTAATCGGAATAAACATCCCAGCCGGAAAAACTCGCGGGCAGATTCGGCGTCTTGCTCCACACACCATAGCGTTCGTAAGGCCCCGGAATCGCCAGACCCACGCCCGCGACCTGCGACCAATCCAAATTATTTTGCGCGAGAAAATCGTTTACGCCGGTGATCCACGAATGAATGACGGCCTCGCGACCTTTTTCTGAACTGGTGGAGCGCTGCAATACTTTGTTGGAGACCGGTTCGCCGTTTTCCCACACCGCGCACAGTTTGGTAGTGGTCGCGCCGCTGTCGGTGCCAATAAAAACTTTTTTGCTCATGTATGGCGATTAAATTGCGGGCAACGGCGGCGAAGGCAAGAATTATTCGCGTTTCCCTGTAGAACTGGCTTAACTTGTCGCCCGCGTGACCCCGCACGAAACATATTCCGCCCTGCTCCACAGCGATGCGCCGTTGCTCGCGCTCGCGCCGATGCAGGACGTGACGACGCTGCAATTCATGTGCGTCATTGACCGCTACGGCGGGCCGGAAATTTATTGGACGGAATACTTCCGCATCCACGGCGATTCGCGCCCGGAAAAATGGATCCTCGATTCCATCACCAAAAATCCCACCGGCAAACCCGTCATCGCCCAGATGATCGGCAACGACATCCCCGCGCTCGTCCGCAACGCCAAGCTGCTCCAGCAATTTCCCGTCGCCGCGATTGACCTGAACCTCGGCTGCCCCGCGCCCATCGTCTATCGCAAATGCGCCGGCGGCGGACTTCTGCGTGAGCCGCAGCGCATTGACGCCATCCTCGGCGCGCTGCGCGACGCGGTGACGATTCCGTTCACAGTAAAAACGCGCATCGGTTTCGAGTCGCCGCAGGAATTTGATTTACTGCTGCCGATTTTTGCGAAGCATAAAATTGATCTGCTCACCGTCCACGCGCGCACCGTCCTGCAAATGTATCGCCCCGGCGTGCGCTACGATTTGATTGCCCACGCGGCGAAGGAATTGAATTGTCCCGTGCTGGCGAACGGAAATGTCTTCAGCGCGTCGCAGGCGAAACAATTGCTCGCCGAAACGGGCGCACGCGGTTTGATGATCGGGCGCGGCGCGATTCGCAACCCGTGGCTGTTCGACCAAATCCGCACGGAGTTGCGTGGTGAGAAAACAAAATTGCCAACGGGACGCGACGTTTTGAATTACATCCACGAACTCTGGGACAACGAAATTTCACCCGGCGTGAAGGAGTCAGCGCAAGTGCAGCGCATTAAGAAGTTCACGAATTTCATCGGCGAAGGCATCGGGGTGAAATTTTTGCACGACATCCGCCGCGTGGCGACGGCGGCGGATTTCTGGCGCGTGTGCGAGGAGCATTTGAACCACGACGCGCGGATGCCGCTGGAGCCGAAGTCGGACGCGCTTGCAGTTCCCGCCGCAAATCAGTAATTCAACCGCGTGCAAACCGCCGAACCAAAACGAACCCTGGCTGCGTGGCTGGCGGCGTTTTTTCTCGTCGCGCTCGGCGCGAAGCTGTGGACCATTCAGCTCTGGGCGACGAACATTCCGTATTGGGATCAATGGGACGAAGCGCGGCTGCTCTTCAAACCGTGGCTCGAAAGAAATTTAAGCTGGCGTGATTTTTTCATCCCGCACAACGAGCATCGCATCGTCTTCACGCGCCTGCTCGACCTGCTCGAAGTAAAAATCAACGGCCAGTGGGACATCTACCTACAAACCGTCGTGAACGCGCTGTTGCACCTCGCCTACGGCTGCGGGCTGGCAGCGGTCATCTGGCATTTCATCGGGCGCAAGCACGCTGGGCTGATCTGTTTTCTGCTGCTGCCATTTTTTGCGCTGCCGTTCGCGGCGGAAAACACCATCCACGGTTTTCAATCGCAGTTTTATTTTACAAATATTTTCTCCGTCATCGCCATCCTCGGCCTCGGGTTCGGGAAACCGTGCGGAAAATTCTGGTTCGCCGGATTGCTCGCGGCGGCGCTGGCAATTTTCACGATGGCCTCCGGCTTCCTCGCGGCGGCGGTAGTGGTCGGGCTGATGGTTTTGCGCGCGCTGAAGCAACGCGGAATTTCTCGCAGCGAAATTTTGACCACGCTCGGCGGGCTCGCGGTGGTCGCGCTCGGACTGGCGATGAAAGTCACGGTGACCGAACACCAAAAATTCCAAGCGAAATCAGTTTTGGATTTCGCCGAAACGCTGCTGTCGAATCTCGCGTGGCCGTTCAGCGTGCAACCCGCGATGGCCATTTTATTTTGCCTGCCGCTCGCGCTAGTTTTTGCCCGCCATTTGCGCGGCGAGGGAAAAAACCCGCGCGCGGCGGAATTCGTTTTAACCCTTGGCCTGTGGGGATTTTTGCAGGCCGCCGCGCTGGCGTTCGGCCGCGCCAATCTGGCGGACAGCAGCCGCTATTTTGACGCATTGAGCACACTGCCCATCGCCAGCGTTGCGGCAGTGTTTGTGCTAGCGGACAATTTTGAATTCCGCCGGCTGCCGCCAAAACTGTTGCTGGCGCTGGCGGTGCTGTGGTCGGGAATTTTGCTGGCCGGCTTGTGCCAGATCTCCCGCACCGTCACAGAAAATTATTCCCGCGACAGCCGCGCGTGGGGTTTGCTGGAAACGGAAAACGTCCGCGCGTTCATCGCCACCGATGACGCTGGCTGGCTGCACAGCAAGATGCCACTCGCCGTGCCGTATTGGAATCCCGAGTGGCTCATCGAACTGCTGCGCCAGCCAAAAATACTTTCTATCATGCCGGCGGATGCGCGGCCGACGCTGCGGATCGCTGCGGATGAAACTTTTTTTTCAGGCTTCTCATTGCGTCCAGCCGCGCTGGGCAGCGAGCCGTTCGCCGGAGTGTGGACCGATGCCGCAACTAATCGCGTCGTCGCGAGCCGGCTCGTCAGCCAGCCGCTGACCGCCCGCCTGCCAAAATTATCTCTGCAAATTTTCCGCGGCCCGGCCACCGGCGTGACGATGCAATTCATCGAGGCGGCCGGCCGCAAAATCGAACTCCAGCCGGAACTTTCCAGCCGCTGGCAGACGCTCATCGTGGACGCGCCCGCCAGTCCGTTCCGGATTGAAATAAAAAATCAAAACACGGATTTCCCCGTGGCCATTGGCGAAATCAAGGAACTTGGCCACTTCTCCGTGCTCGCTCAAAACCTCGTAAGCCACGCCGCGCTGATTTTGATTTTGGGACTCGGCCTGTGTCTGGTGCTCGCCATCGCCGCCTTGAAGTCGCCGGGAATTTCGCTCGCGGGCAGCGGCGCGGTGTGGCTGCTGATCTTGCTCGCAACGCTCACCGCGTTACTCGGCGCGTGGTGCTGGCGCGATTTTGGTTCGGCGGAATACACGGCGGCGTTGCACAAACGCTGGGCGGTGGACTTTGCCGGCGTCGGGCATCCGGGCCGCGCGAAAATTCATTTGCGTGAAGCGTTGTGGCTGCGGCCGGACGACGCTGATGCGCAAAAAGCTCTCGCCGCCCTGCAAGCGAGCGGCGTGAATGAATCATTGCCGGAAAAACTTCCATGACCACGCCCGTCGCAAAAACTGAATCGCCAAAAAATTTCGCCGCGTGGCTAACGGCGTTGTTCTTCATCGTGCTCGGCGCAAAGCTGTGGGTCGTGCAATGTTTCGGCTCGGCGCTGCCGCTGTGGGATCAGTGGTATGAGGCGACACTGTTTTTCCAGCCATGGATGGACGGCCATCTGACTTGGCGCGATTTTTTTGTGCCGAGCAATGAGCATCGCATCGTCTTCACCAAGTTGCTCGACCTGGCGTTGATAAAATTGAACGGACGCTGGGAACCGCTGCTGCAAATGACCGTGAACTGTTTTATCCACGCCGCGTTCGTCTGCGCGCTGGCCGCTGCGATTTGGAATTTTTTTGGTCGCAAAAGCGGCTGGCTGATTTGCTGCCTGCTCGCACCGTTTTACGCGTTGCCTTACGCGGCGGAAAACACGATTTGGGCCATCAACTCGCAACAATATTTCATGAGCCTCTGCGCGCTTGGCACAGTCGCCGGTCTGGGGTTCGGAAAAACATTTAGCACACGCTGGTGGCTTGGTCTGGCAGCGGCGTTCGCGGGCCTGTTCACGATGGCCTCCGGTTTTCTCGCGGCGGTGGCGGTCGGCGGGCTGCTAGTTTTGCGCGCGATAAAAAATCGGCGCGCGGAAAAAGGTGAAGTCTTCACGCTCGGCATTTGCGTCGGCATCGTCGCGCTCGGATTGGCGCTGAAAGTTTCCATGCCCGATGACGTTCCGCTGCGCGCGCACACGGCGGGACAATTCATCACCGCGCTTGGGCACAATCTCGCTTGGCCGTTTCTGGAAAATTTTCAATTCCTATGGCTGCTGCCGCTGCTGCCGCTGGCGGTGTTGCTGGGATTTTATTTCTGCAGAAGTTTTGCCGAATTGCGCGCCGCCGAATTCCTGCTGGCGCTCGCGCTGTGGAGCGCGCTGCAATCCGCCGCCATCGCGTATGGCCGCGCAAACTATGGCGATGGCGTGCCCGCAAGTCGCTACATGGATGTGTTAAATATTTTTGTCATCGCCGCAATTTTCGCCGTGGTGCTGTTGTCGCCGAAAATTTCCCTTGCACCGCAATGGCAAAACCTTTTGCCGCTGCTGTTTGCCGGCGTGATGTTTTTTCAAATCGGAAAAATCTCCAGCCTTGTAGTGGATCAACTGCTCCTGCCGACGCGGATGATGAACTTGATCGCCGAAGAACGCGTGGAAAACCTCCTGAAGACGGGCGATGAAAAGGAATTTTTCACCGCGCCGACCGTTCGGCCGGACCCGAAAGTGATTCTCGGAATTTTGCAAAGCAAAGCACTGCAACCCATCTTGCCCGGCGTTTGCCAATCACCAGACCATCGCCCGCCGCCGTATCGCTTTTTTCTGCCGGTCACGCTTTTGCTGGAAAACGCGCCGCTGATTTTGGGCGCGGGACTTTTTCTCTCGATCGCCCTGCTCGGTTTCAGCGCGGCGCGTAAGGAACTGGCTGGATTGCTCGTGCTGCTGGCGTTGTTCACGGCGCTGGGATTTGTCTGGTCGCGCAGCGGCAACACCCGCCACAGCACGGAACTGCAGTTGCAACTGCACCTCGCGAATTATTTTGAGCTGACCCACAACCCGCAGCGCGCCGCCATCCACGCGGCGAAGGCGGCGGCGTTGAAAAAACCAGCGACCCCAGTGCCATGAAATTTCCGCGCATAAGCCGACGCAAGTTTATCGCCAGCGTTTTGCTCGCGACACCCTGCGCCATCGGGGCTGATGCCAGATGGGTTGAACCAACGTGGCTCAAGGTTCAGCGCATTCGCATCGGCAGCGGCACGCCATCGCACCGGCTCGTGCATTTCACGGATATTCATCACAAGGGCGACCTTGCATATCTTGAATCAGTTGTGCGAACAATCAATTCACTTTCCCCCGACTTTGTCTGCTTCACCGGCGACATCATTGAGGAAGAAAAATTTCTGGCGGAAGCGCTGGAACTTTTGTCCGGCATCAAGTCGCCGATGTTTGGCGTGCCTGGCAACCATGATTATTGGAGCAACGTTTCTTTCGCACCGGTTCACAAATGTTTTGCGGCCACCGGTGGCGCGTGGTTGCTGGACGAGCAGCGCAAAATCGCCAACGGAAAAATCAATCTCATCGGTGCAACGTGCAGCCACGCAAATCAGGCGATGGTTCCGCTCGATCATGCGGCTAAAAATATTCTGCTCATGCATTATCCGGCTTGGGTGAAAAAACTGGGCGACCAAAAATTTGACCTGATGCTGGCCGGCCATTCGCACGGCGGACAGGTGCGAATTCCGTTTTATGGCCCGGTGATGGTTCCGTTTGGCGTGGAGGAATTCGACCTCGGTTTGTTTGAAACCAAAGCCGGTCCGCTCTACGTCAACTCCGGCATCGGCTACATTTACGGCTACAACTTCCGCTTCAACTGCCGCCCGGAAATCACTGTGGTTGAGATTTGATTCCACGGCTTGTATCGTGCCGCCAATGTCGTCGCCGGAAATAAATCCTTCACCGCTCACCGCGCCGGTTTCATCCGTCTGGGGCGTGGGCGAGGAACGCGCGAAGTTGCTGGCGCGACTGGAGATTTTCACGGTCGAAGATTTGCTGCTGCACAAGCCGCGACGATACGAGGATCGGCGGAAATTTCTCCCCATCCGCGAATTGAAAGTGAAAGAGGCGGCGACGGTGCGCGGAAAAATCATCGCCGCCGGCATCAAGCGGTTCAAAAATGGCACACGCTCGATGTTCGAATGCGTGTTCGAGGATGGCTCGGCGCGGCTGCATTGCCGCTGGTGGCAGGCGCAGGCGTGGATGCCGGACTGGTATGCGGTGGGACGTGAATTTCTGATTTACGGAAAACTGGATGATGACAAAAAGCCGCGCACGTTCACGCATCCCGAAACGGAACTGGTCGAGCCGGGCGAGGATGAATTCATCCACGTCAACCGCATCGTGCCGGTGCATCCGCTGACGGAAGGACTGACGGCGCGCGTGATGCGTTCGCTCGTCTGGCGGGCGCTGGAAAAGTTTGAGACGCTCATTGAAGAACCGAAGTTCGTCCAACACTCAGAGCGCCCCCTCACCCGCCCTTCGGGCACCCTCTCCCCCGCTGGGGGAGAGGGACGGGGTGAGGGGGCAGCGGTTACAACTCAACGGCGCGCACGGAGTGACGCGCCCTACCAATCATTGCCGGCGCGGGCGAATTCCGTCCGCATGATTCATTTCCCAGAGGAGCTGACCGATGCGGAAATCGCGCGGCAGCGGCTGGCGCTGGATGAATTTGTGGCGCTGCAATTTCAAATCCAGTCGCGCCGGAAAAAATTTGAGGCGCTGTCGAAGGCGTTGCCGTGCGGCGGCGATAATCGTTTGATGAAACCATTTCTCGCCGCGCTCGGTTTCAAGCTCACCTCCGCACAGACGAATGTGCTGCGCGAAATCCGCACGGACATGGGCGGTATCCATCCGATGCGGCGGCTGTTGCAGGGCGATGTCGGCTCCGGCAAGACGGCGGTGGCGGCGTGCTCGGCGTTGATGGCGTTAGAAAGCGGGTTCAACGTCGCGCTGATGGCCCCGACGGAGATTTTGGCGGAACAGCATTTCAGAAATTTTACGAAATGGTTTGAACCGCTGGGCGTGAAAGTGGAGATACAAACGGGAAGCAAGAAAGGAGATGGCAGATGGGAGATGGCAGATGGGAAGCGTTCCCCAACTTCCATCTCCCAACTTCCATCTGCCATTTTCATCGGCACTCACGCCCTCCTCACGAGCGGTTTCGAGCTGCCTAGGCTCGGCCTCGTCATCGTGGACGAGCAGCACAAGTTCGGCGTGGCGCAGCGCGAAACCCTTGTCCGCAAAGGGAATTATCCGCATCTGCTGGTGATGACGGCCACGCCGATTCCGCGCACGCTGGGGCTGACGCTTTACGGCGACCTTGATGTTTCCACGATTGATGAACTGCCCGGCGGACGCGGTGCGATCAAAACTTTTCTGCGCGCGACGAACAAGCTGCCGAAGGTTTTTGATTTCATCCGCGAAAAAATTTCCGGCGGACGGCAGGCTTACATCGTTTATCCGCGCGCCGAAGTAGCGGACACGGACAAGGACATCAAGGCGGTGACGAGGGAATTTGAAAACGTGCAGCGCGCGTTGAATGGTTTCAGAGTCGGCCTGTTGCACGGGCGCATCAAGGCGGCGGACAAGGAAAAGACGATGGCGGAATTTCGCGCGAACAAAATTCAGGCGCTCGTGGCCACGTCGCTCATCGAGGTGGGCGTGGATGTGCCGAACGCGACGGTGATGCTGATCGAGAACGCGGAACATTTTGGGCTGGCGCAGTTGCATCAGTTGCGTGGGCGCATCGGGCGCGGTGCGCATGAGTCGTTTTGCATTTTGATTTCCGACGCGCTGAACGAGGAGGCGCAGGCGCGGCTGAAAATTTTGGAGGAGACGAACGATGGTTTTAAAATCGCGGAGGCGGATTTGAAATTGCGCGGGCCGGGCGAACTGCTTGGCCAGCAGCAGAGCGGCGCGATGCGGTTGCGTTTTGGAAATCTGGCGGAGGATTTAAACTTGATCCGGCAGGCGCGAGAGGTGGTGAAGAAAAGTTTATAGTCAGACGAGAGAATTTTGCCGTCTATTTCAGAAAGTTAAGCCATCGCCAACTTGCGACGTGAACCGCGACAGCTGTAGTTGGCTCCGGCGAATGGTTATGTGTCATTTGTTTTTGGAAATGCGTTCTTGAACTTTTGCAACAAGCGCCTTGTCAGACTCCTGGGTCAGCCCTTGAAGCACATCAGGCGGTGTCGAAGGATGGGTAGCAAGCTCGTTCAGCACCCGAGGCGATTTCCCGTGTTTGTGGCACTCATAAAGATAGCGCAACTGCTCTGGCGTAATAGCCTGACATGTCATAATGCCACCGAGGGCCGAACCATCTTGCGCAAAGAAGTCGAGAAGAAATGAAATGTCCTCGACAGGAATAGAATGGTTAACCCAAACCATACTCCAAAGTGCGGTATGCTCCGCTGGAGTAAGGGCTTGGGTGCGAGCCTTAGCTATCAATGCGCGTAGGGCTTCTGGATGCGCTTGGATTTTGGCCAGAATTGGCCTAGCACTGGCGGGTCGGGTGACATGACAGAGTATACTGTCGCGAACACACCAAATGCGAGCAGGACTGGTGTCAGAAACGTGACGGCGACGAGACTAAAATATTCTGAAGCCCGCGATACCATGATAGCGATACCATGATAGCGATGCAAACAAGCGAGGCAATCAAACCTCCTAGCCATCCATAAATCAATGGCGGCAGGAACTGCCAGTTCCATCCTCCTTCCTCCAAACCAGCGGCTCGCGCTCCTACCAAGGCGGCGAGACCAGAAAGGAAAGTTGCAGCCGCAATAACTGCGACAACGCCAAGTATCTTTGACAGCTCACGCATGACAACTAACAAGAGGTCGGCCGCGAGTTTTGCGGCCTATCTAGTTTCATGGATTTAAGGTTGGGTTGGAGGCAAATAGTTGTCCAGCCTATCTTTTTGTGAGTGAAGACCAATGAATTGTTCGAAGCAAAGGTTACAAACGAGTTTTTTTCCGTTTTGCATTTTCGGCGGCGAGGCGTAGGCTGCGGGCATGAAAATTTCCCTTTCCGTTTTTTCTTCAATGGTCGCCGCCGTTTTGCTCGCGGGCTGCGATGGCAGTTCCAGCTCCCAACCGCAGACCACCAATCCAGCAGACATCAACAACCCGCTAGTGAACGCCAAGCGCACGGCGGACAAGACGATTGACGTGTCGTTCGTGAACCAGGCCATCCAGTTGTTCAACGTGCAGGAGGGGCGCTTGCCCAAATCGCTCGACGAGCTGGTGCCGAAATACGTCGCCAAGCTGCCCGATGCACCGCTCGGTTACAAGTTAAGCTACGACGCCAAGAAGGGCGAGGTCAGCGTCGTGCGCCAGTAATTTTCAGAACGTCAGGTATTTCAACACCTGCACTTCGCGTTTGAAGACGAGTTCGATGGAGTTGGCGTTGAAGCGCACATCCACCGGGCAGCGGTCCTGATAATGTTCCCACTGGATGCGTCCGTTTTTTGGATTAATGCGGGCGATGCGCAGGTAGGCGGGCTTTTGCAAAGCCATGTCGCTCATCTGCTCGGTGTCGGTCGGGTTTGGATCGTAGGACTGCACGGTGTAGATAAATTTTCCGGAGAGATACGAAATAAATCCGCCGGGCTTCACGCTCCACAACATTTTCCCATTCTTCGGATCGAGCTTTTGCAGGATGTCGTCGGTGGCCTTGGTGATGTCAATCTGCCGTGAATACTTGATGTCGTCGGGATTACCGCTGGTGGTGTTGACGTAGATGAAATTATTTTCGTCGAAGAAAAGTCCGACCACGCCGACGGACGGAATGCGCCAGCGGGCGTTGCCGCTGCTCAACTCAAACGCGCTCAAGACCGCCTGGTCAAAAATGTAAAGCGTGTCGCCGTGTTCCACGCACGGGCCGGCACCAAACTGCGGCTCGCGGTTGAAAAAACTGTGTCCGCCGGACACCGCGTAAGTCAGCGAAGTCTGCCAAAGTTTTTTGTTCGTCTTGTCGAGCACGACAATGTTTTTGCCGGCGGCGATGACGTTGACGGTTTTTAAAACGAACAACTGCGGTGGCCCGGTGACTTCGCCCGTCCAGTCCGGCGTGCCGACGGCGTTTGGCAAATGCACGGTGACCTGATAACGACTTTCGTCCTCGATTACCTTGTCGCCGCCGTTGTTGCGCTGCATCTCGTTGAGCAATTCGTTGGCGACCGCGCCGGTTTGCAGACCGTTGACATTGCCATCGAGCGCGGATTTTTTGGGCGCGGCCTGCATTGCCACGCGCTCGACAATTTTTTCTTCGAGCAGCGTCCGCGAAAATTGCACGAAGCCGTCCGGGCCGGATACGAGTTCAAACGCCGCGCGGCCGATGGTGTCGGCTGGTGAATTTTTCACACGCGGACGTTGCGGGTCATCGCGCAACGCGGCTTCCAATTGCTGCTCGTGTTGAGCGTTGGCCACCAGCGCGGGCAGAGCGATGCGCGCGGGTAGTTTCAAATTCTGCGCCTCGGCCGCGACGCGATTCGGGTCGAGCGGTTTGCCGTCGGTGGAAAACAAGCCGCCCCCGGGCGCGGGATTGCCTGCGCCGCTGGTGGATGCGAGCGCCAGCGCGTTCGGGTCGCGAAACTGTTCGGTGCGCGCTTCGCCAGTGGCGAGGCTGATGTGCGTGACGGATTCCGCGCCGAGCATCTGCAATTCCCCGCCGGTCTCCACCAGTTCGCCGCCGGATTCCGGCAGCGTGATTTCGCGCGCGACCTTGCCGGTGTCCCAGTCGTAGCGCGTGAGCTTGTCACCTTTGCCGACCCAAACGTTCTGGCCGGACACGCGTAAATTCAATTCTTCCTGCAATGAAATTCTTGCCTCGCGTTCAATGGTTTCCTGGCTTTGATGATGTGAAAAACCGCTGCCTTCATTGGCTCGGGCATCCGCGTCATTTGCGGCTTTGATGGCGGTGGCAATGTCATCCTTGGAAATTAATTCCTGCGACCAGACAGTTTTTTTATTTTTCAAATCGCAGCGCGCCAGCGTGCCGCCGTGAAGAAAAATGATTTGATCCTGGCCGACGAGTTGCGATTTGCCAACGTAGGCGCGTTCGTCATCCGCAAAACGCACGGCAAAATAATTATGCGGCACGGAGCCGAACCACGCATACCACGTCCACGCGGCGAGACCGGCAACGAGCAGCAAACCAAGTGCGCCAAAGCCCAGGCCAGCGTGCCGCCAAAAACGGCGTTCCACATGATGCTTCTGGCCGGCGTAAACCGGCGCGGCGATGCCCTGCAGGTCGGCCTTGTTCTGGCAGAATGGCGAGCAGAAAAATCCGAACAGCTCCATGCACTGCGGGCAGATGGGTTTGTGACAGACCGTGCATTGCTCAGTCGCCAGCACACCGCGATGCTTCTGGCAAAATTTTGACACCGTGGCGGTTTCTGACGCCGGTTCAGCCGCTTTTTCGGAATGGGAAATTTTCAAGCGCGGCGCGGCGGCGGGTGCGACCGGCGGCGGCGCGGAAACGGGCGGCGTATATTCCGGAGCGGGCGCACCAAATTCCTTCCGCACCATTTCGTTCACGAAGTCGGACGAGTCAAGACCGCACGTCGGGCAGACAAATTTCACCGGGTGCTGCACCATTTCCGGCGAGAGGTCGAAGGCGTATTTCGCGCCGCACGGGCATTGCAGTTTCATGTGTCAGGGCTTGGGGTTCAATAGCACGACGCCGGGCGCAGACGCCAGCGAAAAGGTCAATTGCGCGCCGCTGCTTTGCACACTGCCGTCGGTGAACAGAAAATTACCGCCGTATTTGTGGTGGTTGTTGCCGGGGGATTTGCCGTTCGCGGAAAACACCATTTCGCCCGCGCGCTTCGGCTCGGTATTGATCTGGCGGTCGGAAAGCAAAACTGGCGGCGATTCTGACTGCGAATTATCCAGCCGCCGGCCCATGTAATAGGCGTAGCTGATTTTGTGTTGGCGCAGCGACCCGCCGGCGGGCAGCTCGGAATCGCGGCCGCCGGGGCAGATGAAGATGCTGGTGTCCGCCGAATATTTTGGGACGAGGGCATCAAGCACATCTTCCGCCGTCGCCGCGTTGGTGTTTTGCGGCAGCGCGCCGCGAAAGTCGTTCGCGTAGATTTGCAGGGCGAGATAAATTTTTTGAAGGTTGTCGTGGCAGAGTTCTTTTTGCGTGCGCTGATGCTTGGCGGAGGCGAAACCGTGGAACATGGAGATCATGATGACCATGAGCGCCAGCGTGACCAGCAGTTCGACCAGCGAAAATCCCGGCGCAGCGGTGGGGCGGCGGGTTGGTTTCATGCGCGACTTGTAACGCAAACTTTCCGCGCCGGCAAATTTTTTTCTCGCCAAGCCTCCCTGTGCGGGCTGAAAATCACCGCGATGCGCTCACCCGAAGAAAACCTGAAAAAACTCCCGCTGCCGACTGATACGCCGCCGTTTGAGGGCGGACTGTGGAACCGGCCGTGGTTCATGGTGCTGCTGTGCCTGGTGTTTGTCGGGCTGGACTGGGAGCTGATTCCGCTGCAGGTGTTTCCCGTGGTGTTCGTTTTTCCCCTGATGCTCGTCGCGTGGAACCGCCCGCTGTGGCTGTCATCCGCGTGCGCAGTGCTGCTCTCGCTGACGCGCGTGCTGCACCAGGCCGCCTTTACGACGCGCCCGGTGCTGGCCAAGGATATTGCTGATGCCTGCATTTGTTTTTTTGTGCTGCTGTTACTGGCGTTGCTCACCACCCAGCTCGGCCGGCAGTCACGGCTCTTGCGCCAGCGCGTGCACGCGCTCGAAGGTTTGCTGCCCATCTGCTCGTTCTGCAAGAGCATCCGCGATGAAAAAGAGCAATGGGTGCGCTTCGAGGAATATCTCACCGTCCATTCCGGCGCGGTCGTCTCGCACGGCCTCTGCCCGGACTGCGCCAAAAAACATTACGGTGATTATTATCCGGTAAAGAAATAACCTGCCCGCACCGCAGTTTTCACTCGCCAAAGATTTTCCGGCGGAGGAAAATCCGCCTTTGAATTTTTGAACATGAAAGAACAGATCGTCATCCTTGATTTCGGCTCGCAATACACCCAGGTCATCGCGCGGCGCGTGCGTGAGGGCAACGTGTATTCCACCATCATCCACTACAACACGCCCGCGGCCGAGATCGCCGCGATGAAACCAAGCGGCATTATTTTGTCCGGCGGTCCGTCGAGTGTTTATACCCAAGGCGCGCCGCTGCCCGACAAAAATATTTTTCATCTCGGTGTGCCAGTGCTCGGCATCTGCTACGGCGTGCAATTGCTCGCGCAGTTCCTCGGCGGCAAGGTCGAGAAAGGCCAGAAGCGCGAATACGGCAAAGGCACACTCACCATCAAGGACAAGTCTTGCGCGCTGTTCAGCAAGCTGCCGCAGAAATTGCAGGTCTGGAATTCCCACGGCGACAAACTCACGAAATTGCCGAACGGATTTAAACCCGTGGCCGTCACGGAAAATTCCGAATACGCTGCCATCGAGAATCGCGCGAAGAAATTTTTTGGACTGCAATTTCATCCCGAAGTTGTCCACACACCGCGCGGGAAAGAAATCATTTCCAACTTCGTCCACGGCGTCTGTGGTTGTGGCAAGAGCTGGACGATGCGGAACTACGTTGACCAAGCGGTTGAGGAAATCCGCGCGCAGGTCGGCAAGGAACACGTGGTGCTCGGTTTAAGCGGCGGCGTGGATTCCAGCGTGGCGGCCGCGTTGCTGCACAAGGCGATTGGCAATCAGCTCACGTGCATTTTCGTGAACAACGGTTTGCTCCGCGCCAAGGAAGCCGAAGTCGTGCAGGAAGTTTTTGGCCGCAACTTCAAGGTGAAGCTCCAATACGAGAACGCCACCAAACTTTTTCTCGGCAAGCTCAAGGGCGTGACCGATCCCGAA
This sequence comes from uncultured Verrucomicrobia subdivision 3 bacterium, assembly GCA_903827955.1. Lineage (GTDB taxonomy): Bacteria > Verrucomicrobiota > Verrucomicrobiia > Limisphaerales > UBA11358 > UBA11358. The sequence goes on from CAIKKJ010000177.1 coordinate 25,005, forward strand.
AAGAAACGCAAAATCATCGGCAAGGCCTTCGTGGATGTTTTTCAAGCCGCGACGAAGCGCGTGGGTAACGCAAAATTTCTCGCGCAGGGAACGCTTTATCCCGACATCATCGAATCCGTGCCAATCGCCGGCAATCCTGCCGCGCTCATCAAATCGCACCATAATGTCGGCGGTTTGCCCAAGGGCATGAAGTTCAAGCTCGTCGAGCCACTGAAGAATTTGTTCAAGGACGAAGTGCGTTTGCTCGGCGAAGAACTTGGCGTGCCGAAGGAAATCGTCTGGCGTCAGCCGTTCCCCGGCCCCGGCCTCGCCGTGCGCATCCTCGGCGAAGTCACGTCGGCGCGCTGCGAGATTTTGCGCAACGCCGACGCCATCGTCGTGGAGGAGATGAAGGCGAGCGGACTGTATTACAAGATCTGGCAGAGCTTTGCCGTGTTGCTGCCCGTGCGCAGCGTGGGCGTGATGGGCGACGAACGCACCTACGATTACACCATCGCCATCCGCGCCGTGGAATCGCAGGACGGCATGACCGCCGACTGGGTGAAGCTGCCCTACGACCTGCTAGAAAAACTCGCCAGCCGCATCATCAACGAAGTGAAAGGCGTAAACCGCTGCGTGTTCGACATCACCAGCAAGCCGCCCGGAACGATAGAGTGGGAATGAAATTCGTCTATGGCAATCAATCCGCCATCCGACAATCTTCCATTGGCTGACGTTTTGCGCGCGGCCAATGAGTTGGTCGCGGCGAGCTTGATTGAGGACTGGGCGCTGGGCGGGGCGCTCGCGGCGATTTATTACGTTGAGCCGTTCACGACCTACGACGCCGACATTTTTTTCATCACCAAAGACAAGGGGCATTCCCGCCATCTACGCACACTTGCAGGCACAAGGCTGGCAGGTTGAACGTGAACATCTTTTGCTCCGTGGGTTTCCCGTCCAGTTTCTTGCCGCCGGCGGATTGACCGAGGAAGCCGTGCGTGAGGCAGAACGTATGGATTACGAAGGGGTTCCGGCTAAAATCTTTCGCGGAGAACACATTGTTGCCATTGCCGCCAGCGTGGGCCGGGCCAAGGACAAGGCGCGCATCGAACAACTGTTGCAGCAGGCCGATCTTGATAAATCCTATTTGGCAAAAGTGCTCCAACGGCATAAACTAAAACTGCCGACATTATGAAAGCCGAAATGCGCCAGAAACTCGCCCGCGAGCCGTTTGCAGAAAAAATCCGCAAGGTGGCGCAACTCATCCGGTTGGCTAAATCATTTCCACGTCGCCCGAGCGGCCAATCCAGCATCCGCTTCGGCAGGTTAAAGGCGTGAACCGCTGCGTGTTATCACCAGCAAGCCGCCGGGGACGATTGAGTGGGAGTAATATTCAGGGGATGGAAAACGGGTTTAACCGAGTAGTTCATTTGTGTGCTGCTCAATCAAAGCTTCCGGAGCAATATGAGTTAGCTCGCGAGCAATAATCTTTCCGCGACAAACCCAAATCGCTTCGCCCCAACCGCCAGTCGTAAAGCTTGGAACGCCAAAAAGCTCATTGGTTGAATGAGCAGTCAAGCTATCGATGTCTAATATTACTAAGTCGAGTGAATTGGTTTCGAGTGACTTTATGGTTTTGGTAAATCGCTTAAATCCAACGAGAGATGGCCCACTCCAAACTGCAACTACAAAAATAATTCCCCGTTGAATTTGTTCTATTTGAACTTCGTGAAAATCTTCTACAACTCTAAAATGCTCCACTGGCA